>JBIOWC010000669.1:0-9288 GCA_044868105.1 Blastocatellia bacterium
ATTGCCAGTCCCGAGGGTCTTCGTTTGCGATATGTCTTAAAGCGGCAATTGCTGTGGGACCCTTGTCTGGATATTGTTGGCAATCGTTTGCCGAATGTTTTTGTGCGCCGCGATGCCAAAGAAGCCGACGCGGTCAATCGCCTGATGAATCATTTGACTGCGCGTGACGGCGTGATTATCTACCCCGAAGGCACGCGCTTTACGAAAGCCAAGCAAGCGAAGCTTCTCGAAAAGATAAAGGCGAAAGGCGAGCTGGCGCTTTATGAAAAGGCGGCGCAACTCAAACACACCTTGCCGCCCAGACTCGGCGGGGCGTTGAATTTGTTGAAGCTCAATGACCAGGCGGATGTGATTTTTTGCGCGCACGCAGGATTTGATGGGGTCGTTGATTTGCGCGATTTTCTCAACGGATTGCTGATTGGCCGGGTAGTGAAAATCAAATTTATGCGCGTTCGCTTTGCCGATATACCGGTGACCCGCGAGGCGCAGATCGCCTGGTTATTGGACAAATGGCAGGCCATAGACGATTGGGTTGATGCGCAGTTGAATCAACAAAATGCCGTGGTGATTGCGAATCAAAGTTAAGGAGATAATCGCATGACCGTTTTAACTTTGCTGTTGGTGACTTTGGGTGTGGCGCTCGGCCTGATGCTTTTGCTCTGGCTGGTGAGCCTGGCGACCAGCGATGCCAGCATTGTGGATAGCTTTTGGGGACCCGGATTTGTGTTGATTGGTTGGGTGAGTTTCTTTCTGACGAATGGCGCGTATCCGCGCAAATTTTTAATCACCTCGCTGGCGACCATCTGGGGACTGAGGTTGGGGCTGCATATCTTCAAACGCAATCACGGCAAAGGTGAAGACTATCGCTACAAAGCGATGCGAAAACAATGGGGCGATAAATTCCCGTTCGTCAGCCTGTTTACGGTTTTCGGGTTTCAAGGTCTCTTGATGTGGTTTATTTCAATACCGCTACAAATCGCGCAAATTTCGCCAACCCCCGAAAGTCTGACAGTGTTTGATTATCTGGGGTTGACGGTGTGGTGTATCGGCTTTTTCTTTGAAGCCGTAGGCGATTTTCAACTTTCACAATTTAAAGCCAATCCGGCAAATAAAGGCCAGGTGATGAATGTCGGATTGTGGCGTTACACACGGCATCCGAATTACTTCGGCGATTCAACCTTGTGGTGGGGATACTATTTGATTGCTTGCGCGGTGCCCAATGGCGTCTTCACTTTGCTTAGCCCGTTGACCATGACCTTTTTCCTGATGAATGTTTCGGGCGTCGCACTGCTTGAAAAATCGTTAAAGAAAAATAAACCTGGCTATGCGGAATACGTTGCGCGCACCAGTTCGTTTTTTCCTTTGCCTCCCAAGAAAGCTTAAAACAGTGGTTTGAGAAAGCTTAAAACAGAGGCTTGCGGTTTTCGTTGTCCAAGCGAGCCTGCGAATCGGTTACCCCTATAAGGTTGCCAGCGAACCGGTTACCGCTTACAAAGATTGTCCTCGGAGGTGACGGAAAAAGTGGAAAAAGGGCATCCGTGCCATCCGCTCTTTCTGCTTTATCCGAAGTTAAAACTCGTACCTTGGGATAGGACATCTTCGCTTTATCCTTTATGCCGTTGCGCTGTTGAGCATACCTGTTATGGGTTTTTGCCGGTTGCTCGCCGGGCTTTATCAAAACGCCGTTTTCACCCGCGCCACCAAATCGCCCAAAGTGACTGTGGCCGAGAGCGCACGTTGAACCATCACGATTAACGGAACCGTTAGTCAATTAATAAAGGCCCCGATGCCCGTTTTGATGAACTATCAAAGGGGCTTCGGGGCCTTTCGGATAACCTCACTACACTAACCTGCTCAGCGAGCTATTGGAGCGATTTCAAATAAAGAATCAAAGCGTCAACATCATTGGCCGACAGGTGCGAGGTCTTGCCGTGGGTGTCCTTAATAACCCGAACGCCATTTGCCGCAAGCCCCGGATTAATCTGTCCGCCGGTAACGAGCGGCGCAAGATTGTCCGTGCCCAATCGGTCAATTAACGCTCGGCCGTTTGATTGCACGAAGGGGCTATCAAGGCTAACAAGAATTCCTCCCATGGCATCGCCTGCCAGTTGACCGCTGCGGTCTGCGACGGTTATCGGCACTTGCGTAGGCAAGACGATTCGCGGGCCGCCAAGGAAGCTGTTTGCCGTTGCCCGGTTGTGGTCCGAGCGCACCGTGCGAAAGTTGAAACCGCGCTCACCGGCTTGCAAAAGCGGCGAATCCGGGGTCAACAAAATCTCTCTTACGGTGTGGGCAAATCCATAGTGCAACCAGCGCGGCACGCTATCCCAGAAGGCACGCAGGTGTTTGGTATTGCGGCTGCTGAAATTTTGCGGCGTGCCGACATCTTGTGGGGGCGCGAAGCGTTTAAAGAAGTAATCATTTGTCGGACGGAAAAAGGGACCTTCGCCGTCTACCGTTGATTCACTAATCACACCCGGTTCGTGGATATTGAAATCCTGAAAGGTGTCATCAATCACGCCATTGGTAAGCTTATTGCCATTGTGATGACAGTCGGCGCAACCCGCGCCGCCCTGTGCCACTTTGTCTGTGAAAATCTGTTTGCCGCGAGCAATCGTTGCCGCTTCGGCGGAGTCAGGATATTGGGTCAACGGATTTGGCAAACGCCGGACTTCATTTTGTGACCAGAGAATTTGTAAATAAGCCATGTCATAGTAACCGACCTTGAAGGCTTTGCCGTTTAATTCCGGGCGACCAAGGGCGCGGGAATCCTCTTCGGTCTTGCGTAACACATAGTCTTCACGAGCGCGGAAACGGTCGCTTGCATTGGCTTGCGGGAAGAGCGGAGTCGGCGTTCGTTCGCCGAGTAAAACTTCGCCATTGCAGGCTGAAGCATAGGCCATAAAGTCGTTATTCAATCCTTCATACCATTCGGGCCAATTGTCCGAAATGTCCTTGTTTTGCGGGCAGACCTTTACGCCGCCGACGGCATTTGCCGCAACATTCCATTGACAACCATCTTGCCGACCATCCCAATGACAGAAACCGCAAGATTTTTGCCCATCATCCGAATAGGCTGAGGAAAAGAACCAGCGCAAACCCACCTCTTCATCGGTGGCAAATAATCCCTGACCATTACTGCCTTTTGTCGGGTCAGGCGTGCTGGGGGTAACCCCGACCGCCGTAAAACCGTTGCGCAACAGATTGTCACCGTTGACATTGAGGAAGGAGACATCTTCAGTCTGGAAATTGGCGACGTATATCTCATTGCCAGAGGGCGAAACTTCAATACCCTGCGGGGTGATGCCGCCGGTCAGTTCAACGTCGAGCGGCGTAAGGATTTGTGAAGGGTCAACTGGGTTCTGATTGATTCGAAACCCCTGCACCCTTTCGTTATGCGCGAAGGTCACAAAGAGCAAATCACCTTTGACTATCATCTGTTCGGGACCGCTGCCCTTGATAATTTTCTGCGCGGCGGTGTGATCGCCAAGGTCGAAGAATTGCCCGGGTATAACCAGTTGCGACTGGTCGCGCCCTTCATCAACATAACGATAGATAAACTGATTCGTTGCCGTGTCAAAGATGTTCAACTCACTGCCAATATCGTCGAAGGTTGTCGCTTTGGTTGCGTCGGTCATCACGGGTGTATAACCGAGCGGTTGCCCGTTATTCCTGATCGCCACGCCGCTGGCATTTTTAGTTGGCAACCCATGACCGGTTTCTCTTTCATTTAACCGTGTATTGGTATCTTGACCACTGACGATGCCCCAACGTCCGGCAATCTTCACATCGGTTGCCAGTCCGCCTAGCGGCATCACTTTGGTCAGTGTATTCGCATCGTTCTCTACATTAATGGCGGCAATCGTATGGCCGAGGGTATTGGCGACGTAGAGGGTCTTGCCATCGGCGTTCAAATCCAGGTCGCGCGGATTCGCGCGTTCGAGTTCAGTGGCGCCGGTTGGGATTTCGGCAAGCTGCGTAAAAAATGGACCCGGGTCAATGCGAAAGGCCCGCACCTGATCTTTGAAGCGGTCAGTAATATACAGACGCGTGCCCGCACGATTGAAGATAACCTTTTCGCCATAAAAGCCGGTTTCAAATTCACCAATAACCGAATCGGTTGCGGTATCAATGACGCTGGCAAAATTGCCATACATATTGAGCACCACAACATAAGGGCGAGCATAGATAGCGTTGTTTTGCGGTGAAACTTTGACGCCAATCGGACGTGTGCCTTTCGTCAATCCTGGCGGGCGCAAATCCACCCAACGCTGAACCTGATGTGAATGTGCATCAACCACAGCGACGCGCCAATCCGGGTAACCCTCTTTACCGGGAAGCGTGACATAGAGTTTGTTGCCATCCGGTGTAAGGGCTAAGGCGCGCGGCTCGCTGCGGAAGGGTTGTTTGCGGAAGGGCCAGAATTGGTTGCCGCTGTTGACCACCGGATTATTCGGATTAATCCGCGTGCCGGGGTCGGGGCGGCCATCAATATAGCTGGCGCCGAACATGATTTTTGTAAAACGTTCAAGCCCGCCGCGCTCACCGGCCGCTTCTACGCCAACAATATCTTTTACCGGGTCACTGGTTTCACCGGTGATGATTCGACCGCGTGAATCGGTCTTCACCGCCGTGGTGAAGAAGCGCAGATTGAAAGGGGCTTCCGGTAGCGTGGCCAGAACTTTTCGCACAAAAGGCGCCGACAGCGTGGTCGAAGATTGATAAGCTTTCACCTGAAAAATAAGCGCCGCGAGCGTAAGAGAAAGCGCCAGTGCTAAGACGATGAATTTTGTCTTTCTAATCACATTGATACCTCGTAGGGGAAATCTCTCTGCCGGCAGACGAACAGAGGTTCAGGGGGAGTCTTGAAGGTAAGCGCAAAACCGGGACATCGTGTGAGGGGTTAAACGGAATGGGTTTTTGTAAATTGTTGCCTGTTCGCGATGGGGCACAGCGTTTCGCGAATGATTGCGAGAACGGATTTGGAAAAGGATGTGCTAAGCCACCGCACACAACGGGCTGATGATTTCGAAGCTAAGTTAAACAGCCCGTCTGCAATTCGCACAGGCTTTTTATAATGAATGCCCAATGCCCAGCGTTTGAATGAGATTGTTCAAATATCCCCGCCATAAACAGCAGAGAAACTCCAAGGCTAAAAAATACCTGTGCGCAAAAAAAAAATTTCTTGTCGGGGTTGTTTGGTTTAGAGAATGATTCAAGCCTATACTGTTTTCCCTTGAAGTCATACATTCCAACACGGAGGAGATGTTGAATGAGCATAAAGATGATGATCCCGGGCTTCGTGTTGTTGGCAGCGGTGATGGTAGCTCTCGGGCAGGTTCCGGTTCCGCAATCCACTCAGGGACAGACCCCGGCCGGGCAGCAATCGAGCCCGCCGCCAATGCCGCCCGGACCGAACCCGAATTCTCAATACCGGCTGGGGCCGGATTCCTTGCCTCAAGAAGGCGTGCCGAAAGGCGAGATTCGCGGACCCTACACGCTGCCCAGCAAAGTCTATGCGGGGACTCAGCACACCTATTGGCTCTATGTGCCTGCACAGTACGATAAAGCGATTCCGGCGGCCTTGATGGTCTTTCAAGATGGTCAGGCATTCAAAGACGAGAACGGCGATATACGCGCCCAAAATGTGATGGATAATTTGATTTACCGGCGCGAGATTCCGGTAATGATTGGGGTGTTTATTAACCCAGGGCGCACGCCCGAACAGCCCGAACCGACGCCGCAAGAATGGGGCGATCGAACGACGAATCGCCCGACCGAATACAATTCGCTTGATGACAAATATGCGCGGGTGATTACCGAAGAGCTGCTGCCGGAGTTGTATAAGGAGTACAACATTTCAAAAGACCCGGAGATGCATGGCATCGGCGGGTCGAGTTCCGGCGCGATTGCAGCATTCACGGTTGCCTGGGAGCGCCCCAATTATTTTCGTAAGGTGCTCAGCAACGTCGGTAGCTTCGTTAATCTTCGGGGCGGGCACGTCTACCCTGAAAAAGTATTGGCGAGCGATAAAAAACCGATTCGCGTTTATCTGTGCGACGGGCGCAACGACAATCGCGGCCTTCGCAACGGGGTTTACGACGAAAAGCGCGACTGGTTTTATCAGAACGTCCGGTTGATGAAAGCGCTCACGCAGAAAGGCTACGAAGTGAACTATTCGTGGGGCATGAATCTGCACGGGCAGAAATTCGGCGGCGCAATTATGCCGGAGATGATGCGGTGGTTATGGCGCGATGGACCGGTCTCAACCGACCCCAACGACATGGTGGAACGCTCATTTCGCCAGCCCGCCCCCAAGAAGAATTAAAGCGTCGTTTAAGTTGAAGACCATTGTCGAGGCTGACATAAAAAGAGAACTCGCCTCAAGGCCAATGGGGTTTTGATTTTGCTATGTAAAACCTTACAGAACTCCGATGACACCCGAACGATGGCAACAAATTGATGGGTTGTTAAAGAAAGCGTTGGAATGTGAATCTGACCGGCGTTCGGCGTTTTTGGATGAGGTTTGCGCGGGCGATGATGCTTTACGCCTTGAAGTCGAATCGCTTTTGCAATATCACTCGCGGGTTGATGATTTTCTCGAAGCGCCCGTCGTTAAACAACTCGCGCCACTGATTGCCGAATCGTCGGCAACGATACCGCAAAATACGTTGCCGCCCGGACAAACAATTCGCCAATATCGTTTAACGCAAAAACTCGGACAAGGCGGAATGGGCACCGTCTATCTTGCCGAAGACACGCGGCTCAATCGTCAGGTTGCCATCAAATTTCTCTCCGAAGATTTTGCCGGCAACACGCAAGCGCGAAAGCGTTTGATTCGAGAAGCCCAAGCCGCAGCCCGTCTCGATCATCCCAACATCTGCGCCGTTCATGAAATTATTGATGACGATACGCAAAGCTTCATCGTCATGCAATACGCCGAAGGCAAAACGCTCAAAGAAGTGATCCATGGCGGAGCCCTTGAATTAAATACCGCGCTGACGATTGCTATACAAATTGCCGAGGCGCTGGCTTGCGCCCACGAGCAAAATATCGTGCATCGGGACATCAAGCCGGGCAATATCATCCTCACCAAACAAGGGCAAGTGAAAGTGCTCGATTTCGGCCTGGCGAAATCACTCAGCCCTACAGAGGGCGAGGTGACCCAAACGAAGACTGGCGCGGTCATGGGCACGCCAGCTTATATGTCGCCCGAACAGGTCGCCGGCAAAAAAGCGGATGCGCGTTCAGACATCTTTTCCTTTGGCATCGTACTTTATGAAATGATGACCGGTCATTCCCCTTTCAGAGGGAAGAGCAAAACCCCTATCGAAATCATGCACGCCGTCATGCACGACGAGCCGCAATCATTGAGGGGGAGCAACCAGCGGCTTTCCGAGCCACTGGTACAAATGATTGAACGAGCGATGGCGAAAAACCCTGATGAACGATACCCGAGTATGCAGGATGTGGTTGCTGAACTTAGAAAACTCAAGGGGGAAAGCTCGTCCGATAGCAGTGTCATCAGAAAGGCCATATTCAACGAAAGGTTCTTTGCCCAAGTCTATGGACGGCGCCGTCGTTTGGTATGGTTCATGGGCGTGACGCTGATTGTTTTAGCTGCCGCATCAATTTGGTGGATGGTTCGAAAAGATCAGGCGCCGGCGAAAGCGCCGTCGGAGAGGCCGATCAAATCGCTTGCCGTCTTGCCATTCAAAACCCTCAGTCAGCCGCAAGGCGAAGATTATCTCGGCGTCGGCATGACCGACGTGATGATCACGCGACTCAGCAATCTCAACGAGCTGACCGTGCGGCCGACAAATTCAGTCCTACGGTACAGTTCGCAAGACCCTTTGCAAGCCGGGCAGGCGTTGAAAGTTGATTCGATTCTTGACGGCAGCATTCAACAACAAGGTGACCGCGTGCGAGTGACGGTGCGACTCTTGCGCGTCAGTGACGGACAATCGCTCTGGGCTTTTCAATGCGACGAGAGATGTGCCGATATTTTCGCTTTGCAAGACACCATTTCCAACAAAGTGACCGAGGCCTTGGCTTTGAAATTGTCCAGCGATGAACGCGAACGCCTGCTGAAACGTTATACAGAAAACCACGAAGCCTACGAGGCTTATGCCAAAGGGCGATATGCGACAGACCAATTGACCAAAGAGAATTTGCAAAAGGCTATTGATGCATTCAAACAGGCCGTAGAGCTTGACCCTTCGTTTGCGCTGGCCTGGGTCGGGCTTGCAGATGCTTATGGGTTCCTGGCAACCGACTATGCCCTGCCGCGAGAATATTTCTCCAAAGCAGAGGATGCCGTAGAAAAGGCTTTGTCCATAGATGAAGCATTAGGCGGTGCTCATGCCGAGCGCGCCATGATTTTATTTCGCTATCATTACGACTGGAAGAGCGCGGAACAAGCGTTCAAAAGGGCGATTGAACTGAACCCGAATGATGCCGAAATTCATTACAAATACTGCTGGTTACTGGGACTGCAAGGTCGGGTCAATGAAGCGCACGAACAAGCTGGGCTGGCGCGACAACTCAACCCCTTGTCGCTACGCTTCGAAATCCATATAGGGTTTCCCTACTACTGCGCTCATCAGTTCGATGCCGCTATTGACCAGATGATTAAATTCCTCGAAGCCCACCCGCATAGTGCGGAAGCGCGTTCTAATGTGACGCTGGGTTACATTGGCGCCGGGAAATATAACGAAGCCCTCGCCGAATGTGAGAAGGTGAAATCCTTGGACACCAGTCCGGAATTTCTGGTCTCGATGGGTGTGGCGTACGCTATGATGGGTAACCGCAAAGCCGCCGAACAGCGGCTTGCGGATTTGCAAGCACTCGCCAAGAAAAGGTACGTGTCGCCCGCCAGCCTGGGATTGATTTATGCAGCGATGGGTGAGAAAGACAAAGCTTTCGAGTGGTTGGAAAAAGGTTATGAAGACCACTCGTGGTGGATGCTGTTTATGAAGATTGACTCGCGCTTTGATAAACTCCGCGCCGACCCACGCTTTGATGACCTCCTGCGCCGCGTCGGTTTAGCGCCATAGAATGAAAAAGCGCAGAGCTGCATTGTCGCTCTGCGCCTATTGAAGATTTACACAAGAATTTGAAGGTTACCCGCCACTCTTGATACGCATGCCGTAAAATGACCGCCACACGAAGACCATTGAGATGATGAAGAAGACTGCCGCGAGGGTGTGGCTGACATTCGAGCCGTACTGTCCCGTTAAACTCACCGCCAGTTCAACGGCCAGCAGTCCAAAGAGGGTCGTGAATTTG
>JBIOWC010000670.1:0-8597 GCA_044868105.1 Blastocatellia bacterium
TTTACTTTGCGCTTAAGACGCCGCCGTTACCAGCGACGCCTCGCAGAGTTGAGAACAGGCATTGGACACTTGCCTGGGAAGCTGAGCTTCCACTCATTTCGTGCGACCTCGTGTCGCACCTTATAAACTGAATTATGACCCAAATTTGCTACCAAAGAAGTGATGGACATTAAAAGCACGAAGAACGAGAGTCGGCGCTTCAGCCATTGCCTGCTGCCTGATTATTCATTCCTCAGCGCCACCAGCGGGTCCAATTTCGTCGCCCGCCGCGCCGGAACGTAGCAGGCGAGCAGCGCAGATGTTGTCAGCATTAGCGCGACGACAATGTAAGTTAACGGGTCGGTAGGGTTCACCCCGAACAACAGACTCTCCATCAGTCGCGTCAGCGCGAAAGCCGCAAGCATGCCGATCCCCACGCCGAGCAAGACCAGCCTCATTCCTTGCCCGACTACCAGCCTCAGCACGTCACGCCGCCTGGCGCCGAGCGCCAGGCGGACGCCAATTTCGTGGGTGCGCTGGCTGATTAGGTAAGACATCACGCCATAGATCCCTACGGCGGCCAGCGTCAGGGCCACGGCGGCGAACGCGGCCAGCAGAATCACCGAAAAACGGCGCGGCGCAACCGAGTCTGCGATGATTTCCTCCATCGTCTGCGCCCGCGCAATTGGCTGCTCCTTATCCACCGCGAGCACCTCGCGACGCACGGCGCTGGTCAGGCCGGTAGGCTCAGAAGCCGCGCGCACCACCAGCGTCATCCCCGACCAGGGGCGTTGCAGGTAAGGTTCATACATCTGCGCCGGTGACTGCGTATCCAACCCGTATTGCTTCACGTCCCCCACTACCCCGACGATCTCGCGCAGAGCCGGCGGGCCATTGGTGATGTTCATCCGTTTGCCGATGGGGTCTTCGTCGGGAAAATAGCGGCGGGCCATAGTTTCGTTGATGATAGCTACCCTAGGACTCTCAGCCAGGTCCGCCTCGGTAAAGAAGCGGCCTTTTAACAAGGGGATGCCCATCGCGCCGAAGTAGTTGGGGCTGACTGCGTAGTAGTTGGCGCTGGGCATATCGTCCGTAGGGTGTCCCTCGACGATGAAGGAAAAGAGGCTATCCCCGGTAAAAGGAAGGGGCAGGACGGCCCCGACCGACTCCACCCCCGGCAGCGCCTCAATGCGCTCCAAGACTTGGCGGAAGAAGGCAGCTTGCTGTTGCCCGTCATCGTACCGCGACTGCGGCAGATTGATTTGCGCCGTCAGCGTGTTCTGCGAGTCAAAGCCAGTCTCGACTTTGCTAAGACGCACGAAGCTTTTGATCATCAGGCCCGCGCCGACGAGCAGCACCAGAGATAACGCCACTTCGGCGACCACCAGCAGGCGGCGCAGGCGCTGGCTCCCTGCACCTGCGGATGAACTCCGGCCCCCCTCTTTGAGGGATTCGGTCAGGTCGGTCTGAGAGGCTTGTAACGCCGGGGCCAGGCCGAAGATGATCCCGGTCGCCAAAGAGATGAGGAAAGCGAAGCCGAGCACCCGGCCATCCATTACGACCTGATTCAGACGCGGAATGTTGGTCGGGCCGAAGGAGACCAGCGCATCTACCCCCCGTGCGGCCAGCAGCATTCCGAGAGCCCCGCCGAGCAGGGACAGCAACACGCTTTCCGTCAGTAGTTGCCTGAGGAGGCGGGAACGGCTGGCGCCCAATGCCGCGCGGATGGCGACCTCCCTCCGGCGAGCGGCGGCGCGCGCCAGCAACAGGTTGGCGACATTAGCGCAGACAATCATTAGTACGAAGGCGACGGCACAGACGAGCGCGAGCAGCGACGATCGCACGTCCCCGACGACCTCTTCAACCAGCAGGGCGACCCGAGCGCCCCATGCCGCGTTGGTCTGCGGGTATTGCTCCTGTAGGCGCTCGGCGATGGCGTTCATCTCAATCTGCGCCTGTTCGAGCGTAACGCCCGGTTTGAGGCGCGCCGACACCGTCAGGAAATGACCGCCGCGATTGCCGAGATCAGCGGCGCTGAAGGCCACCGGCACCCAGAGTTCTGTCCGAGAGTTGGGGAACCGGAACCCGGCAGGCATTACGCCAACCACCGTGTAACTGTAGCCGTTGAGCGTAAGCTGTTTTCCCACCATGCCGGGGTCGGCTCCGAAGCGACGCTGCCACAGACCATGGCTCACGATAACGACGCGCTCCCCGCCAGAGTGGTCTTCTTCCGGGAGGAAGTCACGACCGAGGGCAGGCTTGACGCCCAGGAGCGCGAAGAGGTTGGTGGAAGCGCGTGTGCCCTGAAGTTGTTCGGGGTCGCCTTCGCCCACGAGGGTGAATGAGGAGCCGGTATAAGCGGCCATCTGCTCGAAGACTTGGTTCTGCTCGCGCCATTCAGCGAAGTTGCCGGGCGCGACTGCGAAGCGGGTCCAACCCTTTTGCCAGTTGTTCTCTAAGATTATAACGAGCCGGTCGGGGTCTTCGTAGTCTAATGGGCGCAGCAGGACCGCATTGACGACGCTGAAGATGGCCGTATTGGCGCCGATGCCGAGCGCCAGCGTAATCACGGCTACCACTGTGAAGCCGGGATTCTTCACGAGCATTCGCGCACTGTAGCGCAGATCTTTCCATAGGTCTTCGAGCATCGGTATACCCCTTTGTCTTCTGTATTTCTCTTTCGTCTGTTCGACGCCCCCCAGCTTGATGAGCGCCTGCCGACGCGCCTCCTCCGGCGACAGCCCCGCCCTGACGTTGTCCTCAATGTGCAGCTGGAGGTGACTCTCCAGCTCTTCGGCCAACTCACGGTCGCGAACGTCACTACCGAAGATGCCGGCCAAGCGCACGAGCCAGGCACGCAGTTGTCTAACGCGCATCAGGACTCCTTTGCCGGGGCGAAGAACCTCGCAAGTATGGCGGTGGTTTGCTCCCACTCGCGGGCCTCTTTAGTTAGTTGCTTGCGTCCAGCGCGGGTCAATTTGTAATACTTAGCCTTGCGGTTGTTGTCTGAGACGCCCCATTCGGACGAGATGTAGCCCTCCTGCTCCAGCTTGAGCAGTGCCGGGTAGAGTGTGCCGTAATTGATGGAGAGCAGGTCGCCGCTGGTCTGCTCGATACGCCGCGCGATGCCGTAGCCATGCAGCGGGCCCAAGGCTTCGAGGGTCTTGAGCACCATCAGGGCGAGTGTACCCTGCCAAACGTCCGTCTTATCAGCCATCGAGAACCTCCTATTGGTTAGGCATAGGAGTATTTCATGCTTCGTATAGGAAAGCAATAGGAGTCGAGTGGACGATGCTTTCCGGCCGGGGCTGATATAGAAGAAGCCAATGTAATTGAGTGCCGCGATAGTTCGGACATGCGCAGGTGTTGATGAATCATGATACCGATGCTCTGACATGTAAAACTATAAAAGGTCGTTCACTGAGCTGTAGAGCTTTTGTCATTGATAGCTGAGATCTTTTTAGTGCAATACTACCCCTGTCCGAAAACAATAGTTTTTTAACGCCCTTCTGTCATTCAAAAATCCCAATAATCGGTGAGATTTTAAGAGTATTCTTCAAAGGATTTTTGAACACTTAAAATCCGAATTTTCACATTAATAATCCAAGATCTAATGCTGGAAAGGTTTCTTCAATGTATATTATTGTGCAACTTGGCGAGACAAGCATAGGGGAGTAATACATAAAGCTCATGAAACAATTTCAACTCCCTTGCGGTACCTTGCAAAACTTTTAGCAAGATTGTTGAAAGAATAGGCAAGAAGGGCGATACAGTTGCCGCCCTTCTTGAATTTGTTCAATTTATTCGTACTCCGATATCCAAAACATCATCCAGAATAGATCGAGTAGTCGTTTGTTGACTGGGAATCGAGTAAATCCGGTGAATGTTTGACGACGGTGCGCCACTGGTGGCTTCCAAAATCACCTCCAAAGCTTAGGACTTCTGCTGTGCCGGGTCGCCGAACATTGCCGATGCCGAGCGGATATATTCATCGGTTTTTCCGGCAACCGTATCGGTGCGTCGCCAGGCAGACGATCTATGACCTAATCGAACGGGGCAAGTTGAAAACCCAAGATATATTTGGGCGGACGATGTTGAAAAGAAGTGAGGTTGAATCCTACAACCCGGATGCAGATAAGGGTGGCAGACCTCGCAAGAAAGACGAAGTAAAGAAACAAAAGAAATCGAACTAAAAAGTTGGATCTATGATTGACCTTAAATCCTTAACTTTTGCAGTTGGTCGCAGAGAGGAAACCAGGCCGACCGCATAAGATACCTTCCAAAGAAAACTAACCGAATTTGGGTCACAATTAGGTCACATTATCGTGACAAGGTGTGATAAAGTATGATGCAAAATGGTAAGCAATAATTAGAAAACAGAACGCGGGAAATGCTAATTGATATTGTGGGGACAATAATGAACTAAATGCAGTCTCCAAATTGGACTGGAAGCGGTCAATTGATAATTCAGGCACGGTTGAAGGGATTGTGGGAATCGTGCAAGCGGGCCTCACTTCATAAAATCAACTTACAAATTCTAAAACGCAGCCCGGGTTGTGTTAAACTGAAACGGTTATGTCAAATCAGCGTGTGTTAATTGTTGATGACGAGGAATCCGCCCGTCAGGGCTTAAAAGAACTGGTCACGAGTTGGGGGTATGAAGCCGATATGGCGGCCGACGGTCGAGATGCTTTAGAACGCATCGAAGACTTTTTTCCCAGCATCATCATTACCGATGTCATTATGCCTAACCTGGATGGCTTTCAACTGCTCCATCAGGTAAAAGAGTCTTACCCGGAAACCTCTGTCATCTTGCTTACCGGGCAGGCTTCTATAGATGCGGCAATCCGCTCGGTAAAAGATGAAGGCGCCTTCTATTATTTTGAAAAACCGGTTGATATGCGACGCCTGCAACTGGTTTTGAAGAAGGCTGCCGAATATAGCGGGACGCGGCGGGAAAATGAAATTCTACGCAAACAACTCCGCGAATATGGAGCCTTCGGAAATTTGGTTGGCAACGCCGACTCGATGCGCGAAGTCTATAACCTCATCGAACAGGTTGCGCCAAGCGCCGTATCGGTATTAATCACCGGCGATTCCGGAACCGGGAAAGAGATGGTGGCGCGAACTATTCATAAGCTGAGTCAACGTTCGAGCCAGCCCTTTGTTGCCATCAACTGCGCGGCGGTCCCCGAAACCTTAATGGAATCCGAGTTATTTGGGCATGAACGCGGTGCTTTCACCGGCGCGGCAGAACGCCGCATCGGTTGTTTCGAATTGGCAAATGACGGAACCTTACTGTTGGATGAAATCGCTGAAATGCCTTTCTTACTGCAGGCGAAACTGCTGCGCGTGCTCGAAGACAGAAAAGTGCGGCGGCTCGGAAGCATGAAAGAGACCAGCGTTGACGTACGGGTTATTGCCGCTACGAACAAAGACCCCATCAAAGCTGTGCAATCTAACCTTCTCAGAGAAGATTTACTCTATCGCCTCAACGTCATCAACATTCATTTGCCGACCTTGCGCGAACGCATTGAAGATGTGCCGTTGCTGGCTCAACATATGATTGATGATTTAAGCAAGCGGCATAATAAAACGGCGCAATTGATAAGACCCGAAGCGATGGACGTATTGACGAGTTATAAATGGCCCGGCAATGTCAGAGAATTGCGCAATGTTATCGAAAGAGCCGTCATCATTTGTAAGGGCGATTTCATAGAAAAAAGTCATCTGCCGGCGCATATCGTTAACCCGGATGCCGAACCGGTAACCGATTTTGTCATGATTCCGCTGGGGATGCCGCTCGATGAAGTAGAACGGAAAGTGATCCTCAGTACGCTAGCGCGAACCGATTATAATAAGACCAGAACGGCGGAAACCTTGCGCATCAGCTTAAAAACCTTACATAACAAATTAAAAGCATATCGAGTCGCAAATGAAGAACAAATAGAGTAGAATCGTTCGACGTTAAAAAACAGATATAGACTTGACCTCGCCAAGTTTCACGATCTTTAGTATCAGTAGGGGCAAATGAAAGCACAAAAAGCTGTAGCAGTGCCGCCTGTCCAAAGATCGAAAGATTTAAGCCCCCTATCTTTGCAGGATTATAAGAGACTATGCCGGTACATTGAGCAGCAGGAGCCAAGTTCCGAACTTCAATTGACAATTGCCATTCGCGGGTTAGCTTTATTTCCTCGCATTGTTTGGATGACGGCGGTCCTCGGCGCGCTGGATACGTTATTTCAGGTTCAGCCGTGCGATGTATCTGATATTGTTTTAGCCAGGAGCGTTGCCGAAGATTGGCTATCGTGTCCTTGCGATTATCATGTGCAACAAGCACAACTTGTCAGGTTCACACCCACGAAAGAGGAAAGCTGTGATGACCTGGTTGAGGCGGGAAAGATTGCCGGCAGTAATCTGGTGGCGCTAATACTCAACGAAGCCCCCTTTGAACAGGCTCTTGAAGGCGTAAGCGTAATGGCTCGTTGCCCTCGTCTGAAGCCGCTTGGGATATGGGAATCAATTGTTACTCGGTTGCGATGTTTAGAATTTATGGATGTAGTAATCGAACAGCCATCTCAGGAAAATTCATCGGAAGAGATTGATACCAGTCTTGGTGCCCCGTTGTCATCTATAGATCCCCCAACGGCTCGCGCCAGCCAGTTGCTGCCTCGATTCGGAGTTCGCGCCCGGCAGATTGCTTTGCTCACACTCTTTGTCGCATTTATCGCCTTAATTATTACTATTGCCAACATCGCAAAAATGACGAAAGTCATTATTAATCGCACCACCGAAGAAGCCGTTCAACTATCAAGCCAAATCATTAACGCCATTCAGCAAGATATTGACCGCACCTCGCCACTCAATGAGCTAGGCGACCCCTACGTGATATTGGCCTCAACGAATAATTCCAGCACCAGAGGGTTGATGGAATCAACGGTTATTAATACGCCAAGAATTTCCTATATCTACATCACCGACGATAATGGTAATTTAATCACCGATGCCGAAGGGAAAAACGCGATGGTCACCAATAGCCAGGCAATTGGCGAGCTTGAGACCGCGCGCCCGGATCTTACGGAACTGGCCAATCAAAATGCATATAAACAATTAATCCGAGTCTTTGGCCGACAGCCGGTTTTTCAATTAAACAGAGAAATCATCATTAACAATGCCATTTCGGAAAAGCAGACGGCTTTCGGTAATTTGCACATCGGCGTCTCCTCTTTACTCATTCGCAGAGGCTTGATTGACCCGATACAAACGAATCTCTTAATCGGCTTTCTGGCTATTCTCGCCTCTGCCGTGATTGCCAGTATCTCGGCGAATACTTTGCTGAGACCTCTGGAAGCGATTTCCGGCAGCATTGAAAAATTGGGAACTCAAGAAGATTCCAGCGAGGCTTTTCATACCAAGAACCTGCCCAATGATGATGTCGTGACCGGTGTGACGACACGTTTGAAACAACTGGGGGCGCGCCTGGCTGGTGAACGCGAAGAGTTAGAAATTATGCGCGGCCGATTGCGGCAGGTGGTCAACCACCTTGAAGACCGCTTAATTTTAATTAATCGGGAAGGGCGGGTCATTCTGGCAAGCCCGGATGCCGAGCGACTGCTCGGACTCAAAAATGATGAACTCACGGGATTGCCGATTGACGAATCCCTGGGACTGCGTCATCCGCTGGTCGCCCTGGTCGAACGTTCCTTTAATGAACGCCGTTCAATTGCGCGAACCACCATGAAATCAACCGGAGATTTGAACCGCAAGCAATTATTGGCTTCTGTTCAGTATATCGAAGATGCCGGTACGCCGGTCGGGGTGCTGATTGGCTTACGCGATTATGAGTCCTATCAAAAATTTGAATCGCAGTGGGATTTATCGAAAAAGCTAGCTGATTTGGGGCGCATCACCTCCGGTATTGCCCACGAAGTGAAAAATCCGCTTAACGCCATGGTGATTCATTTGGAAATCCTGCGCTCGAAAATCGAACTCGGGTCGGCCGATACTAAACCGCAGATTGAAATTTTGGATTCTGAAATTAAGCGCCTCGACAGAGTGGTGCAGACCTTCCTTAATTTTACGCGACCGGTTGAAATCCGCCTTGAGCCGTTGGATTTGAACCTGATTATCAAACAGGTGGTGGCGCTCGCTTCTATGGAAGCGGCGGAACGCGGGGTGACCATTAATAAAGCCCTTGCCGAAGGGAAATTGATGATTAAAGGTGATTCTGACCTGCTCAAACAAGCGCTACTCAATGTTATTCTCAACGGTTGTCAGGCGATGCCCAAAGGTGGGCCGCTTGAAATCAATACCATGATCTATGGTGATGACAAAGTTCGGATTCAGATAAAAGACAGTGGCGTTGGCATCCCGCAGGAAGCCCGCGACCGTGTATTCAATCTCTATTACACGACCAAACAGGGAGGAACCGGTATTGGACTGGCGCAAGCTTTTCGCGCCGTTCAACTGCATAACGGCACCATTAATTTTGAGAGCGAACTCGGCAACGGAACATCTTTTGAGATTATCCTACCGGCCTTGGAATAGTTTCCAGATAAATTGTTAATCGGTTGGCAATTCGGGAAGCTTGTCGTAAACCCTAACCTCTGTGCGAACCT
>JBIOWC010000671.1:0-6196 GCA_044868105.1 Blastocatellia bacterium
GATAAATCCGATGCGGGCGACAGCGATGAAGCGTACGAAGATGAAGAGGATTCTTCCGATGCCACAACGACCAAAGAAACGGTCAGCTACAGCAGCGTGCTGGAGCGGTATGTGTCGTCGCTGGCCACGGATGATAAACAACCGGAAACGGTCAGCTTTTTCTGGGGCGAAATTCGCAAGCACCCGAAAGACGAAGGCCTGTACGAACGCTTTTTAAGCTGGCTCGGACAAGCTGAACTGATCAATGAACAACTCAAGGCCTACAATCAGGCGATTCGCGAATTCAATTCAAATACCTGGTATCACCGTCTGGCGCGCTGGTATGTTCGCCAAAAACGCGGCAAAGAATTGCAGCAATATGCGCGAAATCTAATCAATGTTTTCGATGAAGAAGAGATTTCCGATTACCTCTATCGCTTTGCCGGATACGGCGCGACGGCGGCCGGCGATTCGTTGGATTGGGACCAAAAACTCGCCTTTGATTTATACGATTACGCCCACAAACGTTTTCCGCGCAACCTGTTTTTTGTGCGCGGTATGCTGACCTATTTATGGAGAGAGTCGCGGTACGCGGAGTGGGAAAAGCTTTCGCAAACCTACTATTTCGCCGACCGTTCGATTCGCGAACCGTATTTGGCGCGGCTGTCGTCGGAAAATCAATTGCGGGGCAAATATGCTCGCGCCAAGGAACAGGGAACCGGGAACCGGGGATCGGGAAATTCTTCAACGCCTGCGCCGCCCAGTCCTTATATGGTTTTTGCTGCCGATGCGGCGTTGTGGCTTTCGCATCACGATGAAGCGTTAAATGCCTATCGAAGCTTGAATACGCTTTATCCGGGTGAAGTTCAGTACGCCGACCGCCTCGCAGACCTCACGCGCTCCTTCGGGCAAACCTCTGACAAATTGTTCGAAGAGTCGGCCAGTGCGCTTGAACAGATGGCCACTATCTATCCGGCAAACCATGAATACCGCATCAAAGCCGGAGAGGTTTATGCGCAGCTTGGCGATTTCAAACGCGCCGGCGAACAATGGGACAAGTTGATTCAACTCGAACCTGGCGAACGCGAAACCTTTTTGGAAGTCGCAACCGTTTATTGGGATTACTATCAATATGACCAGTCGTTGCGCATCTTCCGCGATTTGCGCCAAACGACGAACGACCCCAACCTCTACGCTTATCGAATGGGCGCCGTCTTTGAGGGCAAAGGCGATATGGATTCGGCTATTGCCGAATATGTCAAAGTGTTGAATGAAGCGGGCCAAGGGCGCGATACGGTGTCAAAAAGGCTGGCGCAACTGGCGCGTCGCCAAGGCCTGGAAGAGAAAATTGTTGCCACTTACAACCGCGCGCACGCGGCCAACCCCAATGATTGGCAATTGGTGATTGGTTATGCGAGCTATCTCGCCGAACGCGAACGCACAGCGGATGCGCTGGCGCTTATCAGAAACGAAATTGATAAATCGAGCGATATCGCCTTTCTGGAAACCACCCGCGAGCTGTTTCGCTCTATTCTCAGACCCGAAGATGAACAACAGGTGATCGGGCGACTCGCTCGCGTGGCGCGCGATGAACGTGAAGCGATGATGTATGGTTTGCAAAACGCCGCCTTCCTCGAACGGCGCGGCAAGGTTGATGAGGCGATAGCTATCGTTAATAAACTGGTCAGCGATTACCCGACCAATGTCGGCATCATCGAAGAGTCCGCGAAGTTTTACTGGCGCGCCGGGCTGATTGACCGGTCGCTCGATTTATACAAAAACACCTTGGCGAAAGCCCAGGGCGTCAATCGCCGAACCGTTACCTTGCAACTGGCGCGTCGGCAAACGGAAGCCGGTCGCCTTGATGATGCGGAAAAAACCTTGCGCGCATTTTATGAAGAGAATAAAGGCGACACCGAAATTTTTGCCGAACTCGCCAAAACACTCGGCACCGCCAATAAATTAGAAGCGCTCGCCGAGCTTTACAAAGCGGGCTTGAAAGATGTGCGCGAAGTCGGCGGCGAAGAGGCCAGAGACAAAGTTGCGGAACTGCGCGCCGGCATGATTCAGACCTTTGACAAACTCGGCAAATATACGGATGCGCTTGATCAACACATTGAAATCATTAATCAAGCTCCCGAAGACGAAACCAAACTGGCCGCGGCTTTTGACTATGCAGAGAAGCGCAAGCTCGTTGAACGGCTCACCGGTTATTATGAAAAGCTGACCAAAGAGTCATTCAAAAACTATCGTTGGCAGCTTGTCCTTGGGCGAATGTACGAACGCATGGGCAATATCGCCGGCGCCGCCGGTCAATACAAACTCGCAGTGGTAAATGAGCCTTCACGAAGCGATTTGCGGTATGCCTTTGCTTCGACGCTGGCGCGCGGGCGGCGTTATGACGAAGCGATTGCGGTGTTGCGCGAAGGGTGGACGGTATTCGGGCGTGAGCCGCAATGGTTGTTTGAAATCGCGCGTCTGCAAATTTCGCAGGGTAAACGTGACGACGCTGTGCAAACGCTTCGTCAGGCGCTCGCGGCAAAGAAAAATATCAAAGCTGAAGACGAACTGGTAATGGCCAGCAAGCTGGCTTCGTGGGGCATTCACGGGGAAGCCGTGCGCGTCTTTGAACAGACCTATGAGCGTTTGCCGAAGGTGTTAAAAGACGAATATGTCAATTCCGATACCGCTATTCGTTACTATATCGGCTCACTGCTTTACACCGAACCGGCGCCCAGCGTGTTCCAGAAACTACAACGTCTGCGCGAACGCTACAAGGCGATTGGCGATAATTCGAAAGAGACGGATGCTTACAAAGCCAAGAATATTGTGACCTCTATAGATGCCGTGCTGAGAAGCGATTTTGGCAAAGGGGTGTTGGAATTTGCCAATGCTCAGGACACGGCGGCAGTCGCTTCGGCAATTCAGACAGCAACCGAAAAGCTGACGACGTATGCGGACAAAGACGAACTGTTACGCTTTGTCGGCATCGCCCACGGCGCCGGACTGGTTGACACGGAAGAAGCTCTGCTGGTTCGCATCAAAGATTATGCGTTTAAAGCGCGAACCAAACCCGAAGAGAGCAAGTGTTACGACGAGCTTCGGGCGTTGGTCAATTTTTATAATCGCCGCGCTCAATATGCGCGCGCCGCCGAAATGCTGGCCAGAGAATTTGCTGCAGATAAATTCAAAGAACGCTTCGATTATCAAAATCAAATCGCCAGCCAGTACGCCCTTGCCGGTGACAAGACCAAAGAGCTTCAGGCGTTGCGCGTGGCTTATACAAATGCCAGCGGCGATTTGCAAAGTGAAACGGAAGTGGACTGGGTCAAGCGTTATTACACGCTGCTGTACGACGCCGGAATGCGCGAAGAGTTGCAACGGCTGGCGGCCGCTTACAACCCTTATCAACTGCAACTGGTCAATTTCTTTATCGAGAAGAACGAAAAGGATTTGGCTCGCCAGGCGATAACCAATGCCAAGCAATCTAAAGCCTGGATGGCTTCGCGGAGCGCCGAAGTCGGGTTGTTCCTAAAAGACTATTCGCCGCAAACCGAAAACTTTTTCAAATCCGCCTTGGACATTCGACCCATCGGTCAGCTGCTCGGTCGCAAAGTTGATAAAGAAGCAACCCTGGTCGGCGGTGATTGGTTCGTCGCCGCCCGCAACTATGGTTATTGGTTGGGCAGCGCCGGACGTGACGGCGACAGTCGCAAACTGACGGCTGCGGAAATCGAAGGCCGTCCCGCAAGTGAAGCGGCACAACTGGAGCTTGCCGCTTACTACCTGGACCGCAAAGATACCAAACGCGCCATGAATCACGTTTCGTTAGCGGCAGAACTGGCGCCCGGCGAAAACACCATTGCCTTGATGCGCGGCGCGGTGCTCTTGGCCGAGGGCAATAAACAAGGGGCGTTCGACGCCTGGGGCGCCATGATGAATGGGCGCGTGAGCATAGATGATGCGCAGAGTTATTTGAAGGTGATGGCCGATCACGGCTTTGTGAAAGAGGCGCTGCCGCTGCTGGAAAACTTCATCATCGCTTACGTCAATCGCCCTGTGAAAAGCAATCAATACGAAGGGCGTATGGATGCGCTCGAACCGTTGATTTTGGAAATCGTGGATCGCGGCGATGCTAAAACAACGGGCGCCATCGCTTCGTCATTAGATAGAGTGATGAGCATGACGCCGAACGATATGCGAATCGGGCGGCTGGTTGTTGAAAAACGCTTGCTTCCCGAAAGCCAATTGCTGGCCATCTATCGAACCATTCACCAGAAATATGCTGACGCAGCGACGGCGACCTTCGGGACAGCGGAATACGAAGACGGAACCGAGGTCGGCGGCGTGATGGTCTATCCGGCACGGGATTTGAGCGAATGGCGTAGAAATTTTCTCGACTATTTGATTCGCACCAAAGCTCTCGATGAAGCGAAATTGCTGGTGACGACCATCAAGCAGGAACAATCTGACATCAATCTCGCACTGGAAGACACGGACGACGAGAGCACAGATTATTACGACTGGTTGCCGCTCGCCTCGGCGACTATCGAACTGCGCAAGGGGCAAAACCTGCAAGCCGCAATTAACGAACTGCGCAATTATTGCGGGCTTGATGGTGAGCAGGAAGAAAGCGCTGAGAATGAGTCGTATTCGCAAAGCACCTTGCACGAACATTGTTTGAAGGCCTATGCCTTGCTTGTTCAGGAAAAGCGCGAGACTGAGGCCGAAGCCCTGTTGTACGACGCCTATCGCAAAGCTTCGCGTATGCGTTATGCGAGCGACGCAAGCCTTGCCGGACTTGCCGAAATCGAAGCGCGGCGCGGGCAGGCTGGTGAAGCCTCACGATTGTTGAAACTGTTGGTTGAGCGTTCAACCGATAATTTGCAAGCCCTCAGGCTGGCCGCCGAAACGGCAGCAAAGATTAATCGCTTTAATGAAGCGATTGAGTTCCGCGAACAGATTGCTCTGGCCTATCCGGACGATGCGACGAATAAGGTTGAGCTGGTGCGCGTGATGATGGCCGCCGGGAAAACCGCGGAAGCCGTGGATAAAGCGGTTGCCTTGTTAAGCGAACGCACAACCCCGAACAGCGCCAAAGCGCAGGTTGCAGAGGTTATCGGTGAGATTGCCAAAGCTGACCGCGCCGCTGGTGAACGGGTGATGCGACTATTTCAAGGCGGCGCGCAACCGGAGGCCGGAGCGCTGTTGGCGCGCGCTGCATTTGAAGAAAACACCGGCAGCGTTGAGGCGGCGCGTAGCACCCTGGAGCGCGTCAAAGGACCGCTTGAAGCCATCGCCCAACTCAAACTTGGACTGCTGGCGCGGACCGCGAATAGAGATGCGGAGGCGGCGCGCAATTTCGAGCGCGCGATCTATCTGGACGTGGACGGGGTGTTGACCGAGGCGATTGAATATCGCACTTCAACCGTGCGCGCCCAACTCATCATCGCTTACAGCAAATTGCAACGCGACGGGGCGGCGATTCGCTTAACCGAAGGCGAGGCGCAAAAATCGGTCTTGAGCGCGGCGGCGCGAAAAGTCTTGAACGCGACGAGCGCGGCTGACGATGAAACGGAAGCGGAAGAGAGCAGCGACGCCATTGTTTTCGAGCCCTCGCTTGAAGTCGCGTCCGGCAAGACGCAAGGCTTGAAAACCCTGGCCGAGCTTAATCAATCGGCCTCCGCAAAAGTGCAGAGTGTATTGATTGCGGCGCTCGCCGATTCTTCTGCGCGACTGGGTCGCCTGGATCGGGCCATTGCGCTTGAGCGGTTGCGGGTTGCCGAAACCGTTCAGCCGCAAGAAAAATCGGCCATCGAGAAGCGGATTGAAGCTTTTCTTGCGGTGATGAGAGCGCGTGAACAGGCAACGACGGCGTTGTTGCGGGTGAATAAATCGAGCGCCACCGGGTCAATCTATGCGGCGCGCGTGTTAGGCAGTTAAAGGAGAGCCAGTGATGAAAGCCACAAAAATAATTTTATTAAGAATCATATTATTAATCGCCATTGCCTTATTGGCCTTATCACATCAATCAGACGGGCAGCAGCCAAGACCTGTGAACGAACAGTTGCGGCTGGCGTCGGTGATGCCGCGCGGCGCCATGGTCTATTTGCAGGTGCGCGACCTCAGTGCGCTCATGAAGATGTGGATGGCTTCGCCCGTGCACCAGGCTTTTTACGACAGCGCCAGTTATAAGAATTTTGAGAAATCGAATGTC
>JBIOWC010000672.1:0-7001 GCA_044868105.1 Blastocatellia bacterium
GGGGATGCATTATTTTTTTCTTGACCTTGCTGAGGCAATGCCTTATTATCCCGCTTGTAAATAATTTTACGCGGAGCGCAATTTATCATGTCGCCTTCTGTTTTGAAAGTTTTTATTGATGGTCGCGGTGGTCAAGAAAGAGTATCCAAAGCCATCGGTTGCACCATCCCCGAACTCTCACAGGTTATAAACGGTCATCGCGAGAACAAAAAGCTCCGCGAACGATTGGCTGCATATTTCAATATGACAATTGAAGAAATGTTTGATGGCGAATTTGATGCGGTCGTTAATTACCGGAGGACTGCGTGATGAAGAGCCGCGAAGACAAATTCGAGAAAGCTTTTCGCCTTCGCGATGAAGGACGCATTGAACGTGATAATCGGGGTGTCTATTTTGTTCCCGCCTCAATTGGTGGTTTCCATTTAGTGAGTTGTAGCGGAATTTGCTCTTGCCCGGCCTTCGGAATTTGCTCTCACCAATTAAGCACCATCTATATCGATGCCCTGGTCGTCGTGCAGCTCCTACGCTGGGCAGATTCAAAGCAATGGATTGATGACACGATTGAGTTGTACAAGGAAAAAATCCTTGGCTTACCTGAGCACGTTCGCGCCATGGTGCGCGAAGAATTGCAGTCGGCCCGTGAGCAGGTCGGCAATATCCATCAAATAGGGAGGGCGGCATAAAATGAGCGCACACGCACAACCGCAAGTATTTGATGACCCGTTTCTTTCCGAGCTTGATGAGATTCAGCAAAGACTCAATCACCTGCGCGACCGGTACATAACCGAAAAGCTTGCGAAACCGGCGAACAGATTGGTTTACGACGAGCCTGAGAGTTTGACCGTTGCTCAAGTTGCTGAGGAATTGACGGTCAAAGAGAGCACGGTACGCGCCGGGGCTGCCGGAACGGATTGTTTGTTCCAGGGACGCATCAAGGATGGCGCAAATGTTCGATACCCCCGAGGCCTGGTTGATATTCACAAACGAAATCGTCGGCAAAACGGCAAGTGCGGAACCTGCCACACTGAATACCGCAATGCCATCGTCGTGCCGATGAAGAGGGTTTAAAAAATGGGCATGACTACTGCGATTAGAGACCTTGAACAACTTGAGCCAGATGTACACCTGTCGGCGATGGCTCGCCTCGATCACACGCTTTCGACCGACCACCTCTGCCTTGGCTGCTACCAATGGATTGCAAAATCCGAAACCACGGAGGTCGTCGGCACTCGCTTTCATAACGAATGCGGCGGTAAGGCTCAAGAGGCTTTTTGAAGTCAGGCAGCCGATGGGCGCGGCCGGGGGGATAACAAAGGCCGCGCCCATACCGAGAATTTGAATCAGGCTTCCAGTTTGAAGATTCCGCGCTGTTTTTTGCAGTGCGGTGAAGGCGACGGCATAAAAAGGATTCGCCATCCCCATGCCGTTGCCGAACATTGAACCGTTTTCGGGGATGGCAAAACCACGCAAAGGGGATGGCGAAATGGAATTCGATAAGGCGTTAAGGGAGTCGACCAAACGCGAAGCGAGATACAAAGTTGACGGGTACAGGCCGAATATCATTAGGGCTTTTGTTCTCCAGTTACAAAATCAACACGACATTTCCAAGATGTTCGACGCGGACATCAATCTTTGGAAACAAGGCATATTGTTCTTGATTTGGAAACTACAAATCAATGTCTCTGATCCGACCGTTCGTGCCTGGCTTGGACCAGATCTGCTTCTGGTAGAACGCGACAGAAAACTACGGAATAACCCGGAGGTGTCGCAATGAAAAATCATACGCCAGTTCCATACCGGGTAACCGACAGAGCGACGATTCTCAGCGAGACTGGAGAGTTCATCGCCGTGTGCGGCGACCCACAAACCGAGGCAACTACAACCGACCAGGCGAATGCTGAATTTATCGCCCACGCCTGCAATTCACATGATGAATTGATTGAAGCGCTGCAACGCCTGGTCAAAGCCTTTTCACCAGACCTTTACCGAACTGCCGCCGCCGCTCACGGGCGCGCCAGCGTTGCTGATGACGCGCACCTGAATGCGCAAGCAGTTCTCTGCAGGGCGGTACCACATACGGGCGAGGATGGCTGTTTCTGTTGGACCTGCTCCGACAAAGCTTTGGGTAAAACTATAAGCAAATAACTATGGATTCACTTCGTGAACAAATTAAAACCTTAGCAGCACGCCGCACAGAGCGAGGCTGTTTTCCTCTTCGGTTTGCTCGTGCGCTCCGCGATGTACACCGCAATAAGACGCATCGAGAATGGGGATATCCCTCTTTCAGCAAGTATGTGAGGTATGAACTCAAATGGCCGCGATCGCGCGCCTATCACCTCATACATCTTCTGGATGAATGCGAACGCCTGGGTTTTAACGAACGCGAAATAGCCCAAATGGAACAGGCGGTCGGTTGGGGGAAAATGGTTGATGTGCTGCCGATCATCAACCGGGAAAACAAGGGATTCGTGCTTTACAAGGTGCAGACCTTGACGCAACGAGAACTGCGAAAATTTGTCCGCGATTCAAAACAATTAATGGGGATTGCCGCATGATTAAAACCAACCACGAAAACCACTGCGAGCGTTGCGGTTGTGAAAGGTCGCCAATCGTCGCCCTCATATTTGACGCGATTGGCAGACAGGTTTGCGCCAACGGGCTTGAATGTTTGAAGGGGATTAGATTGCAGAACCGGCATGACGTGCTAAATGCCCAGCCTTTTGCGTCAATCCCACAGCGGCGCTTTGCCGACGCCATTGCCAAACAGCGGGGACTCAAGCTGGATTACCTGACGCAAACCTACATCGGGCTCGAACCGTTGAGGGTGTCGCAAAACGCGCTGTCGGCATTAATTCAGGCGATCAAGCAGCGCGAGATTGCAGCATAGATTTTTGAATTTCTTCGACTGCCTAAAATAAATAAAGGAATCGTCAATCCTTATAAGGTGGTCGCAGGCGATTTATGTCGGAGCCATGAGCCTGAAAAAGCATAATCTTCCGAATGTTTCAAAGACGGCTCCGACATTGGTATTGGCTGGCGACGGCGGTGAATTTAAGCGACATAGATTTAGCTAGATTTAACGATACAGTCGCCGCCAGCCATAGATTTTTGAAAATTCACGGTGCGAGGGTTGCGACCCTTATTCTCCTTAAAACTGATTGCTGCTAAATCCCGTATCCAGCCCGCGCGCCGTGAGCAATTAGGCAAGCATGAAAGATAGAAAATCAATATTGGAAGACGTTGACGCGAAGGCGAAATTTCCGGTGCCGCTTGAGGTTGATTTTACCGGCGAAGACGAGATTGCTCGCGATTATGTTACCAGTGACGAACTCACCAAGCTCGGCGAGGCGTTAATTGACGGGCGCGGCATGTTAGCGGATTTGAAGAAGTGCAACATCGTCTTCCTATTCAAAAAAGAGGGCGGCAAATCGAAGGGCAAATTGACGCTCGGCAAATGCCAGAAGCCATCTGGACTGCTCGCCTATTTCTCTAATACTGATTTCATCATCTGGATTGCTGCTGATCACACGCGCGGATTTGATTACATAACAATGGAGGCTTTGCTCTTCCACGAACTCAAGCATGCCGATGTGGAATTCGATGATTTTGATGAGATAAAGCCAGTAATCAATCCACACGACTGGGAAGGCTTTGCCGATGAAATTCGGATTTACGGTGCGTGGAAGTCCGATATTGAAATGATTCAAAAGGCCTTTCAACCAACGCTATTCGACAATCTGGTTTCCGATGCAAAGACGGTTAATCACCTTCGCGATGGCGAAGTGAAGCAGAGCATTGCTGTTGATCGTGAGACCATCGCTCAAGTTGAAGAAAAGAAAACGAAGTCGCGCAAAGCGGCGCTCCCGCAAGCTTGAAAGCTGAAAAATTAAGGTCATCGCGCAGGAGTCCCCGACTCTTTGAGGCTAGGTGCGCGTGAAGGAGTCAAATGGTTTATCTGATTTTCATTATTGTCGTAGCCATGCTCGTCGCGTCAATCAAACGCGATGATCCCAGGCAGATGACAAAAGGCTGGAGAGCAAGCCAAAAGACCAGTTGCGAAACCTGGCAAGAGTATTTCAGGCGATGAGCGATCAACATTTTCCAATGCTTGGCTATGAATATGACAAACGCGGCTATCACGGCGATCCGGTTGTTATCGAAAACAGCGAACAACTCAATCGCTTTATGCAGCGGGTTGTTGCAATCGCCTTAATTGAAAACCGCGAAATCAGAATCACCGACCGGACAGGCGATGACATGCTTCTTCAAATCGAAGGGGGCAGGGTGAAATGGGCTGGCGGCGGTGACATAGCGGAATGCGAATCAGTTTTAAGGATTTTCGCTAACCAACAAAAAGAAGGAGAAAAAGCAAATGAGTGCTGTACTTAATCAATCACAAACAAAGAGTCCAAATATTGTCGGTAAAGCCAAAGCAATGGCTGCAATGGGTCTCGTTGGCAAAGATGAAGATGGCTATAACGTCACCGCGCCTGGTTTCAGAAAAGAAACTTTCAGGGTTTGGAAAAGTGAAGAGGGCAGGGTTTGTTGTTCGTGCGCCGAGTTTACGGAGCGCATCGACCAAGAGCCTCCATTTCGTTGTGAACACATTCTCGCTGTCAAATTTTATCTCGAATCAGTGGATGAGAAACCAAGAAGCGAAGGGAAGCCCGATAATCAAATTTCTTTCCCTGAAGAGCCGATTGCAAAAACGATGGCAGAGCTCGTCACCCCGCGTCAGTTGGTTGCAATTAAAGCGATAGCAAATTCACAAAAAATTGATGCGGAAGCCCAATGCAAAGAGCTGATGGATTGCAAGCCGGAGGAACTATCGCGGCGTGCTGCCAGCGCTTTCATAGACTATCTGAAACTTCCTATCGGCGAAGTGACTGCTGTTGTCGAAGCGGTTAACTCCCTAATCCCAACCGGCCCCTGGACTGTGTTGCTGAAATTCACCGAAGCGGTTAACGCCAAACACGAAGGCAACGAAGAAAAAGCTGAGCGCCTGTTATACGAAGCGAATCAACTCTGGAAAAACTGGATAGTGAAATAATGAAGGTTTGCATGCTTACCCAACAAAGCGCATCACAATTAAAAACCCCCGGCGCGCCAGGCGTTGTTGAGGTTTGGGACATTGGACGTTTAAAGCCAAATCCGCTCAACCCACGTGGGGAACTAAGCGTAGATGACCCCACCGTTCAAGAGCTTGCCGTGTCCATAACTGTCCATGGGCTACAACAGCCTATTACCAGCACGCCACAAGGGTTCGTCATCGCCGGTCATCGTCGCCGCCTGGCCTGCATCATTGCCGGTGTTAAGCGAGTGCGTGTCATCGTCCACCGGATGTCTGAAACCGACCAACTGCTCAATATGATGATTGAGAATGAGCAGAGAAAAGACCTGACGCTACTCCAAAAAGCAAAAGGTTATGCACAGCTAAAGGAACAGGGTTTATCGGTTCGCGATATCGGTCGTCAAACCGGCATTAGTTTTCATGCGATTTCCCAGCTTCTCGATCTGCTCAAATTGCCAGAAAAGGTTCAACGCTTCATTTCTGATGGTTTGCTTCCACAGGGAGCCATCTCCATCCTGCTCAATCTCAATGATTCCGGGCTGCAGGAGTCCTGGGCCGAACGCGCGCGCACTGCCAACTGGTCATTAGCAATATTAAAAAAAGCTATCGAGGGAACTGGCAATCAACCCTCTGGTAATGCTAGCCAGTTGAAACCGGTTGAAGATAAGCAAGGAAGAGAAATCCTAACCCGCGAAACCGCAATTGCCTCGCTCAAGCAGAAACGCAATTTCCCGGTGACGATTGATATTTTTAACCGCGCCGTCGAGAGCACACCTTGTTCCTGTTCGGGTATTACTGGCGTTAAAGCGGAAAAGCTTTGTGCGACCTGCCCCTTTGCTTGCTTTCTCGCAACCTTGCTTCGGGAGGTGCATGATGCGAGGTCGTAAAACGTGGCCACTCGAACGGGTGAACGATTCGCTCAGGCGTTTTTACAGTGCCTATCAGGTCACCCCTACCAATTCGGAAGTATACGACGCCAAGCTTCGCGCTGAAAGCATGAATCAAGGGCATTCAAATTTTCCTGTCGCAGCCACCATCTTTCGTTACTACTCCAAAATGCGCGACGCCTGGGCGGGCGCCGGCGTTGAAATTCAGTCGAAGCCTCGATGCCCGGATTGCCGGGTTGAAGTTGAAAGTTACACGGTGCGCAGTTGCAAGCTCTGTGCGCGCAAACGAATGAGCCGGAGCATTCGCGCTCAGAAACAGCATAAATACTCTTTCACCCCCCCAATGGATGCGCGGATTGAGGAGGTCTATCGGACCGTCAAGCGCAGCGCCAAAGAGAAGCGCGTCATCAAGCTTGCTGAAGAATTCGGTTTCCCTCGCTGGCGAGTGTGCAAGCGGGCCGCCGAGCTGGGGCTAACGCAAGGCAAGGAGCCACCGTGGACAGCGGCGGAGCTTGCGATTGTAGAAGAATTCTCATGGATGTCTTCCCCCTATATCCGTCGCAAATTGATTGAGAAAGGATTTAAGCGAACGGAGGCGGCGATCCACATCATCCTCGTGCGAAGAAACATCCGAGCCGCGAACACGCCTTATTACACCGGCACACAGATAGCCAAACTACTTGGTGAAGACGGTCACGCAATCATGCGCTGGGCTGAAGCTGGTTTGATTCCATTTCAAATGAAAGGGTCAAAGCGGCAGGGCCCTCAACACGGCGACATTCGCATGTTTCATGAAGTGGATGTCTATCTCTTTTTAATCAACCACCGAACGCATTATGACCTTCGTAAGGTCAATCAATCCTGGTTGCTGGAGATGTTGATTGATTTCCCGGCAGCTAACCACGAAGCCATTGCTAAAAGAAGACAAGAGCTTGGCCTTACTGAAGAACCAGCCTGGTCAATCAGCAAATGGAAAGTCAGAAAGCCAAATAAATCTAAAAAGGTGAGCAACTATGGCACAGCAACAACAGGCAACACGCGGC
>JBIOWC010000673.1:0-7467 GCA_044868105.1 Blastocatellia bacterium
AAAAGGGCAAGAACGAGTTGATGTTGGCAGTTTCGGAACTCTTTGGCGGATGGGGATGGTTGTGTCAATTAGTTGACACGAAAGATTTCGCCAAAGCCGGTATTCAAGGCGCGCCGCAGAGATAAAAGACTCGCTCTTCTAAGACTTCCGGATTGGGCGCAGGCCGCTCAATCCGCTTCTTCAGATTGCCGTCTTACCCTTTCGCAAATTAAGCGACGGAGTTATCGAAACCTCTTTAAGCTAACCACCCATCTTCGCCAAAACAAGTTCGCGCTTTACGCCATCACCGTTAGCCATGCTAAGCTGTTCCTGACCCAGCACAATCCGCAAAACCAGTGTGGCAAGCGTGAATATTAAAGTTTGGCATCTTCCCGAATTCGACCGTATTGAATTATTAAAAGGGGTTCGCGTCACCCACCAGCACCCGAAACATTGGCACGAAGAATTTCACCTGTGCTTGATTGAGCAAGGCACCGGACAGATGTTTTATCGCGGGGCTTTTCACGAAACTTACGCCGGCAGCCTGTTCATTGTGCATCCGGGGGAAATTCATTCCAATGCGGCAAACCCGGCATCGGGATGCTCTTTTCGCACCTTGAATGTCAGCCCGCATATTTTTCAAAACGCTGTGGTGTCTGCCACGGGGCACAATCGCGGGTTGCCTTTTTTTCCGCTTCCGATAGTTTGCGATAACGACACGATTGAGCGTTTCCGGTTCATCCACGCCTCTTTTGAAGAGACGGCTTCGCGACTGGAACGCGAATCTCTGCTGTTGGAATTCTTGATTCAACTGGTCACGCGCTACGCCGAACAGCGCCCCCATTTAGTGCCCTTCGAGAAAGAACATTCGGCCGTTAAACGCGCGAAAGAGTACATTGAAGCAAACTATGCGGCAAATATTTCATTGGAAGAGCTGGCGCGCCTCACGAACCTCAGCCCTTTTCATTTGAATCGGGTATTTAGCAAAGCGTCAGGATTGCCGCCCCATGCTTTTCAAACGCAGGTGCGGATTACCAAAGCCCGAAAGTTGCTGGCCGAGGGCAAAGCGATTTCGGAGGTCACTTACGAAACCGGCTTTGCCGACCAGAGCCATTTCACCCGACAATTCAAACGGATGTTCGGCATTACGCCAAGCAATTTTCGCTTGATTAAATAAGTAGATCGCCGGTTCGTTTAGCTACCAGCGGGGAATGGCAAAAAGCAGCCAGGAGAGCAGCAAGCCTACGCCTAAATAGGTGCCGAACACTTTCAAGCCATAGAAGGCGCGCTGGCGCGGGGTGTTGACATTTGGCGCGATGCCGGCCGAAACAATTGCCGTGACTGCGGCATAAAGCGTCATCATCAAAACGTGCATTACTTCTTCCTCCCGGCAGCAATATCGAAGGCATCGTGCATGACCAAGTAGTTGAGCAATCCGGCAAGACAGGTCAAGGCGTTGCCGTATTCAAAGGTTGGCGCGCTCGCCACGGCCGTCGTGCCGAGGCCCAGTGCGTAGCAAATGAGATAACAGATGCCGGTGCCGATTTGCGCAAAGAACCAGAGAAAGCTGACAAAATCGGGCGATGATGACGTTTCAGAGGTTGGTTGAAAGGGCCAGAACAAGCGTCCGTGAAGCGCCAGACCGATGATAAAAGCGATGGTTATGGTGATGAAAAAGGTGAACGCCCGTCCATATTTTCCGAGCACCAGATGACCGGCGCCGGGAACGAACCAGGCGGCAACAACAGCCAGGGCGCGAGTCGAGGCGGGATAAATTTTCGGCAGGTCTTCGGTAGCCAGTTGCGCGTATTTTGTGGCGATGTTATCCGTCAGTTCGTCTTTGCTTTGCAAGCAGGACTCCTTTGCACTTGATTTCGTCAACCAATATTAGGTTTCGCCGATAAACAGTGTCAAGCAGGCGAGCAAAAGGCAAAAGCGTGAACCATCAGTTTGCGAAAACAAAAAGGCAGGAAGCCTTCTTTGAAGACATCCTGCCCTGGTTTGGGGGTACGTGAGAAGCTACCGCGTGACGGTAACCACAGACGAAGTTCCAACATTGCCCGCCGCATCATAGGCTTTGCATTGTAAGGTATGAGCGCCGGGTCGCTCGCGTTTGGCGTACCACTTCATTGAAAACGGAGCGAACTTGGCTGTGGAGGTGAGTTCTCCATCCACATAGAGTTCAACTTTGGTGACGCCCACATTATCCGAAACATCCACTTCAACGGACATATTGGCATTGACGCTTGAACCATTGGTTGGAGAAGTAATGTCTACGCTTGGTGGTGCAGTATCCGGGACCGGGTTGTTTACCGTAACCGTAACTGAAGCCGTCGAAGCGTTGCCCGCCGCATCCCTTGCGGTGGCGCTCAAGGTGTGTGAACCGTTGGCAACGGTTGTGCTGTCCCAACTATAAGAGAACGGCGACGTCGTATCACTGCCCTTTTGCACGCCATCAACGCTGAAGCTAACCGAGGTCACGCCGACATTATCGCTGGCGGCAACCTGAAGCGTCACCGTGCTCGATACGCTTTCCCCTGATGCAGGAGAGGTGAAGCTTGCCGAGGGCGGCGCAGTATCGGGAGCCGGGGCGCCTGAAACGGCGCTGGCGGCATTCACCCGACCCCAGCCATAGCTGGCATCCCAGCCCGCGGCGCCTAAATCATCGGCGGACTGCTTAACTTTATTTTGAATTTGCGTCGGCGTGAGCGTTGGGTTGGATGAAATCACCAGGGCAGCAAGTCCGGCAACAATCGGCGCTGAGAAAGAAGTGCCGAAGGCCGCGCCATAACCGCCACCGCGAATGCAGGTCGTGACATTACCGGGCGCCGCAACATCTATGTTGTTGCCTCGATTAGACCAGCTATAGAGAGTATCCGTAGCATCGGTGGCGCTCACGGTTAAAACCGACGGATTGTCGGCGGTTGAATCGAATAGCCCCTCATTGCCTGCGGCAACCGTGACCACGCCGTTTTTTGAGATCATATAATTTGCCGCTGAGGTTACCGAAGAACTGGTCGTCACCTTATAGCTGACATTGGCGACGCGCGCGCCGTGATCGGCGGCCCAACGAATCCCGCTGGCGATGGTCGAATAACTGGCCATACCGGTCGGATCGGAAATTCGCACTGGCATAATCAGGCAGCCCCAGGCCACTGACGCAACGCCCTGTTGATTATTGGTGCTGGCGGCGACGGTTCCCGCAACCATCGTTCCATGTCCATAGACATCGCTGGTATCAGGGTTGTTGTCGTACATATTCCATCCGGGAACCAGCTTGGACGCGAGGTCCGGATGATTGGAATCAACGCCGGTATCGCAAACCGCAATCACGATATTGCTCATGCCCGTGGTCGTGCCCCAAGCTTGCGGCGCGGCAATTTTGTTCAAATGCCATTCATTGCCGAATTCAGGGTCATTGGGAACCATGTCATCGGGCGAGACCAACTGGTCTAACTCGGCAAACTCCACATCGGGCTGCGAATTGAGAATCTCAACCAGCGCCGGGACATTCGCGTCATCCTGCAATTGCAAAACCTGAACTCCGAGATTGGCAATTTCCCTTGATTCAAAGGCGCCAATGGCGGTCATTAAATTTGCAGCGCGCGCCGCTACAGCGCCGGAATCGTCGGCACGAAATTTAACCAGAATCCGACCGGGAACATATTTAATTTCCGGTTTCGCTTTATTCTTTTTACCGGCAAAAACTTCATTCGACCAAACAACCGTGCTAGATAAAAATATAATGGCGTAAACGACACAGGCGATTTTCAGACGTTTATTCATATCATCTCCAAATCAAGCGTAAAATCTGAGGGGAATGTGGGTTTGTCAGCATGAGGGCAACTTGTTTGGGGATCGAATAAGTCTTCGGGGAATTTCTATAAAAGCGGGGACGCTTTTGTTTGCACTTTCAAATGGCGAGCCTGAGCGGCTTCGTCAAGATACGGTGCAAATTGCGAACCTTTGTAGAGAGTTCAGCTGTATTTTCCGAATATTTTTTCAAAGAAATTTCTGGCGGGAAACCGGGCAATCGTTTTCGTTGGTTTAGCATACCTGAACAGGTACTATGAAAGGTGTCCGGTCAACGGCAAGCCGACATTGAGGCGGCGCTGGTCAACCCCTGGTTCATCTTCAAGAGAGTTTGAATTTGTTTCCAAATCGCACAGATTATGTCACAAAATTCCGGCTAAATTTTGGCCTGAATTGAACGACAATATGCGTTAGGGCATTAGCTGAGGCTTCTCTGTTCGTGTTAAATTTTTGGTTTGACGTTGGCGACCCATAGCTCCCAGCTTGACCAGGCTCTATTTTTATTGCGCCTTCTTCGTCAGTAAATTGAATGCTGTTGAAAGGAAATTTTTGATGTTCAAACTCTTGCGTCTTTACCCTATGCTCCTCACGCTCGCTCTTACTTTGCTGCTCTCAAGTTTCGTATGGGCAAGCGGACCCTTATTTTGGGAAGTATCAAAACAGGAAGATATTATTAAAGGCGATGCCCGCGGCGTATCGATTGCCGATAGCGGCACCATCCAGCTCGCTCCCGCTTATACCCTGGTCTATGACACCAAAGAGGCCTATATTTGGTCGAGCGCCACGGATGCGGCGGGCAATATCTATTTAGGCACCGGACACGATGGAAAGATTTTCAAAGTTGAGGCAAGCGGCGCGGGTCGCCTGCTCTACGATGCTGCGGAACTTGATGTGACGGCGCTGGCGACGGACGCCAAAGGCAATCTTTATGCAGCGACTTCGCCGGAAGGAAAAATCTACAAGATTACCGGCGATGGTAATGCGACGGTTTTTTACGACCCGCCTTATAAATATATCTGGAGTCTCTATTACGACAACGCCGCGAGTTTGCTCTATGCCGGAACCGGCGACAAAGGCGTCATCTATAAAATAGATGCGAACGGTAAAGAAACGGCGATTGCCGACACGAATGAAACCAACATCGTTTCGCTCACCATGGATAAAAGCGGCAACTTGATTGCCGGAACTGACCCGTCGGGTCTGGTGCTGCGGATCTCGCCCGATGGCAAGACCTTCGCGCTTCTTGATACCACTTCACAAGAGATTCACAATTTGAGTTTGGCGCCTGATGGCTCAATCTATGCATTAGGCATCAATCAACAAGGCGCTGCGCAAAAGACCACCAGCGTCGGCGCCTCTTCGACATCCTCTTTAACCAGCGAAGGGGTCATACGGCTCTCTACGGATGAAGATGGTAATGTTTCCGTGCAAGCGGCCGACACCTCTTCAACCGCTGCGCGAAGCAGCGGCGGCAAGAGCAGCGTCTATCGCATCCTCCCGGATGGCGGCAATGAAACCATCTGGACGAGCGGTGAGGCCATCGGCTTTTCGTTGAAGGTGGGCGCGGGCGGCAACATATTTGTCGGCACCGGCTCGAAGGGGCGCATCTATGCAATTGCCCCTGACCGTTCGCAAACGCTGCTCATTCAATCTCCCGAAGACCAGACCTCTTCACTCATCGCCGTCGGCGAAACGCTCTATGCCGCATCGAGCAATCTGGGCAGACTCTATCGCATCGGCGCGCAAAGCGTCAGCGAAGGCACTTATCTCTCGACGGTGCGCGATACCAAATTCGCCGGACAATGGGGGGTCATCAATTGGCGCGGCAATGGCAATATTCAAATTCAGACGCGCACCGGTAACACCGAATCGCCTGACCTGACCTGGAGCGACTGGTCTACGGCTTACACCAAAAGCGACGGCGACCAGATAACCAGCCCCCGTGCGCGCTTCATTCAATGGAAAGCGACGCTTAAAAATTCGGCTCCGGGTGGCAATAGCACCAGAAACAATGCCTCGAATAACCCGACAAATCAGGCCGGCACGAAACTCGAATCCGTAACCCTTGCCTATTTGCCGCGCAATCAGGCTCCTGATATTACTGCCGTCAACGTCTTGCCGCCGGGCGTGGCCCTGCAAGAATTGCCTTCAGGAATTGACCCGTCAATTCTCTCATCGGGACTTGACCCACAGGTTTTCGGATTATCGAGCAATATTCCGCCGCGCCGGTTTTTTCAAAAGGGGGCGCGAACGCTGACCTGGCAAGTGAGTGATGCCAATGATGATGATTTGACTTACAAAATTTTCTACCGCACCGCAGGCGATAATGATTGGCATGTGTTGGCGGATAATCTGACGCAAAATTATTACACCATTGATGGGAATCGCTTACCTGATGCCAGCTATTTTTTCAAAGTCATTGCCAGCGATTCGCTGAGCAATCCCGACGATCAGGCGCTCAAAAATGAATACGTCACCGACACCATCGAAATAGATAATACGCCGCCGGTGGTCAAGGCCGGGACGCCATCCACCAATGGAACGACGATCGAAGTTACTTTCGAGGTGATGGACAATACCAGTCGCATCGTCAAAGGTGAATACAGCATTGATGGCGGCGCCTGGCATCTGCTATTTCCAGTTGATGGCATCGCCGATTCTGCCAAAGAGACTTTTAAAGTGAAGGTTAATTTGGATAAGACCAGTGAACATGTGATTGCTTTTCGCTGTACCGATTCGAGCTACAATGTCGGAACCAATAAAGTAACCCTTACTAAATAGCCTTCAGCTAAAGCGTCGGATATAGAGGTGACGAGGGTTGCCTTGGTGCCTCTATATCCGCTCCGCCAACCTTCATCCACCTTAAAGATAATCCTTATTGACTTTAATGGCTGAGTTCGCCTAGTATAGCGGCTGCCTTTTGGTTACCTCTTCAGGTAATAACATCTGCAAATTTTTCTGGGAAATTTGCACCATTCTTCTTTTTATTGCTATGGGAGATAAAAAACTTTCTGTAAAGGACCAACAAGATTAAAGAAGACATAACGGCAAGAGCCAAAGTCATCTCCCCCCAAAGCGTTTGAAACCACTAAGAAGACCGGGCTTGCAGAAAAGTACCGGCTAAATTTATGACGAAATAAATTTTCGTTCGAGAATAGGAGAAAAAGTATGCTTACCCCCCGTAACCTTACATTGACAGGTCTGTCAACTTTGATTCCCGCTGCAAAAAGATGGATTGCGAAAAGTTTTCCAATAACCCTTTCGATAACCCTACTCTTTTGCATTTCATTGCTCCTTGCCCCAAGTGCGCAGGCACAGGACTGTAAGGATATAACCACCGCACAACCCAATGGTCATTTCACTTTGAGCTTTTTAGGTATGTCACCCGCTGGCGGCGGAAAAATGACTTACCGCTACAAACTGCGTTGGGATGGTACGGCTCCCGGATTGAGCCACATTGTGATTGGGATGTGTAACGAAATCACCCAAGCCAATCTCGATTCATTTAGCGTAACCAGTACCCCGGCTTCAGGCCCTTGGGGTTGTTCCGCCGATGCGCCTCAAGGATCCCCTTGCATACAGTCGGATACGCCAACCGGCGGTTTTTACGGCATTAAATTTTCTCCATTGGCGCCCGGCGCTTCGACCGTGCCGCCTAATACCGACATCTTTATC
>JBIOWC010000674.1:0-2268 GCA_044868105.1 Blastocatellia bacterium
TTTAAGCGTTTACCGGGCAAGCCGCGAATATGAACTCTCACTGGTTCCCTGGACCGAGGAGCAGAAGGCCGCTTTCATCAAACAGCAATTCGTGGCTCAACAGCAACATTACCAGATATATTACCAGGGCGGGCAATTCGATGTGATTTTGGCCGACGACGTGCCGGTTGGTCGGTTGTATGTTTTTAGAGGCGAAGCAGAGATTCGCATCGTTGACATTGCGATTTTGCCGGAATATCGCAATCGAGGCATCGGTAAACCGCTCATTCAAAATATACTCGATGAAGCCCAGGCGAGCGGTAAACGCGTGCGCATTCATGTTGAGGTATTTAGCCCCGTTTCGGTGCAGTTATTCGAGCGCCTGGGCTTTCGCATACTGGAAAATGACGGGATCAATTACCTGATGGAGCGGACACCTGAGCAAACAAGCTGACGGATGAATTGCCGGTGTCGATAGGCGGTTGTGACAGGCAAATACACAACGACCGATAAGCGCGGTTTTAAAAACACAACTTTACGCTTTTTTCAAACAGTTCTGCTGTGCGTATTGCGAAGGTAATGGAAGGTTAAACCTACTCGGAAATGCTTTAAGAAACTCCCCTCGATTTACGCCAGACCTCTTCATCTTGCCAGTCTTTCGAAACTCCTTAACCCGCAAGCTGTCGTTTAGGGGAAGAGGCGGTTGATGACGGCGCCGTAATCGAAACCGTAACGCATCAGTTTACCTTGCACGATAAAGAGGTCAAATTTGCCGAATTTTTCATGCTCCATCTGGACGGTTTCCTGTCCGAGCTCAACGCTGGATTGACAGGCAAAAACCAGATTGAAACATTCAATGCCATACTTGGATTTCGACTTGAAGATTTCCGGCGTGAGGTCTTCGACATCTTTTAAGTACATGTCCACTCGGCCGTGCGTCGGATGCGTCACGACGAAGGTGCTGCCGATGACACTGGCAAACATCTCGCGGGTCAGTTTATCCAGCAGGGTCGTTTCGTGAGGCACCGGAAAGGTTCCCGAACCACTCGGTTTTTTTACGCCAGAGCTTTGCCCGAAACTGAAGTTGGCTAGACTCAAAGTGGCGAGGCCTGAAAGGCTCACGAGTGAGGAGTTGCGTAAAAAGCTTCTTCTTGAAATTGTCATTAACATTCTCCCAGTCATTTTTATATTGAACTTCTTATTTTTGAATTGTACTTCTGCAATTCAGCGCCCGATTGTAGCACCTCAAGGCAGAAAGTCAGGTTAGAAAAAATCTGCTTCTGCATTCCTAATATTGGTTCGCTCCGGGGGATACGAATTTCAATCTAAAGTAAAAAAAAACGATTGCAAGTCTTTAATTACCTAATTGCCGTCAAGCCTTGAAGGTGGTTGATTCAGAAACAATTAACTTGCCGCGCCTTGACGCAAGGGAGAATCGCTAATAGAATGCTGCCCGGTTAATTTGCTTTGTGATTGCGGTGCAAATTTTGAATCGTGACCTACAGTTGTTTTGCATTGCATGTGTAGCGGTAATTAATTTCATAATCCCAGTCACTAGTTGAGAGCTATTTATAACGGTAGTTTGCAGTCAGGTTCAGTTTCGTTTGTCGCTTCTGCAAATCGTTGCATTGATAAACGGACCCGTTGCCTTACTGTTTAATTCGGGGGTAGAAACAAAAAAGGAGGATAACTAATGGCAGAACCTTTTCTGTCCGAAATCAGAATCATGTCATTTGTCTTCGCGCCAAAAGGCTGGGCACTGTGTAACGGACAATTACTTCCTATCAATCAAAATCAAGGCTTGTTTTCATTGTTAGGCACAACCTTCGGCGGTGATGGTCGGGTGAATTTTGCCTTGCCGGATTTGCGCGGGCGTGTGCCGATTCATGTTGGCAGTGGCCATACCCTAGGCGAACGCGGTGGCGAGCAGGCACACACGCTTTCGATTGCCGAATTGCCAACCCATACGCATGTGTTGAGTGGTTCGTCTCAAACGGCAAACGCCAGTCCACCTTCACCAACAGCACCAAATCCAAATATTCTTGCAAACAGCAATCCCGCGCAGGCCTATAACTCTCCGACCTCGCTGGTCGCAATGAATCCAGCCAGTGTTACAAACGTCGGCGGGTCACAGGCGCATTTGAATATGGAGCCTTTTCTGACCTTAAGTTTTTGCATTGCGCTGCAAGGCATTTTCCCATCACCCACATAAAAAGAGGAGAAATATAATGGCACAACCCTATGTAGGAGAAATTAGAATGTTCGCGGGCAACTTTGCTCCGGCAGGCT
>JBIOWC010000675.1:0-15485 GCA_044868105.1 Blastocatellia bacterium
ACCGATAGCGCAAATCGCGCGGCGCTTGCAGCAAAACTAAAAGCCCTTGAAGGGTTGCGCGCGCGTTGCCGTAACAGCAATGAACGCGGCTGGCTTGAATACAGCATCGCTCAGGTCAAGAACAAACTTGGGGCCAAATAAAATGTTCACGAATCATAAACCTATTATTGCCATGATTCATGTCGGTGCGTTGCCGGGTACGCCTGCCAGTACGCAAAACATGGTTGAACTGGTTGCGCTCGCGCGACATGAAGCGGCTCTATATCGAGACGCCGGCGTTGACGCTATCGGCATCGAAAATATGCACGACATTCCGTACCTGCGCGGCGCGGTCGGCGCGGAGATTGTCGCGGCGATGACTCGGATTGCGCACGCGGTGAAAGAAGAAAGCCGTTTGCCTGTCGGTATTCAAATCCTCGCCGGCGCCAACACCGAAGCCCTGGCGGTCGCCCACGCGGCGGGCCTGGATTTCATTCGCGCCGAAGGTTATGCCTTTGCCCATGTTGCCGATGAAGGTTGGATTCAATCGTCAGCGGCGCGTCTTTTACGCTATCGAAAGATGATTGGCGCAGAGCGCGTACAGGTTTGGGCTGATGTGAAGAAGAAACATTCGTCACACGCCATTACCGCTGATATTTCGCTCGGCGCGACCTGCGAAACCGTAGAGTTTATGCGCGCTGACGCCGTCATTGTTACGGGCAATGTCACCGGCGAAGCGCCGAAAATAGAAGACGTGCTGGAAGCCAAAACGCATTGCCGGTTGCCGGTGATTTTAGGCTCAGGCATTGATGCAGAGAACATCGTAACCTTTTTCCCACACGCCGATGGGTTCATTATCGGGACCTCTTTCAAAGTAGACGGGCGTTGGCAAGACACCGTTGATGCGCGTCGCGTTGAACGGTTGATGAAGGTGGTGCAGGAACTGCGCGGTTAGAGGGCCTTTTTTAATCGCCACGAAGAGGCACAAAACAAAGAAATCAAGAGAGCTATTTTTGCGCCTCTTCGTGGCGATGATGTGCGACAATTCTAACGTCTGAGTCGGCTCGCCGGGTCGCCGAATAAAATCCAGGTCAAGCGCACATCTCTATCGCTGATGGACGATTTGGCGCGTTTGATGGCGTCGCCAAACGAGTCGCCTTCAAAGAGCGCGCGGTAGAGTTCCTGAGCCGCCGGAATCTGTTCTCCGGCGCTGCATTGCCCCGATGAAGCCCATACGGCGCCGGCGCCGCCGCCCTGAGCCTTCAAAGAACTCTCGGCTAAACTCTCCAGAAACGGGTCATTAAAATAACCCGTCAAACAGGTCATAAAAATGAAGGTTGATAAGCTTTGATTGGTAAACGCAGCAGTTGCATCGTTGGACAAAATATTACCGCGCCACCCGTCAACCGTTCCGTGTCCATAGTAATTGACCAGCTTCTGACCGTTGTTGATGCGAGCCAGCACTTCGCCTTTCGTTGCCACATCATCTGCTCGGCCGCGCACCAGTTCTTCAATATTCATCTCAGCAGGAATCACGCTGCGAAGTTGGGCGCTGCCATTTTCAAAATCAATACCATCATTGCTATCCGATACCAGCAGCACGCCGCTGGTGATGACGTTGTCGTAAGCCATGACCTTTGACGCCAGGCGCGCCGCTTCATCAACGCTCTGAGCCGGCAACCGGCCAAGCGCAAGTTCCGCGAGTCCGTCGCCGTCAAAATCTGCGAGCCATTCATCCGAAGCGGCTTCCATTAAAAATGTATCAACCAGTTTGGTGGGCACGAGGTCGCTCGCTTCACCGCCGCCGAAATAATTTTTTGCATCGAGACTGGCATCGCCTACCAGCAGAACGTAGCGCGGCGCTTTTGCCCAATTGGTTTTTGCAAAGGCCAGAAAATCTTTTATCGCTTGCGGAGATTTTTCGCCGAAATTGAATTCGTCGTAGATGTCTTCTATATCAACAACCGCAACCTCCAGCCCTTGATTCCGGCGGTGCTGTTTGAGCCCTTCGACCGCGTTGAAAAATTCCTTGCGCGTGATGATGAGATAATCAGCAGTTGTAGATTTATCTTGCAGATTTGAAGGCTGGTCGAAAATGACCGCCGCCGGTCGCTTCATCTGCGCTTCGGCAAAAGCCAACAAGGTGCGCTCGCTAGTTTTTTGTCCTGAAATGGTGATGGTGTAATCGTTGCCGCGAAATTCAACCAGTCCCGATACGGCGCCCGGAAGATTGGGGTCCGTCACATCTACAACGCGAATCCGAGAGTTGGTAAATCCGTCAACGCTTACGCGCTGTTTCTTTCCTAAAGTAAAACGCAAGGTGTCGTTGTCGGCTCGATAAGCGTGGGCGTAAGTCAAGCGCAGAAAATCCACCAGGCTGACATCGCCGGCGCCGCTGCGATTGGTTAAAGTCACGGTGTTCGGCCCATCTTTAAGCAAAGCCTGGGGTACGGTGAATTTCGCTGCGCCAGTTTGAGTTGCGGCAAACCCGTTGATTTCGCCAAGCTCTGTGCCGTTCAGTTGAACGCCGACGCGATGAGCGTAAACGTTTACGCCTTGCAATGCCACTTCAAGCGTTGCCGGTTCAGTGGCGGCGTGATCAATATGTCCGAGGGCGAGCGTTTGGTCTAAAGGATTTTGCGCGATAACCGCGCCAAAAAAGTTTTCCTTCTCTCCGTTGGTTAACGATGAAAAATAGATGGCGCGGTCTTTGCGTTCAACGGTCTGCGTAAATCCGCTTGCCGCAGGGTGGGTGCCTTTTTTCTTGGCCGGCGCAATTCGCAAACCGGGTTGGGTTCCGGCAATTAATTTATAAGCTCGCGCATTCGTCGTCGGAGTATCCAACCCTAACCCGTAAAACTCTATCGCGTCAGCGTCGTCGAGCCGTCCATCGGCTGCGCCTTGAACTGTAAAGGCCTGTTCTTGCCCCTCTGCAAAAAGTTGCAGCAGGCGCGGGTCGGTCGCCCGGTCTAACCCCGCAGCGAAAAGTTCCTGTGCCGTCACCCGGTACCAACCCTCTTCTTTCACGAGGAGCTTGATTGCCGGTCGGGCGCTGAGTTCGGCTTGCGCCGTGACTGGCTCTGCGGTAACCGCAGGCGGCATTGCCACTCGCGCCATCGGGGATGAGAAAGTTGCCTGTTCAAGACGGCTTCCCAGACGGCTTAATAATTTTGCCCGTGAGGCTGGACGTGCAGTTTTACCCTGCAATCCCGCCCGGTCAATGGCAACGGGTCCGTGCCAACGGCTTTCGCCGCTCAGGTCAATCTCTTCAAGCCAGTACGCGGCCGCGGTATTTTTCGGTAAAGTATCCGACCAACTGTAAGCGCGCCCGGCCATCAATCGGGTTCCCGCGCCGACCATAAGCGCCGAGCCTGCGAGCAAGTCTGCGTTGATGCGCGTTCGTTTGCCCTGCGTTTCGCGGTAAATATTAAACCCGAGATTGTTGACTTCAAATCCGGTGCGCCAATCAAGTAACACGTTGCCGTCGTCATCGCCTTGCGCCGCAAACGCCTCAACCCGCGCCGTCGTCGGCACGAATATCAACAGGTCTTCAATGCCGACCCATTCATCATTGCCGACGGCGTTTGTGGTGATGATGCGGATTTGTACGAGGGGTTGATTTTCCGCCGCCGCAGGCAAGGTTACGCTGACGGGGGTCATTAGCGTCGCCAGACTAGGTCCGGTTGTCGCATCGGCAACAAAACCGGCGGGGATATTCGTGTAATTGCCCGTAGAGCCGACGCGAAATTGCAAGGCGACGGGTTGCACGGCATTGTCGGCCGATCCGTCAATATCGCGCAGGATGTAGGCGACTTTAATGCCCGATAGACCTGTGGTGTTGACGCTGATGACGAGGTGCGGCGCGTCTGCGGTTCCTGACCCTTGTAGCGCGACAACCGGATTGGCGATGCCATCGAATTCCGCAACTCCGCCGGTGGCTTGGGTATTCGGATTCGCTTGATTGGCAATCACGTCAACCGGTGTGCCCGACCCATCGGCGAGAATGGTTTGCGGGTCGGTCGCCGTAACGGTGGTCAAATCATCGCCGCGAAAGCCGACAATTCCCGGCACCCCGGCCCAGTTATCATCCGTGGTGATGAGCCCTGTATTAGACCAGTTCTGACTAAAGGGTAGGTTTTGCGGCGTGCTGTCTGCGTAAACTGATGCGGAACGCAGAGGGATGAATAATCCGTTGGCAAACATGCCTGACAAAAAGACAACCAACAGTCCCGTCATGCGCAACCTTGCGCTCCGTGATTTCTTTGCTCGCATATCACCCTCCTCTGTGAGGCAAGAATGAAATAGACGCGACCCGCGCGGCCGCCGATTGCCGCTTGGAAGCGGCTAATTCGTTATCGAAGAATAACGCTTATTTAAGAGCTTCAAGGATTGCGATTCGATGATTCAGGAATCCTTCGCGGCACAATTTTATGAAGAATTTTTAGCGAGTGTCAAACCAAACAGATTTGTGTTGCACATAGAGGAACTGAGAAGACCTGTAGAGGCAGGCCGCGCCGCCCGCCTCTACAGGGCGATATTCATTCGCCAACCGCTAACGCTTGAGCCTGCTCAACGGGTCGCCGAACAATATCCAGGTTCGCCGAACATCTGCATTCAAGGTTAGGGCTTTCGCTCGCAAAGCCGCCTCGCCAAAAGTCGGCGCGTTGGCCTGGTTGAACAGTTGATTGAAAAACACCAGATGCGTATTGGCTTGGTCGGATGGCGAAGTCATACCCGATGAAGCCCACACGGCAACCGCGCCGCCTTTGGCTTTCAACAACGCTTCCGACAAACTCTCGGCTTGCGGGTCGTTAAAGTAGCCGTTCAAACAGGTCATGTTGACGAACACCGAAAGGCTCTGCTCGTTTTCAAGTGCCGCGGCATCGGCCGCGGTTAAGACCTCGCTGCGCCAGGTGTCGAGATTCGCGTGTCCGAAATAGGCCGCGATTTTGACCCCGCGATTGAGCGCCGCCAGCAGTTCGGCGCGCGCTTCGGCCGGAGTCAGCGCGCTGCGGTTGATCTGTTCAACGCTCTCTGCGGCGGGGAGCAAGCCTTTGAGTTCGCCGGATGCGGCTTCAAAATTCGAGCCATCGCGGCTTTCATCAGCCATCAGCAAAATGCCTGCAGGTGCCGTGCGCTCGTAGCCGATGATTTTGTTTATCAAGTCAGTGGCTTCGGCGAGCGTGCGCGCCGGCAAACGCCCTGTGGCAAGCTCTGCAAACCCATCCCCGTTTACATCGGCAAGCCCGTCGTCGGACGCCGTTTCCATAAGCTGCGTATCAATCAATTTGCTGGGCACGGCGTCCCAGTCACCCGCGCCAAGGTAATTTTTCGGGTCGTAGCTGGCATCGCCACCGAAGATGGCAAACGCCGGTTTGACCTTCCAATTGGTGCGCGCGAAGCTTAGAAAACCTCTGATGGCTTCGGGCGTTTTGTTGCCATAGCTGAATTCGTCATAGACATCTTCGATGTCAACCAGGGCGACCTGATAACCTTGCGATTGTCTATAGGACTTCAATGTTTCAAACGCCGGAAAGAGTTCGCGCTTGGCGAAGATGACGAGATTTGCGGCCTGACTGGATTGTCGCCAGGCGGATGGCTGATTGAGTTTCAGATTCGCCGGATGTTTTGCCGCGCCCGCCGTCAAAGCCATCACCTTACGCTCGCCGCTGCCGGGCGCGATGAAGGAGATGGCGTAGCCTTGCGCGGTCTGTTTAAGACTGCCGGTTATCTCTTGCGCGGCGTTTGCGTCGGTCACATCAAAAACGCGAATCTGCGAGTTTGAAAATCCGTCTATGCTGACCGCCTGTTTGCCTGACACGCTCAGTTTCAATTGATTGTTGTCGGCAACATAGAGGTGTTGGTAGGTGAGCCGCAGATAATCAATCAAGCTGATATCCGCGCCGCTGTCGAGTGCGGTAAGGCGCACGGAATTTGCGCCATCTTGCAAAACGGATAGCGGAAAATTGAACCGGGCAAGGCCCTGTTCCTGCATCTTGAAATTGACTTCGCCCAGGGTCACGCCGTTGATCTCAACCTCAACGCGATGCGCCATCTGGGTTACGCCCTGCAAAGCGACTTCCAGGGTGGCGCTCTTGGTCGAAGCTTTATCCAGGCGCTGAAGCATCAGCGTCTGCTCAATCGGCGCAGGCGCGACAACCGAACCGAAAAAGTTCTCTTTATCGCCGTTTCTGAGCGCCGAGAAATAGATGGTTCGCGGTTTCAATTCAACGTCATAAGCGAAACTGCCGTCGCCTCTGGCGATGGCCGGCGCAAAGACCGTGGTGATGCGTTTGCCGATTTGCGTTCCCGCGACCAGCCAGTAAACGCGCTCGCTGGTGGTCGCTGAATCTAGGCCGAGGCCATAAAATTCCAGATACGCCGACGCGTCGAATTGCCCGTTGGGGGTCACCAGATTGATGGGTTGTTCAACGCCATCAACAAACAGCTGCAAAGTTTGCGGATTGACGCTCGGATTAAATCCGGCGTTGACCAGTTCAGGTTGCGTTAAACGATACACGCCTTCGTTGCTGACAGAAATTTTCGCGGCGGCGCGTCCCGCCAGCCCGTTTTGTGGGTCGCTAGCCGAGAGGTTGAGCGGTTTTAAGGTCGCGCGTTTTTCAACGCGCGTCGTCCCGGCGGCCGGCGCATTCGTTCTCCCTAGTTGTTCAAAGGTCGTTGAACGGGCTTGCGCCGTCGAAGGTTTGCCGTTGAACTCGGCAATGTTGAACGGGGCGCTCCAACTGCTTTGACCATGAATGTCTATTGCTTCAACCAGGTAGCGGGTGTGGGCACTGGCCGGAGTTTTATCAAACCAGGCGTATGACCCGCCCGCCGCAAGCTGAGTGGTTGCGCCGACGGTTAACGCCGAACCGGCGATAAGGTCCGCGTTGATGCGCGTGCGGCTGTCGCCATCTTCGCGGTAAACATTGAAACCTAAATTTTCGACTTCAAAGCCGCTCTTCCATTTGACCGACACCCCGTCAGCATAGCCGGTCGCAGTGGTGGTGAGGCTGGCCGTTTCATTGCCGAATTTTGCTGCTGTCGGCGCTGACGTTGCAATCGAGAGCAGGTAATCGCCCGCTCCGGTGGTGCCGGTTGAAGTCGTGCCGATGGAGACGCGGGCAAAGTAAGTGCCCGAGGCCGTCACCCGGTAGGCAATGGCTTCAGCAGGCGAGGTCGGCGTGGTCGCCGTCAGCGAGCCGGCGCCAGAGGAGGTACTGGAGGTGGCGCCGCCATCGTTGACCGAAATCAACACGGTGCTGCCATCGGTACCGAGCAATTCGAGTCTGGCATTAACCGGCGTATTGTCGCGGCAAGGGTCTGCGTCAAGACCGAGAAAGACCAGTTGCCCGACTGAGAGGGAAAATGAAAAGACATCTACATCGGTTGAGGGCGCGGGACCGGCAAGCGCACCGGAAAAATATTTATTCGCTGCGGTGTCGGCGGTCCCCGAGGTGTCGTTGGGTTCACTCTCGGCGGTTGCCGATGTCGTTACCGATGTACATCCTGGAAGCGGATTGGCGCCCGGCGGTTGAGTTGTATAGTAAAGCCGATAAGGTTCAGCCGTGGTGGTCGCCGAGTTGTGATTGACGCGCAAGAATACGGAGCCGGCGCCCGCCGGAACCGGGGTCCCGCCGATGGCCGGTCCCAGTGTGCCAAATAAAATGTCGGCGTTGAGGTCATCATATTCCAGCGTATCCACGGCCGTGGTCACACGCATATCAAAGTCTGTGGTGTTGGCGGCAACTGAATCAACCAGCGCAAAGATGCGCGAACCGGTTGCCGGAGTGCCAAGCGAAAAGAAGTCCACATCGCCGGCCGCCGCGATGGAGCCTTCAATGCCGAACGCCTGGGCGCCAAAATTATTTGCCGTTGCCGGTGTGTTATTGGCTTCGGTTTCGCGTGTGCAGGTAGTTGCTTCGATGGTGAAAGAGCCACCCAGAAAAGTGCCGGGAGCGACATTATCATCCACAAAGATGAAGATTTGCTGACCTGCGGTGAGCGCCAGGCACATGAGTTCTTCCGATGAACTGCCGGTGGCGCGGTTCGACGCGACAAAGGCCGGGCCGCCCGGGCTGCTACAGGTAATATTGACCGGCGTTCCCGGCGTCGCGGCCGGACAACTGGTGGTTGCATACATCGTCAGGTTGCCGGTTGCTCCATAGTTGGTCACTTTGAATGAATAGGTATTGGCGGTCGGCGCCGTAAATGAATAAACCACGTCGCGTCCTCCGGCCGTTGATGAGGTTTGTCCGATGCCGGTAAAACAGGTCGTTCCGCTCAGTTGATAATCGTTGAAGGCGGCAAAGGTGGTTGCGTTAAGCGGCGTATTAAGGCTCAGCGACGTTGCCGACGCGCAATTGTCATTCGCCGGTGGCAGCGTGCGGGCGACGCGCAGTTGAACCGCCGTGTTGCCGGCGGTCGGCGGCGGCGCGTCGAATAACCAGACGACGATAAAATAGGTCGTTCCGGCATTGAGTTGCAGGTTGGTGATGGTTGATTGCAGCGCCTCGCTCGGACACGAGTCATCATCGCAAGCCAGGGGAACTTGTGTGAAAACGCCGCCACAAGCGCCGGTTGATGAGGTGTATATGGCCATCACCGTGTCATCAACCGTGGTCGCCGTTAAATCGGATGCGCAGGTCGAAAAATCGTAGATGGCGGTTGCCGTTGGTGTGAACCTGTACCAGATGCTGCGCGAGATGTTCGTTTGACAGGAAGGCGCCGGCGGATCACCCGTTAAGGTCGCGTCGGTAATATCGGCGGTGACGGCCGTAAAGAGCGGAAAGGGTCCCGCGCCCGGAATCACTTCGGCTCCCGCGCACTGGTCGTTGGGCGGCGCTACCAGGGGTGCATGCGGCGCGGCAGCGGCGGCGAGGCGTTTATTCAAGAGTTGCACCTTGAGGTCTAAGACATCGGTCGGACGACGGGCGGCAAATAAGGTATAACGGTCGAAGACCTCTTCCTGCTCTTTGGTGAGCTCTTTGCCCGCTACGTAAAAATCATAAAGCGCGCGCGTGATAACCACTTCCGCTTCAATATCCGTGAGCGCTTCGCCAGCGCCGAACCGTTTGAGGATAGCGGTCTCTTCCTGAGAAAAGGGCGCTCCCGCCTTCAGTTGCGCGGAGAGTTTTTCCATAGCCGCGCGCTGTTCGGCGCTCAAACCGGAAGCCCCGCTGGCCTGCGGTTGTAGTGTTGAATGACTGGAAGCAGCCTTGCCGGAAAAGAGATTGGGCAAAGCTAAAATGACGATGAATCCTAGCAGAATGACAACGATACTGAATCTGTTTTTCTTCTTGACTTGCATCAGGTATCCCCCTCAATTTCTCTACAACGAGTTGTTGAATAATGGCAGATAAAGCATTGAAAATCCATCATCGGAAAAGAAACTTGACTGTGAAAATCTTGTTTGAGTTGAGCCTGAGGCGGCAACTGTTTGGTGCCGCAAGCGCGCGCTAAAGGGTCCGATGAGTTAACCCCTTCGCCAGCCGCGAAGGCGCGCCTAGCGAACTGCGCGAGGGCAAGCGTGGTGAGGAAAATTGACAGGCCGCGCAACGGATTTCCAGCGGGCGTAAAAGGCGAACAAAAAAGACTCAACGCGAAAATGATTGAGGTTATCTTGAAACTTTCACGTTGAGTCTTTTTTGTCAAAGGCGCAAAGCTTATTGCCTGAATTTACCCGATGGGTCGCCGAATAAAATCCAGGTCAAACGGACATCTTTATCAAAGGTTGCGCCCTTGGCGCGTTTAACCGCTTCGCCTAAGTTAGCGCCTTCATAAAGCGCCTGATAGAGTTCCTGATTCGCCGTAACTTCGGGGTCAGGATTACACTGTCCCGTCGAAGCCCAGACGACTCCGGCTCCGCCGTTTGAAGCCTTCATGGAACGCTCGGCTAAACATTCAAGAAGCGGGTCGTTGAAGTAGCCGTTCAAACAGGTCATGAAGACGAACATGGAAAGGTTTTGATTCGTAAAGCCCGACGCATCGTTATTGGTGAGAATCTCGCCGCGCCATCCATCAACCGTTCCGTGCCCATAGTAATTAACCAGCGCCGGTCCGGCGTTGATGCCGGTTAGCAACTGGGTTTTGGTTGCCGGATCACTCAATATGCCGCGCACCACACCAGTGACCTGGACGGTTTGCGGAATGAGCGGGCGCAACGAATTGCTCGCCGCTTCAAAACTGAACCCGTCAAAGCTGTCTGAGGCCAGCAACACGGTGTTTGAAACCGGCGCGGTTTCATAACGAATAATGCGAGAGACGAGACTCGTGGCTTCCGTGGCATTGAGCGCCGGTAAACGCCCGGTGACGACTTCCGGTATGCCATCTTCGTTGAAATCCCCGAACCAATCATCGGAGGCCGCTTCCATGTAAAAGGTGTCTATCAATTTGCTCGGCACAATGTCCGGCGCGCCGGTGCCGAGATAGTTATTCACATCGTAAGTGGAGTCGCCCACCAGCAGCGCATAACGCGGTTTAAGCGTCCAGGACGAATGGGCAAATGATAAGAAGTCGCGCAAGGCATAAGGCGTCTTGTTGCCGAAGCTGTATTCATCATAGACATCTTCGATGTCAACAACGGCAACCGTCAGTCCCTGACTTTGTCTGCGCACCTTGAGCGGTTCGACGCTTGAGAACATATCGCGACGGGTAAAGATGACTAAATCCGCGCCCGCGTACTGTTGCCAGTTTGACGGCGTATTAGCGCGCGGGATGCCCGCCATGGTTTGAATTTCCGAAACCGCCATCAAGGTTCTCGTGCCGGTGCCCGGCACCACTACCGAAATATTGGCATTGGTCTTCGTTCCGCCGATGGTGCCGCGAACATCCGTCACACTACCGGGATTGGTCACATCAAAGACACGCAGGTCTACGCCGCGGAATCCGCTGACCTGGACGGTCTGTCCGCCGGTTGCCGTAAATCGTAACTGGCTGTCATCCGCTTTGTAGGTATGGAAGTAGGTGATGCGAATCGCATCCACCAGCGAAATATCCGCGCCGCCCAGTGAAATCAACTGTACGGTGTTATCGCCGTTTTGAATCAGCGAATGCGGGACAGTAAACGTGCTGGTGCCTTTCGTCTGCCCGCTGTAATTGAGCGTGCCGACCGGCGAGCCATTGAGTAACACCTGGACCTGATGCGGCACTTCGGTCACGCCTTGCAACGAAACCTCTACGGTTGCCGAACCCGGAGCCGCTGGCGCGACGTTCGGCAGTTGTAAAATTTGATTGAGCGGGTTGCCGCTCACGACTGCGCCAAAGAAGTTTTCTCCCTCGCCGTTTCTGAGCGCCGAGAAATAGATGGTTCGATCTTTGCGCTCAATGGTGAACGGAAAACTCGAGGCTGTGGGGGTGCCCGGAGAGGTATTCACAATGGGGAAGCGCAGTCCATTCTGGGTGCCAACGATGAGCCAGTAGGTATGGTCTTTCGAGAACGGACTGTTGAGACCGACCCCGTAAAACTCAAGAATATCGAAATCATCGAGTTTAACCGGGTCATTGCCGGTGATGTTAATCGGCACTTGCTGACCGTCAGCCCATAACTGCAACTTACGTTTGTCAACCGCCGGGTCTATGCCTGCATACAACAAATCTTTTTGTGTGACGGTATAAAAGCCGTCTTGCGAGATGGTGAATTTTACTGCCGCCTGGCTTTCAATACCATTTTGCACAGCTACTTTTGCCGGTGTCGGAACCGCCGGTTGCGCCGTGGCGCGCACGCGGCTTGAACCTTGTCCCAGCATCTGTTGTCCTTGCGCCATGCCTAATTTGGTAAGCAGAGTTGATTTTGCCAGGCTGGCGGCGGTCTTGCCGAGGGCGCGTTGAATATCCTGCGGGCCAGCCCAGGTGCTTGCGCCTTTGAGGTCAACGGCTTCGAGCCAGTATTTGGCTTGCGCATTGGGTTGGTCGGCCCAGGCGTAGCCTTTACCGGCGGTGAGCGCCGAGCCTTGTCCGGTAATGAGCGCCGAACCGGCGATGAGTTGCTGCGTAATCTTCACGCGCTGCCCATTGACTTCGCGATAAATATTGTAGCCGAGGTTGCTTATCTCATGGCTGGTCTTCCATTCCAGCAACACGCGCCCATCATCGAAACCGGTAGCCGTAAAGGTTTCTACTTTGGCGGCCGTCGGTCCGACCAGCACCTGAACGGTGGTCGTTTGACCATCGGGGTTGGTGATGGTGATGGTCTTCGCGCCGGGCGTAGAACCGACGGTTGATAGGTTCATCGACACCTGCGTCGAGGTGTTAAAGGTAATGCTGTTGACGATGATGCCGGCTCCCGATGCGCTGAGGTGATTAAACGGCGTATGTGGGGCTGGCGGATTGGCGCCCGGATCATAGTAGCCTTGTCCGGCAGGAGCCAACCCTGTGACTACTACGTTGACAGAAGGATTGTTCAAGGGAATTGCCGCAGGACTGGCGGTATTGGTTGGCGGCGGCGGCGGCGCGATTAATTTCACAGCTTGCGCCGCATAGGTATTGGTGCCATTGCAATATTCTTGAACCGTCCACATGGTCATGTCATCTTTGGGGTCGAGCGAGGTATAGGAATAATCGCCCCAGCGACGCGATGGTCCACCCGGATCGCCCGGCGGATTGTAAGCCGTGCTGCTTGCCGTATAACCCGGGAACGCCGTGCCGCCCGGCCCGTCTCTGAGCGTGCCGAGGGTATCGCCGACCAGACGACCGGTGGTGAAGGCGTTGATGCGTTCGTTGGTTCCGGCAATGCTGCAACCCAGCGCCGCGTGCCCTTGTCCGCTCACCATGATTGACGGTATCCAATAATTGCGTTGATTCGCGTCATTGGTGCCGTTGTTATCAAAAAGCGTCCCGGATTGCAGAACGCTTGGCGTTCCGGGACTGATGACGTTTTGCAGTTCATACCAGCGCGCCGCATTGCGGTTATTGGTCGCGCCGGCGACGCCCGTGTTGTTGACGCCGATATTGTGAGCCGTCCATAACCGGCCGTTGCGAATGTGGGCGGAAAATAATCTGTCGTCCAGGCCATCCAGTCTCCCGCCGGTTCCGCCGGTATTTCCCAAATGCGGCACCAGGACCGGGAACCGCGTGGTCAGCGGAGCTGCGATAGAAATATTGGCGCTGATGGTCGGTGCAGGGCCGAGGCTTCCGGGATTGGTCACGCGCCGCAGCATTAAGGTATTGAAGGTCGCGTTATCCACGCCGATGAAATAGCCTTCGGCGGTGGCGCCGGTATTATTCGGGTTGTAATTATCCACGCCGCGCGGCGCAAACGGCCCAGCGCCGGTGGGTGTGGCAACCAGCCCGGCAAAGGCCCAGACCGTGAGCGGCGAAGCCGTAAGCGCCGGCGCTTTGGGAATCACGAAACCTTTCGTGCTGTTAAAGGACCCGGCAAGGGAAAACATATCGCCGCCAATATAGAGAGCGCTGGCATCAATCCCCAGAGACTCGTAATCCGTAAAAAGGGTCGCGTCTCCCTGAAATTGATAGAATGTCCAGACCGTCGAGCCGCTGATTGTGCCATTGCTGGCGGCGTCGGAGACGGCAATCAAAACACGATTGGCTCTCGTAGTCGCTCCGGTTGAGGCGTTCAAGATCACGTCAATGATGACCAGGAACCAGCGATTTGACAGACGGTCAAAGCGCACCATCGGGTCGGAGGTGAAGGACACCTCACCGGCCAGGGGCGGCGTAATAACGGAAGCGAAAAAGACATCCGAGTCGGCGTTGATGGCGCTATCGGCAGCCCCTGTGGTTTTATTAAAGGTTCGCAAGCGGCCGTTTAAGAAGACCACAAACTGTGTCGGTCCGACCGTCCCCATAGTGTCTGGGGGAAAAGCGCCGGTTTCCGTCGGCCCGATCGCGCCCTGGATTTGCGTGCCCAGGGTTTGCGGCGCGCTCAGTTTAACCTCTCCTGCCGAACTCTTTTCCGGCACGGGCCACTGCGCCGCTTCGAGACTGCCGGGAGCCGCCGGACGGTCTTCGCGCCATTCCGTTTCAAACTCCGGCTTCTGTAGTTTGCGCCCCTGTTGCGCCGGACGCGCGGCCTGGTCGGCCATAATCTCAGCCGTGGTTCGCGCAATCGGCGCATCGGTCACCATCTTGCTCGGCGTGATCGTTCCGTCAGCACTAATCTTTCCTTGAGATACAATCTGCGCCGGTTTCGATAGGCGAACGCCGGGCGGCGGCGTCGCCGCCGGAGTTACGGTTTTCTTTGCCGCCTGCTGTATGGCAGCGGTTACGGTAGTAAAAAAGCCGGATGGTAGCGCCACACCGACTGCCAGTAGAGCAAAACATACTGATAGGATGATAACTCGCGCGGCGCTGGCTTTTTGGCACGCCGGCTGTGTAGAAGAATTTTTCGGTCCCAAATTTTTATTACTTTCCATTCTTGATGCCTCCCAATTTCTTTACCTTGCGGATTGAAAGTGGCGCTGGTTGGAAGGGGCAGTTTCTCGCGAGCCGAATGCCGTATCAACCTGAGAAATGCAGATCCAATTCATTAGCCGGTCTTTCAAACTTCTCCACTGCTTCCAGGCTCTTTAAAGAACCTACTAAACGGCAGGGATAATGAGATAGATACAAGCAGAGAGACGACCCCTCGTTGACGATGAGCGCAAATGCTCCCTTGCTATTTATTGATAATCAGTGCTGACTGAATACTGTTATCCCCAAGCCGATTGAAAATTCAATCTCTAAATCTTCTACGAAGCCCGAAAATTTATGATTAATTGAGCGCAGAAATCCTATTCACAATCAACCGACAGGTCAAGCGATTGAATACTGACCGAGCTGGTGCCGGTATTTAACCGATTGAACGTCTCGAATTTATTACCTCGCCTCGCCATTCGGTTTTGAGATATGCCGTCCCGCGCAGAATCGTTTTCTGTCAATCTCGCTTTTTCAATTTGATTTATTTCTGTGCGGCAGGGCAAATAACCTAAGGGGCAAGCTCAGATTACTACAGCTTGCCCCTGATTTCAAACATTCAAATGAAGGCCTAAGCGCAGGAGAAGAGGTGAACGCGGGCGATAGGCCTGCACCCCTCTTCTCAAAAGGTTGCGATACCTGAATCTATAGAACTGGGGTTTGTCTGATGGCGCTTAAACCCCAGGCGCCGCTTCATCGCTTCACCTCTTTGATTGGCGTATTGAGGTTCTGTTGAAATAATCTAAAGATGCTGTTTTCACTTGTGCAACCTTTTTTAGAGGTATATTTGCAACAATCTCCCAGTTGCGTCCATTGGCAATGACTTGAACTCCTAAAGCTTCAAGTGCTAGACGCTTCCCATTAAAATCAAAACTCGTTAAATTTTGCGCTACATCTTGGCAATAGTCATTAAGCGTTCTCAAGTTTGCTACTCCTTTGTCTTGCTCAAAAATTCTTGTATCAAGGTCGCTTAATGTATTGAGAATCTTTTTCCTCTCTTGCTCAATCTGCATAAGCTCCCGCTTAATTACCTCTACTACTCCATCATCAACTTCACGTAGTGTTTTTACCAGTCTTTGTTGACTTTGAGTAAT
>JBIOWC010000676.1:0-14584 GCA_044868105.1 Blastocatellia bacterium
TTTACTATCTGGCGCTGCTGGTTCAGGAACAAAACGACGATGCTCAGGCGATCGCCATTTTAGAAAAGCTGAGGGCGCGTTTCCCGGCCTTCGAAACCGCCCATGTGCATATCGCCCTGGGTTCGAGCTATATGAAATTGAAAAATTATCCGTCGGCTAAACAACACCTTGAACGAGCTGTGCAGTTAAATCCCGATGAGCCGAAAGCCCATTATCACCTGGCGATGCTCTATGCCAGATTGCAAGACCCGCGGGCGCAGGAAGAGATGCGCCTGGTCGAGCGCTTGAAGACCGCTAATGCACAAACCGCCGACAGTGACAGCGTTGCGCCACCGTCCATTCGTCGCCAATAGCCGGAGAAGAACGATGAGCAGATTAAGTAATAAAGCCATAAGCCACAGGCAACGGGTAAAAGTAAAAAGTCTTTTCTGGCTGGTCAGCCTGACGGTATGTGCCGGCTTCTTGGCTGCGCAAGCTCAAGAGAGAGGCGCACCCAAGAGTCAGGACGAGGTGGTCACCTTAAAAGCGCGCCTGGTCAATCTTGATGTCACGGTCAAGGATAAAAAAGGCAAGTATGTGACGGAGTTAAAAGCCGAAGATTTCACGGTCTTTGAAAATGGCGTACAACAGAAGGTCGAGTTCTTTGACCCGCCTCTGGCTACCGGCAAAGAGGCGCCTCTGCCAACCCCAACGCAACCCAAAGCGATTCCCGCAAGCGGCGCTCCGGCAAACATTTTATCGCTGGTCATTGATGGGCAGACGACCGAACTGGGCAATTTAAAAGCGGTGCGTGAAGGCACAATTAAATATATTCGCGAGCGCATCGCCGACACCGACACGGTTGCGGTCTTCGGCGTCGGCCAGGATTTGCAGCTTCTGCAATCCTTCACCCAGGACAAAGCGAAATTGATTGCCGCCGTTGAAAAGGCCTATACCTTGACCGCTGCAAATCGAAATTTTGAACGCCGCGATACAGCCGAACAGATTGCCCGGCTGAGAGATGAATTAAACGGGTCGGCGGGCGTGAATCTTCCGCAATCGCCGGCCGCCGCTGCGCAAGGTTCGGCGGCCGCCCGAACGATGATTGCCTCACGCGCCCTTGAACAATTCATTAAGCTGCGCGCCCAACTGAGCGTGCAACAGGCGCGCCCTATCCTGGCGGCGCTCGCGGCAATCTGCGAAGCGCAACGCACCATAGCCGGCAAAAAGACCGTCGTCTTATTTTCGCAAGGCTTCATCACCTCGGCGATTTTAGACTGGCAGGTGCAAAGCACCATTGATTTAGCGAATCGGGCGAATGTTGCCATCTACATCATTGATTCAACGGGACTGGCCGGAGGCGACCCGCAATCGGGCGCCTTTGTGTCAAGCGGAGCGCTCGGCGGGGTGGCGGCAACCGGGAGTCCCGAAGGTCGGAGCAAAGCCATTGGCGGCGAGAGCGTGTTTGACAATGTGCGTCACGAAGGGGTCAAGCGCGAACAGGATATTCTCTATCGCATCTCTGGCGATACCGGCGGCGAATTCATCAAAGGCAACAATGACATTGGCCGAGGATTGGAACGCATAGACCAGGAGATTCGCGCGCGCTATACGCTGGCTTATTACAGCACCGATACGAATGTTGACGGCAGTTTCCGCAAATTGAAGATTGAAGTTCGCCAGCCGGATATGCACGCCACGACGCGAGCCGGGTATTATGCCATCGGTAATGATGACCTCGTTCTGCTTTCTGTTGAAGATAAAAAATTGTTGGCGCGCTTTGCTGAGAATGAAAATAATTCGGCGCTTCCTTTGTTTATCGAACTCAGTCCGTTCAGAACTTCTGAAGGACGCTATGTTGTACCTCTGGCAATTGAGATCCCGCCAGGCGCGGTGAAGTTCGACCGCAAAGGCGAGCAGCAATATTTGCAACTCGATGTTTTAGGCGTCATCCGTGAAATGCCGGAAAAGATTATTTCAAAGCTGGGCGGCAGTTTTCAGGTCGCGCTGGCGGCCGACCAATTCCAGAGCATCGTGAGCAACAACATTTTTTACCGGCAGGATATGGAGCTTACGCCGGGCGTTTACCAGATTGACCTCATCGTCAGAGATAGATTGTCGGGTAAGATAACGGCACGAAAAGCGCAACTTGATTTGCCTAATGTCAGTGATGAATTTGCGATTTCCGGGGTGGCGCTCAGTCGGCTGGCGCTCGCTTCAAACCCTGCGGCGACCGGCAAACCGTCCACCGATGTGTTCAATCAAAGTGGCGTTCAGATACGCCCGTCGGCGAGCCGCGTGTTTCGCGCAACGGATAACTTAATCATCTTCTTTGAGCTTTATCAGGCCGCCTTGAACACGGAAACCCATAAGCCGTTGGTGCGCGTAACGCTCACCGTGACCAAAGACGGCGCGGTCGTCGTCAAGCCCATAGATTATGTCTTGACCGAGATACAGACGGCGCCGGTACCCCATTTAGTATTCGCAAAATACCTCAAGCTGGCGGGGCTGGCGGCTGGCAACTACGTGGCCAAGATTGAAGCCAGAGATATGGTTACTCATAAACTGGTGACGCAACAGTCAGCCTTTACCATCATGCCACGATGAAGAGGTTGTGCTGCTTTGCGACAATCAACTGGCAAAGCAAAACGGAGGGCATTGATTCAGCGTGAAGCGAAACGCGTCCATCATCTTTATCATTCATACCCTGGCTTTCGGTTTGCCGTTCGCTTCCAGCGCTCAGCAAACCGCCGGGCCGGTAAACGGCCGAGTGATATTTGAAGAAGTGTCAGCCCAGGCGAGCGGCATCAGCTGGGTTCACCAGAATGCTCATTCATCTGAACGCTACTTGCCTGAAACCATCGGCGGCGGGTGCGCTTTTTTCGATTATGACAATGATGGCTGGATGGATATTTATCTGGTCAATAGCGGGACAGCAGATTTTTATACGCCGACGGTGCCGCTTAAAAACGCGCTCTATCACAATAACCGCAATGGCACCTTCACCGAGGTGACGGATAAAGCCGGAGTCGCGGGCGGCGGCTTCGGTATGGGAGTCGCGGCGGCGGATTTCGATGGCGATGGCTGGCAGGATTTGTATGTTACCGCCTACGGGCGCAACACGCTCTATCGCAACAACGGCAATGGCACCTTCACCGAGGTGACGGAAAAGGCAGGCCTGGCAACCTCCGGTTGGTCAACTTGCGCGGTCTGGTTTGATTATGACAATGACGGCAAACTCGACCTCTTCGTTGCCAAGTTTGTGCAGTACGATAAATCGCAGGCCGCTCTGTGCCCGCCTGACGCTCAGGGGCGCAGGAACTATTGTGTGCCGCGCTTTTTTAAGCCCGCGCCGAGTCAGCTCTTTCATAATAACGGCAACGCGACCTTCACCGATGTAAGCAAAGCCTCAGGAATTTTGGCTTTGCCAGGGAAATCCTTCGGCGCCGTCGCCACCGATGTCAATAATGACGGGCTGATGGATTTGTTTGTCGCCAACGATACGTTGCCCAATTTTCTACTTATCAATAAAGGCGGCGGAAAATTTGCCGATGTGGGACTGGCAGCCGGCGTCGCTTACGGCGAATCCGGCACGGCGCGTTCAGGAATGGGCGTCGATGCAGCGGATGTGGATGGCGACGGCTGGCAAGACCTCTTTGTTGCCAATATAGATTTTGAATTTTTCAGTCTCTATCGCAACGGCAAAGATTTAACCTTCACGGATGAACCCGGGGAAATCGCGCCCGCCACGCAGTTGTTGAGCGGCTGGGGGCTGAGGTTTTTCGATTATGATAACGATGGCGATGCAGACCTCTTGCTGGTAAACGGTCATCCGGAAGACACCGTCGAGATGCGCTCGTCGCGCGTCAAGTATAAAGAGCCGTTGCTGTTGTTCGAGAATAGCGGACGGACATTCAAAAACGTCAGCCGGGAGTCGGGCGCGGCGTTTGCAAAAAATTTTTCAGGGCGGGGGTTGGCGATTGGCGATTATGACAATGACGGCGACCTTGACGCGCTCGTCGCCAATAATGGCGAAGCCCCTTTGCTCCTTCGTAACACAGGCCATCGTTATCACTGGCTGGGTCTTGAGCTGGTAGCGACCAGGAGCAACCCGGCAGCTGTTGGCGCACGCATTACCTGGCAAGCCGGCGGGGTAAAACGCAGCCGTTTGAAAACCGCCGGCGGAAGTTTTTTGGCTTCACACGACCCTCGCGAAGTGCTCGGACTGGGCCCGGCGACGAAGGTTGAGGCGCTGGAAATCAACTGGCCAAGCGGGCAGGTCGATAGGCTGACGAATTTGCCGGTGAATGCCTATATCAAAGTGATAGAAGGTGAAGGGTTGGCCAAAAGCGGGACGAAGAGTGCGAAGTAACCTGTAGATTGCCCCGCCGTTCGGTTGAACGCGGGAAAATAAACAGAGAGCAAATTTTACATCTGCTTTTCGCTCTGGCATCCTAAGACAGAAAATGCGCGAAAGGAGATTGGCTATGAAGAATCAGCAATCCCGGTTCTTTCGACCTGTCGCTTTCTGTCTGAATGCTTCTATTTTTCTGGTCATCGGGTTGGCCAATACCGCGGTCGCTCAACGTCCCGGACCCCCGCCCGGCAGTCCTGACTTAAAGGGCGAAATGCGCCGCACCGAAGTTCGCGAAACCATGTTGCGCAAAACCGACACGGGGATTGCCGCCGAGAAGGTTGACCCGAAACGTCTGGAAGCGGCGATTGAAAAAGTGAAGGAAGATTTCAAGCGCATTCAAATTGTTCGCAACGAAATAGTGCGCGCGCTGTTGGCCGGCAAACCCCTGGATTTCAGCGCTATTTCCGAAAGCGTGGGCGAGATAAACGAGCGCGCCAATCGGTTGAAGACGTACTTGATGCCGCCAGTTTCCGAGAACAAAGACAAGCTTCAAGAAAAACCGCTGGAATTCAGTAGCGAAGAGATGAAACCGGCGCTCGTGCGGCTGTGTAATCGGATTGTGAGTTTTATTGAAAATCCGATTCTCAAAAATCCCGGCTTAACCGATGTTGAGCAATCGGCGAAAGCCGGTGATGATTTGCTCAACATTATTGAACTGAGCGGCAACCTCAAGAAAAACGCTGATAGATTGAGCAAGGTGTCCCGCTAGTCAACCTTTCGGTGTCTGACATAAACCACCGGCGCACCGACTGACGTGTTCGTAGATGTTTAAAGCATAACAATAGGTAATGGTATGTTCTCTTCATTGGCCTTCTTTCCGCTTTTATTTCTCACAGTAGCTTTTCAGGCTCCTGGCGATACTCTGTTGAGACATTACAAAGCGGCGCAGGATTTTCAAACCGCCGGAAAACCGGAGGCGGCGGCCAGGGAATATCAAACGGCGCTTGGCGAGGGCTATCGCCAGTTGGGAAAAATTTTTCTGGCCGAAGGCGAGTACCAAAAAGCCGTCAAAGCATTTGAGCAATCGGCGATTGATGAAACCGCAAGCCCGGCGCTTTTGATTGACCAGGCGACGGCCTATTTTTACACCCAACAATACGGAGAAGCGATTGCGCCGCTCAAGCGAGTCTTAGCAAGCGACGCCCGCAATCAGGCGGCGCATCACCTGCTCGGCAAAGTCTATTTCATGTTGCGTCAATTCGCCGAGTCGGTCGCCGAACTCAATACGGCACTGCGGCTGGCGCCCGCCGATTTTGATATTAGCTATACGCTGGCGCTCGCCTACTTGAAAAAGAAAGAGCCCGCTTCAGCGCGGCAAATCTTCAATCGGTTGTTGCAAGCGCGCGGGAATAAACCCGAAATCCATATTCTCTTTGGCCGGGCTTATCGCGAAACCGATTATCTGGACGACGCGATTGACGAATTTAAAAAAACCATCGCCCTCAGTCCCCAACACCCCGGGGCGCATTATTGCCTGGGGCTCTCTTATTTACTGAAAGACGGCACCCTGAAACTCAAAGAAGCGGCCGCCGAATTCAGAATCGAACTGGCAACCTACCCCGAAACCTTTCTGGCGATTTATAACCTCGGCGTCGTCTGCGTCATTGAACGGCAGTACGAAGAGGGAGCGGGGTTGCTGGAAAAAGCGGCGCGCCTGCGCCCGCAAAACCCTGAGGTATTTCTTTTTCTCGGCAATGCCTACCACGGACTTGGGCAATTTGATAAAGCCGTTGCAGCATTTGAAAAATGTCTGACGCTCAATCCCGATTTAGATAAGAGCAGTCCGCAAGCCGCAGAAGCCCATTTTCTGTTCGGTAAATCGCTGGTTCGCCTGGGTCGTCTTGAAGACGGAGAGCGGCAGTTGCAACTCGCCAAAGAGTTAAAAGCGCAGTCGCTGGCGACGGACCGCGCCAAGACCGAAGCCTACATGAAATTTGAATCCTATAAAGGCGCGCCGGCCGAAGAACTTCTGGCCGCCGCTGTCAATGCGCCCGATGCCAGGGTGAAAGAGCGATTTAAAGAGCCGGAAACTTTCTACACTCAGGCGGTCGCCAAAATTCATAACCAGATGGGGCTCCTGGAAGCCGAACGCCAGAATTTTCGCGCCGCCGCCGAACAATTCCGCGCCGCTTTGCAGTGGGATGCCGGCCTGCGCGATATTCATTACAACCTGGGGCTGGCCTGTTATAAAGCCGAGTTATACAAAGCGGCGATTCCGGCGCTTGAAGCGGAACTGCAAATCACGGCGACCAATTTAACCGCCAAACACCTTTTGGGCATGTGCTATTTCTTAACCGATGACTTCGCCAAAGCCGTAACGCTTTTGCGCGAAGTGATTCCGGCAAAACCCGCGAATATCGGGCTGTATTACACCCTCAGTCTGGCGTTGCTTAAACAGAATCGCGTCGAAGAAGCCAACGAAATTATCGAGCGCATGCTCAAGATGAGCGGCGATAGTCCGCAGATTCACCTGTTGTTCAGTCAGGCGCATTATGCGCAGAATGATGACGCGAAAGCGCTCGAAGAATTAAATAAAGCCATCACCCTGGACAGTAAAGTTTTGATGGCGCATTTCTATGCGGGAATGATTTATGTCAAACAGGGTAAGTTTGACGAAGCGGCGCGGGAGTTTGAAGCGGAACTCGCAATCAACCCCAGAGATATTCAGGCAAAATACCATCTGGGCTTTGTTTTGCTGTCGAGCGCGCAGACCGAACGCGGTGTGCAATTGATGCGCCAGGTGATTGCGGTGAACCCCGATTATGCAGAGGCGCGCTTTGAACTTGGCAAAGCGCTCTTGCAACAGGGTGACGCGCGCGGCGCGATTGAGCACCTTGAAGCGGCGGCGAAAGTGAGCCCCGACAAACCGCATATTCAATATCAACTCGGGCGCGCCTACACGGCTGCCGGGCGCGCCGCCGAGGCGCAGAAATGTTTTGATTTATACAAACTGCTCAAAGAGAAAGAGCGCAATCGGGCGAACCCTTAAAGGTGGTGGACTTTGCATCCTGGTAGAAATTTTTCCGTGATCATTTTCTTACTCCTGGTCTTGTCATCGGCGCGCGCCGCAGGCGGGGGCATCCGGTTTACGGACATCACCGCCAAAGCCGGTATCACTTTCAAGCATGTTTCATCACCTGAGAAAAAATATATCGTTGAATCTATGAGCGGCGGCGTGGCGCTGTTTGATTATGATAATGATGGCTGGGTTGATATTTATTTCGTCAACGCGCTGACCCTGGATTTGTTGAAGTCGGCAACCAAACCGCAGAGCGAACTCTATCGCAACAATGGCAATGGCACGTTTACGAATGTGACGGCGAAAGCCGGGGTCGGCGATGTCGGTTGGGGGATGGGCGTGTGTGCGGGAGATTACAACAACGATGGCTTTGATGATTTGTATGTCACCTGTCTGGGCGCCAATCATCTCTTCAAAAACAACGGCGACGGCACCTTTACGGATGTCACCCGGGCGGCTGGCGTAGGCGACCCGCGCTGGTCAACCGGCGCCGCTTTTGTGGATTATGATAATGACGGGAATCTCGATTTATTCGTCTCGAACTATGTAGATTTTGATGTCAACAACCTGCCCGAATTCGGCAAAGGCAAGCCTTGTCAGTATCGCGGCATCGCGGTGCAATGCGGGCCCAGAGGGCTTCCGGGGGCTGGCGATACGCTCTATCGCAACAATGGCAACGGCACCTTTACAGATGTTTCGGCTAAAGCGGGCGTAGCCGATACCCATGGTTATTATGGGCTGGGGGTGGCGTGCAGCGATTTCGATGGTGACGGCTGGATGGATATCTTTGTCGCTAATGATGCCACGCCTAATTTTCTCTATCACAATAACGGCAACGGCACGTTCAAAGACATCGGCTTCGTATCCGGGGCGGCGGTCAATGAAAACGGCAGCGAACAGGCCTGTATGGGGGTCACGGTTGGCGACTTTGACCATGACGGGAAGCTCGATATTTTTGCCACGAATTTTTCTCAAGAATACAACGTGCTCTATCGCGCCACCGGAAGCAATCTTTTTACAGATGTTTCATACGCGGCGGGCTTTATCAACCAGCCCTTTGTCAGTTGGGGGACCAAGTTTTTCGATTATGACAATGACGGCTGGCTCGATCTATTTATTGCCAATGGGCATGTCTATCCACAGGTTGACCAGGCGAATCTGGATGCCGGTTATCGCCAGCGCAAGATGTTTTATAAGAACAATCGCAATGGCACATTTACGGAAATCGCCGCGCAGTTGGGTGATGCGCTCCTAGAAAAGCGCGTCAGTCGCGGCGTCGCCTTCGGTGATTTGGATAATGACGGGGATGTTGACGTTGTGGTCAACGACCTGGATGGCGCGCCGCAACTGCTCTTGAATGACGGCGGCAATGCCAATCATTCCGTCATCATTAAAACGATTGGCGCCAAGAGTCGCGACGGCCTTGGCGCGCGCGTCAAAGTCGTCAGCGGCGACCTCGTGCAGACAGACGAGGTGCGCAGCGGCGCCAGTTACATTTCGCATAACGATATGCGCTTGCATTTCGGACTTGAGAAAAGAACGAAGATAGACCTGTTGGAAATTCGTTGGCCAAGCGGCGCGGTTGAAAAATTTGCAGGCCTGGCGGTCAATCAGCTCATCACTGTTAAAGAAGGCCAAGGCCTGGTTGAACAGAAAGCCTTCAATCGCGCGGCCCTGAAATAGCCGGAGGTGAAATTTATGTTAAGAGGTAAATACTAAATTCATGTCATTGATGCTCGCAGAAATTCAGCAACAACCAACCGCGCTTGAGCGCACCATTAAGCGCGAAGGTAAACGCATCAAACGTTTCGCCGAATCTATCGAAAAGCGTCTGCCGCATTTAATTGTTTTAGTGGCGCGCGGCAGTTCCGACAACGCGGCGCTTTTCGGGCGTTATCTCTTGGAAATCAGCACCGGGATTCCGGTATCGCTGGCCGCGCCCGGCGTCCACACGCTCTACCAAACCCGAATGCGTCTTGAAAACACCCTGGTCATTGGCATTTCGCAATCCGGCGAAGGCACGGATGTTAATATAGTTTTGGAAAACTCAAAACGAAGCGGCGCGCGGACCATCGCCATCACCAACGAAGCGGGGTCGGCGATGACCGACATCGCCGACGAAACTTTTTTAATTCATGCGGGACGCGAACGCAGCGTCGCGGCGACGAAAACCTACACCGGGCAATTGATTATCTTTCATATGCTGGCGGCGGCACTCAATGGCAAGCAGGGATTTTCGGAAGTTGAACGCTTGCCGCAACTCGCCGCCGAGTCGCTGGCCCTGCGCCCGGAAATCGAAACCATGGTCGAACGCTACGCTTTTATGAATCAGTGCGTCGTGGTCGGCCGCGGCTTGAATTATGCCAACGCCTATGAGTTCGCGATTAAGTTAATGGAAACCTGTTATGTCGTCGCGGAGCGCTTTTCATCAGCCGATTTTCTGCACGGGCCGATCGCCATGGTCGAGCGCGGATTTCCGGCATTTTTATTTGCACCGCCGGGAAAGACCTTATCGGGAATGCAGGATTTGTTAGGAAAATTGACAAAACTGGGCGCCGAGACGGTGGTGATTTCGAGCGAGCCGTCAGCCTTAAAACATGCGACACGCGCGCTGACCATTCCTTCTCGTATCGCCGAAAGGCTGACGCCGATTCCTTACATTATCCCGGCGCAATTATTTGCGGCGCTGCTGGCCAAGGCCAAAGGCATAAGCCCGGATAGTCCGCGCTCGCTGGCAAAGGTAACGAAAACCGTCTAAGTAAAAATTTAAACCTACTGAGGAACAAATGAAAAACAGAATGGTCGTCAGTGCTCTTTTGCTTCTCATCGCGCTCAATGTACCGGCGCAACAAACGGATTCATCTCAGACCGCCGCAAGCTCTCTCAGGCTGATGCCGGTGCCCGCATCGGTTCAACTGCAGACCGGGCGGCTAAACATTGATGCCTCTTTTACGGTCGCCACAGAAGGCTTCACGGACGAACGATTACAAGGCGCGATCTTCCGCATGGCGCGCCGGTTGGAAGGCCGAACGGGATTTGAATTTTCGCGCCTGGCGCCTGCGGATGCGAAGGCCGCCAGGCTGGTCATTCAATGCCAGACGGCCGGCAAACCGGTTCCGGCGCTTGAAGAAGATGAATCCTACGCAATCGAATCTTCCGACCGACAAACGCTTTTGAAAGCGCCTACCGTGGTCGGAGCAATTCGCGGACTGGAAACCTTTTTACAACTGCTCGACAGTGACAGCGAGGGCTATTTCATACCGGCGGTGAACATTCAGGACAAACCGCGTTTTCCCTGGCGCGGGCTGCTCATTGATGTCGGTCGTCACTTTGAACCCGTCGAAGTGATCAAGCGCAATCTCGATGGCATGGCCGCCGTGAAATTGAATGTCCTGCACTGGCACCTGACCGAAGATCAAGGCTTTCGCGTCGAATCAAAACGTTATCCGCGTCTGCATCAAATGGGAAGCGATGGGCTGTTTTACACCCAGGAGCAAGTGCGCGAAGTCATCGCTTATGCGCGGGAGCGCGGCATTCGCGTGATGCCGGAATTTGATTTGCCCGGTCATGCGACAAGCTGGTTGGTCAGTCATCCCGAACTTGGCAGCGCGCCGGGGCCCTATCAAATAGAGCGCAAAAACGGCATCTTTGAACCGGCGCTCGACCCGACGCGTGAGGACGTTTATAAATTCCTCGAAGGCTTTTTTACAGAGATGGCGGCGCTCTTTCCCGATGCCTATATGCACATCGGCGGCGATGAAAACGAAGGGCATCAGTGGAATAAGAACCCGCAGATTCAGGCTTATATGAAAGCCAATGGCCTCAAGGACAATCACGCCCTGCAAGCTTACTTCAATCAGCGCATCGCAAAAATTTTTCAAAAGCTTGGCAAACGCATGATTGGCTGGGATGAAATTCTTCACCCCGACCTCCCCAAAAACATTGTCATTCATTCGTGGCGCGGCGCGGCTTCACTGGCTGAAGGGGCGCGCAAAGGTTACTACGGCATTTTATCTGCGGGCTATTACATTGATTTGATGTACCCAACGTGGCAGCACTACAAGGCTGACCCGGTTCCGGCCAACAGCAACCTGAGCCAAGAAGAGTTGTCGCGCATCCTGGGCGGCGAAGCCACCATGTGGGGCGAGTGGGTCAGTCCCGATACCATCGATTCGCGTATCTGGCCGCGCACGGCCGCCATTGCCGAAAGGCTATGGTCGCCGCGTGAAGTCACGGACGTAGAAGATATGTACAGGCGGCTCGAGGTCATCAGTTTACAATTGGAAGAGTTGGGGCTGACGCATGAAAGAAACGTGGATGTGTTGCTCAGACGCCTGGCTCGAACCCGAGAGATTGCGCCGCTTAAAACGCTGGTCTCGGTGGTTGAACCGGTCAAGGAATACCATCGCAGCAGAGCCCATCCGATGACCATGCTTGGACCGTTGACGCGATTGATTGATGCGGCGCGCGCCGATAGTCAGGCGGGGCGACAATTTGCAGCCCTGGTTGACGGACTGTTGGCAGATTCGCCGAGCTTTGGGCGCAATCAGGAAAGCCTCAAGGCCATTCTCACCCGTTGGCGCGATGTCTCTCCGGCGCTTGATACGATGATGGCTAAATCGCCGGCTCTCTTTGAAGCCAAAGAGTTGCCGCGTGACCTTTCAGCAATAGGGACAGCGGGGCTTGAGGCGTTATCCTATTTTGCCAGCGAAACGGTGCCGCCGGCCGGATGGCGCGAAGCAAAACTGGCGATGCTCGAACAGGCAGCAAAACCCAAAGCGGAGGTTGAATTCGCGATCCTCGCGCCGGTGAGGAAATTGATTCAAGTGGCGGCCGAGATGGCCGAGCTGAAACGGATTCCGCGTTCACAATGGAAAACCCGTGTCCAGACTTTGACGGCCGATGAAACCCCTAAGCGCGGGTCTTAAATTGCAACCCATCCGATGGTGAGCTTGGTGAATTTGGCGACCCTCCTTCTTCAGGATTTAAGTATGGAGGGTTTCGCACCAAGTTCACCAACCCGCCACCCCATATTGGTTGAGAATCCCAACTAATTTTGCGACTCCCGCCTTTTAGAAAACTTGAAGCGCTGAAATTATGTTGTTATGCTTCAAGCCCGATTTTTCAAGGTTTTTAGTCAATCTTCATATCTATTGCCCGTGAAGTTACCGTTGGTTATGATTGAATCTCAGCACTTTCAGAATACTTCAGGAGGAATTTCATGAGTACACCACATGCGAAATATAAGGGGCTGCCTGTCGAACCCAAAAGCGTGATTGCGAATCCTTCGCCGGAACGACTGCGGGAATTAGCTGAGGAGATGCCTAACACTCGCATTACGATTCACGATAACACGAACACGCAAACCCGTGTTGATTCGCGTTCCAAATTGTCAACCTATGTCGTTACCGATACGCCTGAATATCACGATTCGCAAACCATCACACGGGCTGAATACGAACGAGTATCCGAACTTCAAGACGCATACATCCGCAATCAGGAGATGATTGTCGTGGATGGGTTCATTGGCAATGACCCTGAATTTCGTGTGGCGGCGCGTTTGATTATTGAAAAAGCAAACGCCAATGTTGCAGCGATGCAGCAACATCTTTATTATCCGGCAAGCGACCTGGAACTTGCCGACTTTCAACCGACCTTAACCGTCATCTATACGCCGAACCTGAAAATGGAAGGCTACCCGGCAGACCGTTTAATTGCCGTTGATTTGGATAACGGCATCACCCGCGTCTTCAATAGCGATTATTTCGGCGAATCGAAAAAGGGTGGCCTCAGGATGTGGAATAAGCTGGTCTATGACAAAGGCGGACTGGCTTTGCATTCGGGTTGCAAAGTGATACCGGTTGGCGACACCAATAAAGTTTGTTTGATTATCGGGCTGTCGGGCACCGGCAAAACCACGACGACCTTTACCAAACAGAACAACTCTTCGCCGGTGCAGGACGATTTCGTGGCGCTGATGCATGGCGGCAAAGTCTTTGCCACGGAAAACGGTTGTTTCGCCAAGACTTTCGGGTTGAATGAAACGGATGAGCCGACTATTTATCGCGCCGTCACCCGCCGACACGCTTATCTTGAAAATGTCTCGCAGAATGAAACCGGCGAACTCGATTTTTACAACACCAGCTATACGCAAAACGGCCGCGCGGTCGTGCGCATGCAGGACATTGAAGGCATGCTGGATGCACGGGAGATGAAGACTGCCGATTTCCTATTAATCTTAAATCGCAATGATAATATCATTCCCGGGGTTGCCAAATTGGATCGCACCCAGGCGGCGGCTTATTTCATGCTCGGCGAAACGCGCGGCACCTCGGCGGGTGGGGCTGCCGAAGCCGGCAAGTTTTTGCGGGTGCCGGGAACCAACCCCTTCTTCCCGCTGAAACATGCCGAACAAGGTAATCGTTTCTGGGAACTCTTGGAATCTTCGCCACTGGAAGTTTATTTGATGAATACGGGACGCGTCGGCGGCGGTGACGCGGACGAGCGCTCGAAGAAAGTTCGCATACGCCACTCATCAGCCATCGTCAAAGCCATTGCCGAAAATACCATTGTCTGGGAATCCGACCCGGACTTCGGTTATCAGGTTGCGGTGAGCCTTCCCGAGATGACGGATGAGGACGCCGACATCCTGCAACCGCGCAAGCTTTACGAAGCCCAAGATCGCTTAGACGAGTACAATCAAATTGTCGAGCGCTTGAAGAATGAACGCCGCGAATATATGCAGAAATGGGAAGGCTTGAATCCTGAAATCGCGCAAGCGGTCGAATAGGAATCAAGCGCTTAAGGCAGAGTTCCTCAGCAGGGCGAGATTAATCTCGCCCTGTTTTATTTTTCGCACTTTGATGAGATGAAATCTTTGAGTAGTGGGTCAGGATGAAATAGATTGGTATTCGATTGGCGCTAAACAAGTAGAGTCCCGCCCAACGACCAGTAAACAGTGATCTCTGGACAAGTAAACAGTGATCTTCTGATTAGACGGAAAAGGCGGATAAAGCGCCATCGGCTGGGGCGGATAACTCGCCATCCGTCTTTTCCGCCCCATCAGAAGTTAACCTTGTCCCTGACAACAGACCGCCGTTCTTTTAACGATAAATAATTTCATCCCCCTATTTTCAATCTGACCCATTACCGAAATCTGAAGTAGCTTC
>JBIOWC010000677.1:0-13173 GCA_044868105.1 Blastocatellia bacterium
TATAAAAGAAACGGCATTATGGTGTACCCCAGCGAACCCTATCATCGTTTGCGCCTATCCAGCCTGGGCTATGACGGGTCGGACACGCTGGTCGCTTTTCGCGTCATTCGCCGCCACGAAGACGGCAGCCTGACAATTTTATGGAAGCAGTTGCAGACCTTCCGGGCTTCAAAACTCGAAGGCAGTTTTCAAGAGTACACCTTTAATACCATCAAGCAATTACTGAGTGAGCGAATTGTGAAGGGGATGCATCTTACACAGGTGGTGGCTTTTCTTGACGCCCACCATATCGAGCATTCGGATTATAACGAAGCTTCAGAAAGTAGGCCGATGGCACCGGAAAGCCAAGGATTCATTTCCATCGTCATCCCGGCAATCGAACGCAAAGGATTCGCCGTTTATGATCTCACCATCTATTTTTTCTTCAATGAAAAACGCGAGTTGATTAGTTGGCTGGGAGAAAAAAATAGACGATAAGGAATGCGCGAGACTTTTTGCCCTTCACGCACAGACTCCTACTTAATTTGCTTCAACCAGGCTGTATTAAATTTGCAACCTGTACGGTCGAAAGACAAAGGTATGGTCGAATTTTGTACAATCAAGTTCAGACCATACCTTTTCTATATTTTATGCGTATTGCGTCTCCGCGCTGATCTTTCCAGCGCAACCCGCGTGTCCGCATTCACAGGCTAGAGTTGTTGCGTTTGAATTGCTCGCCGATTCGCATTGTGGGCTACAATAGCTTGAATTTTCCGTTGTCGAGCAACTACAGCCTTCATGGTCGCACGTGTTGTCATCTGCCATAATGAGCCTCCTGAAAAAATTTTCAAACACGCATTATTAAGCAAAAACCAAGCCATCGTCTTTTTGATTTGCTTATTGAAGGCCAACCTTCATAATCACGAGGCTATGAACTTTGCAAGCTTTACTCCCGCACAACAGAAAGGCGCCCTGGTTATCCTCGCCATCCTTATCGTGATTCTTGCTTATCGTGCCTGTTAATAATTCAGCATTGAATAACGCCAAGGTCGCAAAAAGAAAAGCGTCGAGACGTTAGCTCAACGCTTTTTTGTGCCAAGGAAATTTACGGCGCGGGTTTTGAAGTGATTACAACTGCGCGCCCAACACATCGTAGCGCGTGACGATGCCGACAATGCGGCCGTATTCTTCGACCAGGATGGCCGGCGAGTCTTTCAGATATTTCGCCGCATGTTCGATGCTGACCCCTTCATCAACCACCGGAAAACCTTTCTCCATCACTTCCGAGACCGACGATTTGACGAGGTCACGATTCTTGAGTAGCTTCGACATCATTTTGCCTTCGCGCAATGAACCCACAGACTTGCCATCTTCAAGTACAGGCAGTTGTGACAGCCCATATTGATTCATCATCTGCAGCGCATCGCCAACCAGATGATTGGGCGATACCGACACCAGATGCGGCGTCTCTTCGTTCTGTTTGGTTTGATTCAACAGTCCAATGGTCATCTTTTCGGGAACCAGCAGGCGTTTTTCTTTCATCCATTCATCGGAAAGGAATTTCGACAAATAGCGCTCGCCGGTATCGCAGACGATGAAAACCACCACCGCATCTTTTGGCAAATCGTGCGCCACCTGCAAAGCGGCAACCGCGATGGTGCCGGTCGAGCCGCCGCAAAAGATGCCTTCTTCGCGTCCCAGCCGGCGCGCCATTTGAAATGAATCGCGGTCGGTGACATTAATAATTTCGTCAATATATTTCATATGGACGTTTTCAGGAATAATCTCTTGCCCAATGCCTTCAACCAGATAAGGAGTCGCCTGCATTAACTTGCCGGTCTCTTTGAAGGTCTTAAAGACCGAACCATAAGGGTCGGCGCCGACGATACGAATCTCAGCGTTTTTCTCTTTCAAATAGCGCCCGGTGCCGCTGATGGTGCCGCCGGTGCCAACGCCGGCGACAAAATGTGTGATATGCCCGTTAGTCTGTTCCCAGAGTTCCGGCCCCGTGGTCAGGTAATGGGCTTCGGGGTTTGCCGGATTGCCGTATTGAAAAACAAATAATGCATTCGGGGTTTCCTGGGTGATGCGGCGCGCCGTGTTGATGTAATGGTCGGGCGAGTCGGGTTTGGCCGACACCGGCACGACAACCACATCGGCGCCCAGAGCTTTCAGGTAACGCACCTTTTCAACCGAACATTTGTCAGTCATCACAAACACCGCTTTGTAACCCCGCACTGCACAGGTCAGAGCAAGCCCGATGCCCGTATTGCCGCTGGTGGCTTCAACGACGGTGCCACCGGGTTTGAGCTTGCCGTCGCGTTCGGCGGCATCAATCATCGAAATCCCTATGCGGTCTTTTACTGACCCGCCCGGATTATGGGATTCCATTTTTGCCAGCACCAGGGCTTTAATTCCCCTGGTTAATTTGTTGAGTTTGACTAAAGGAGTTTTGCCAATCAATCCAAGTATATTCTCTTCGTAATGCATAAAGTTTGTAGTCCTTTGAATAGAGGGTTGGGATAAAAGTATGTCCCGCGCTTCACAACCGTATTGAAACGCAATAGTATCACTTCACCGGACTTGCAAAAAAGCGTTCAGTGGACAAACAAATTTCACCTTTGAGGCGCACCTGATGAAAAAAATGTTGGCTCTTCTGGTCGGCTTGGTCTTTGCCATTCAACTCGCAGCTGCCGGCGTATCCCGCGCGACAAATGAAACCGCTGATTTGGAAGCGCGCGCCCGCGCCGTGCTCGCTCAGACCTCAGGCACGATTGAACTCGCGGGGCTTGCCCGCCCCGTAGAAGTTTTACGAGACGAGTGGGGCGTGCCGCATATCTTTGCGGAGTCTCAGGAAGACCTCTTTTTTGCGCAAGGCTTTGTCGCCGCGCAGGACCGCCTCTGGCAGATGGAAATCTGGCGCAGAACGGGCGAAGGTAAACTCAGCGAAGTGCTCGGCCCGACTTACTTTGAACGCGACCGCTTTGCCCGGCTGATGCGTTATCGCGGCGATATGGAAGCGGAATGGAAAAGCTATGCGCCGGATACGCGCCGCATTATTGAATCTTTCGTAAAAGGGGTGAACGCGTTTATTGAAACCAGTCGCAACCGGCTGCCGATTGAATTTCAACTGACCGGCATTCAACCCGAACTCTGGACCCCGGAAGTTTGTCTGACGCGAATGGCGGGTTATGTGATGACGCGCAATGCGTCGAGTGAAATTCTGCGCGCTCAGGTGGTTAAACTCTTTGGCGCCGAAAAAGCCGCTGAACTTTTAGACACCGACCCGCCAGCCAAAATCACCGTGCCCGATGGCTTAGATTTGAACGGCTTTGACGCGAAGATTCTTGCCGGCGCCAACACGTCGCTTTCCTTTGAGCGCATCGAAGGCAGCAACAACTGGGTCGTCAGCGGCAAGCTTTCAGCGACTGGCAAACCCCTCTTAGCTAACGACCCGCATCGTCCAATTCAATTGCCGTCGCTCAGGTATATCTCGCACCTGGTGGCGCCGGGCTGGAATGTCATCGGCGCGGGCGAGCCGACCATACCGGGCATTGCCGCAGGTCACAACGAGCGTGTCGGGTTCGGGTTTACGATTGTCGGCATTGACCAACAGGATTTGTATGTTGAAGAAGTAAATCCGCAAAACCCGAATGAATACCGCTTCAAAGGCCAATGGGAGAAGATGCGGGTTGAGCGCGAACGCCTGAAAATCAAAGGCGGACCGGATGCCGAGGTGGAACTCAAATTCACGCGACACGGCGCGGTCATTTACGAAGACGCGAAACTCCATCGCGCCTATGCGCTCCGCTGGGTCGGCAGCGAACCGGGCAGCGCCGGTTATCTCGCGTCACTCTCTCTGAATCGCGCAAAAAACTGGCAGGAATTTCTGCAAGCGCTTGAACGCTGGAAAGTGCCTTCGGAAAATCTGGTCTATGCCGACACCGAGGGCAATATCGGCTGGGTGGCTGCGGGGCTGGCGCCCATCAGAAAGAATTGGAATGGCTTGTTGCCCGTGCCCGGCAATGGCCAGTATGAATGGCAAGGATTTCTGCCGATTTCCGAAATGCCGCAAACCTATAACCCGGCAAAACAATTTATCGCGACGGCGAATCACAATATTTTGCCGGCAGGCTATAAACATGATTTGAATTTCGAGTTTTCTCCGGCCTTTCGCGCCAGTCGCATTCAAGAGGTTTTAAGCGCCGGAAAAAATTTCACCCTCGAAGATTTCAAACGCTTGCAACACGATGAAATTTCGCTGGTGGCGCGCGACATTGTGCCGTTGTTGAAGGGCTTAAAGATTGAGACGGTGGCAACCCGCGAAGCTGCAGAGTTGCTTTTGAATTGGAATTTCGCCATGGCAAAAGAGTCTGCAGCGGCACTGCTTTTTGAAACCTGGTTGGAAAAACTGAGGCCAGCTATTTTCAAACCGCTGGTTCCCGCCGAACACTGGAGACTGGTTGGCGGGCGCTTCTCGGTTCCGCAGATTGTCGAGGCCTTAAAGACCGCTGACCCGAAAATCTTTGGCGCGAATGCCAAGGCGGCGCGCGACGGGATACTGGTTAAAAGCCTGGAAGAAGCGTTGAGCGAGGTGCGCAAACAATGGGGCGCAGATATGAAAAGTTGGCGCTGGGGCGAGCTTCATGTTGCCGAGTTCAAACATCAACTGGCGGGCAAAATTGCCGGAAGCGTTTTTGATTTGCCGACGGTCGGGCGCGGCGGCGATGCCAACACCGTGAATGCGACGGGCGGCGCGGGCTTCAAACAAACAGCGGGCGCATCTTACCGGCAGATTTTAGATGTGAGCAATTGGGATAATTCGGTGGCTGTCAATGTGCCCGGCCAATCGGGGCAGCCCTTTAGCCCGCATTATGGTGATTTACTGTCGCTCTGGACCGAAGGCAAATATTTCCCCTTGCTATATAGTCGGGAAAAGATTTTGCAGCATACCAAAGAGCGATTGATGCTGGCGCCGAAAAAATAATTATTGACCTCGTAAGCCAATATTTGTGCTGACACGGTTCAAATTTTGAATTAAGCTGGAGAAGTTCTGTCCTGCAAACCCCGATAAACTAATTTACACCCCACTTTTTTACCCCCTGTTTGCATCAAGGTGATGGCCAACGATAAATAGCCTGTTCAGAGGAAACCTATGGAACAAGACGTAGTTGAGATGGATTTAAGTCATGAAGATAAACCCGCAACCAAAAGCACAGAGCTCGTAAGTTCGATGTGGAACAACCATCGGTTTTTGGTTGTCACGGTGGCCCTCTCTTTAGTCCTCGCCTTCATTCACGTGGCGGCGATTAAACAGAGTCCGATGTTCAATCTGCCGATTCTTGATTCATCCGATTATGTGCGCGATGCGCAGGTCACTTTGGGGGAAATCCCTGCGGTCAGCCCTTATTATCATTCGCCCTTTTACGGCTGGTTTCTGGCAGCCCTATTCAAACTGTTTGGCAATTCACTGTTGGTGGTTCGCCTGGTGCAAATTCTATTGAACAGTTTGTCCTGCATCCTCATTTATCTGCTTGGCTGCCGGCTGTTCACGAAACGAGAGGCACGCATTGCCGCGCTTATCTGGGCCTTTTACGGGCCGTTGATTTTTTATAGCAGCGAAGTCTTGAACGTGGCGTTAATTTTATTTGCTTATTTGCTGGCCTTCTATCTGGTGATTCGCGCTTTTGATGACCCTTCGGCCATTCGCTGGACGCTTGCCGGAATCGTGATGGGGCTGGCGGCGCTGACGCGACCCGATATTTTGCCTTTTGCCGCGATTGTCATCCTTGCTCTGGCGCTCAAAGCGCGCCGTCAAGATAAGGCGTTGAAACAGATTTTTTTATCGGCTGTGGTATTTGCCATGAGTTTGAGTATGCCGCTGTTGCTGGTTGGCGCTCGCAATGCGAAAGTCGCCGGACAATTTTTACCGTTGCCGGCAAACGGCGGTATCAATTTTTATCAAGGCAATAATCCAGGTTATAAAGAGACGATTGGCATTCGGCTCAGTTCCTGGCATAGCTTGATTGATATGCCGCTTGCCGACGGCACGGCTTCGGAAATCAACACCACGAACCACGATATGTACTACTATCGGAAAGCCTATGAGTTTATGGCGAACGACCCAATGGGCTATTTGGGGTGTCTGTTTTACAAAGTTCGCATCTTGGCCAACGGTTATGAATTGCCTGAGACCTTCGACATATATTCATATCGCCAATACAGCCCGGTCTTATGGCTGTTGGTTTGGCGCATCGGACAGTTCAGTTTTCCCTATGGACTGCTTTTGCCGCTGGCGCTTGTCGGCGGATATTTGACGCGCCGAAGGTGGCGGGAAATCTGGTTGCTTTTGGCGCTCGGCGCGTCGCTCCTGATTTCGTTAATGGTTTACTGGAACAGCTCGCGATACCGCTTATCCATCTTGCCGGTCTTGACGCTCTTTGCCGCGGCGGCTCTGGTATGGTTGTGGGAAAAAGTAAAGGAGAAAGATACCCGACCCGTTTGGCTGGCTATGAGCGCGCTGGTGTTGCTGGCGATTTTGACCAACTGGCGATATGACCATTTCAGCTACAACTACAATTTCGCGGCGGAAACTTATGCGCTGGCGGGAACCGCAGCCATCGCACAGGGGCGCGCCCATCAGGGGCTTGAGTTAATGAATCAAGCGATTGAGTTGGACGCGACGAATGGGTACTTCCATTACCTCAATGCCAAAGGTCAGGTGAGCGCTGCGCAACCTGAAGCGGCACTGGCAAGTTTCAAAGAAGCGGTAAATCTCAACCCGCAATATTATCCCGCTTATCTGGAGATGGGCTTGCTGCTGGCGGAAAATCGCCGGTTTGACGAGGCCTATCAGGCTTTTTCACATGCTCTGGAAGTCAACCCCCGGTTGGGCACGGCCTATTTTTATCTGGCCGAGATACACCTTGAAAAAGGTGAACTGGATAAAGCGTTGGAGAATCTAAACAAGGCTACGCAAATCAATCCGCTGATGTATCTGGCGTACAATGAAATCGGCATTGTGTGGATGCGAAAAGGCGACCCGCAAAAGGCGATAGATGCCTTTTCACAAGCTCTGGAGATTAACCCCAGCTTTCAAGTGGCAAGGGATAATTTCAATGGCGCAACCGCGCAACAAAAGCGGTTAAATGCAAAGTGAAGTGACGGCGGCTTGATGCGGGTCAGGCGGGTTTCGATAATGACAATGGTTCGGTATCAACGAGGCCGGTTTCATTTCGGATTAAGCGAAAAAGACGGCTGATGCCGATAAACAGAATCCGCCCAATCCGTTCTCTCCACCAAATCCGAGGACAACCTTAAACTTTTGCCGAGTTCGGCTGAGGCTTATCAAGCTTGGCCGCCATCAGCCTCTAAATAGATAAAATTGAATCACCTGAATAGATAAAAATTGAATGACCCGGTTTGGGCAAAGCGCATCAATTACCTTGTTGATGTTCAGGATGCGTGCAGCCGGTGAACTCTTTAAGGTACGTGTTACCGCGATACTGCAATTCCTTTTTAATGCCAATCTCTGAGGTGTAATAGCCATCAATGGTTCTCGATTTAATCTCTTTGAAGAATTTCTCTTCGATAGTCTGCGGCTTAAATTCGTTTTTGCTGATGGCGGTCAGCAGCTCCACTTGTTGGGTTTCAGTGGTATCGGCAATCTCTTTACCGAATTTATCGCGGCTCATTTTATTGACCGCCGCCAGTCCTTCGCGCCAGAGCTTCTTGGTTTCTTCGTTTGAGATGTTCACGATAGAATCAATATATTCGCTGACCCGGGCCGCTTTTGCGCCGGGGCTGTGGTCATCGGCCGGAATGATGCGTTCGCTCAGTTCAACGACGGCGCGATTCTCTTCCGGGGTGAAAAATTTCAGAGGCTCAGGTTTAGCAGCGGCGGTTGAAGTTTGCGGCGCGTGACTGGCGTGCTCGTGCGCCATTTTGTTTTGTGCGCTGGCGGCTGAACCTAAAACCGGAAGCGTGGCAATCACGCCGCCCAAGGTTTTTATCGCGTCTCGGCGCGTCACATCATTTTTGTCGTCTGCCATTTTTATTGCCTCCGTTCATCATTTTTCAAAATTTACTGCGATTGGGAATTAAAGAATTTATCCAGGCTCGACGCCTAGGGTTTTCCGGCGCCCGAACGATTTTACAAAAGACCTGAGCGGCAACTTGCTCCAGGTCGGCAAGCCACGTTTCATCAACCAGAAAAAAACCGCCACTATCTTTGGATAATTTTCTTGCGGGAAACTGGTCTTCCCATTCAACGTGAAAAGCCCGGCTCCAAAAATCGTCCCGGCCAATAATTTCAACTCTGATTTGCCGCGCCATAAACTACCGGTTAATTTTCATCCGTCACGCGATTGAGCGGCGATTCCAGACGATTGATGCCGAAATCCGGTACGGTGTCTTCGACGAAATCAATCTCACGCGATTGTTCAACAATCGTAATCTGGTGACCGTCTTCGACGACGCGAACCTCCTGGGTCTCTTCAACCACCCGCACGCGATCATTTTCTTCAACGATGCGGGTCGAACGCGATTCGGCATTTAAGCGCAGAAAGGGTTCAGAGGTCAGCGGCTGCGTAACCGGCGATTGATGCCCGTTGTTCAAATGGTTGGTGTAAAGCTGACCGCTGTTCCCTTGTGGCGGGTACAGTTGTCCGCTCTGTCCGGGTTGCTGCAGTTGCTGGCTGTGACCATGATAATAATGACGCTCGGTTTTGGTTATTTGGTCAACATGCGAATCGAGTTCAATGAACTGGTCGGCAACGTCAATGAGTCGCGGACTGGTGTTGCTGCGAAATCCTGCCAGTTCGACGCGCACGCCTTTATAAGCCACTGCATTGATTGCATAGGCAAAATCTTCGTCGCCCGAAACCAGCACGGCGGTGTCATATTTGTCGGCCAGCGACAACATATCAACCGCGATTTCAACATCCAGGTTGGCTTTCTTGGTTCCATCGGCATAGGTCTTCAACTCTTTTTCGACGACCCGATAGCCGTTGCGTCGCATCCATAACAGAAAGCCTTGCTGGCGCTCTGCCCGTTCATCTACACCGGTGTAAAAAAACGCTCGAAGCAGGTCTGAACCGCCTCTTAAAAAATTCAAAAGCTTCGCATAATCAATTTCGACTCCCACCGCCCTGGCGGCGTGAAATAGATTATTTCCATCAATAAAGATAGCGATTTTACCGCGCATATTATCCTCTCACTTCTCATATCAAGCTCAATAAATTTAAGAATTTTATACATTGAATGTCTAACACACTGTCTGAACGAGTTGCAAGCTGGAGTAAAATTGCTTGAAGGCGGGTGGCGACAATAGTAGCATAGCAAGGAGCCCATATTTCTCCCACAATTCCAGAAATAACAAAAGCGGGTCGTTTAACTTTATGTGGAGTCGTGCAACACCAGCGAGCCTTTTATTGGCACTCATCCTCTTTTTTCAACCACCTCAACCAAGCCTTGCAATACACGGAGCGACCGTGCCGCTGGGTAGGACTTCATCAGCGACCGCCCAAGCGGTTAAACAACTTCTGGCGGTGCGCGGCGAAGTCGTCAAAAAAGAGGCTTACAGTAAAGGGTGGGTACGGATTACCATCAAACCGTTGAAGGACGCGACGGCCGTCCTGGTGCTGGCCCGCGAAACCGATTTAGTCGGTAGCGCCGTGAATCGTTCCGGCGATAAGGAGTTACTCAACTTGCTTTCCGAAAGTTCGCACGAAGGCGAAACCATCACCGCCGCAGAATTGGAAGAAGGCGATTTTGTCTCGGTCATCTACGACCCGCAACAACAAAACCGCGCCCTTGAAATTTATATTCATTGAATAAACAACCCGCAGTGACCCGCATCGCATCAACCAGATTCAGCTGGCAAAGCGATGAGGCGATTAAAAAATCTTCTGAAAATCAGGTTGCAAAAATGTTTCCTTGCTGCGCTATAATCTCTGCGGCTGCTCAAGGCTGAATCAAAACACATTACAAGGAGCAAAATTTCACATGCGTAAAAGTTTCGTTGCCATATTTCTGATTGCCGTATTTGCTTTTGCGGCCATTGCCGACAGTAAGAAAAAAACCACCACCGTAAAAAAGGCTTCAACCACCACGAAAGTCGCCAAAGCGACGCCCGCGGCAATGACTGATGAAAAAAAGCCTGAAGAAAAAATGGCGGTTACCAATAAGGAATGTCCGGTAAGCGGCGGCAAAGTCAATCCGCAATACCGCACCGAATATAACGGCCAGTATGTCTATGTTTGTTGTCAGGGTTGTTTAGATGAATTCAAGAAAGACCCTGAGAAATTCGTCGCCAAGATGTCGAAAGAAGACCGCGAAGCGATTAAGACCAATGCGCTGTGCCCGATGTCAAAAGAAGCCATCACCACGAAAGATTTCTGGGTTGAAGAGAATGGCCGAAAAGTTTATTTCTGCTGCGCCGGATGCAAAGCCTCTTACGAAAAGAAAATGGCTGCCAAAAAAGCTGGCAACTAAACGAACTCGAAACGCGGAAGACGTGTTGATGCCGAAAGGCTACGCTCGACAATCAACCTGCAAGTTTAACCAGCGGCTAGATGAGGCGTAAGGGTCTCATCTAGCCGCTTTATGGTTTTGGAGGAACGATAAACTTGTTCAATAGAAAATCTACCTTGCTCATCCTGGTTATCGTCGGTCTATTTCTGCTCTCGGCTTGCGATAAACCCCAACCGCAAAACAGCAATCAGGCAAACAGCAATCAAAGCGCAACGCCGCCTCCTGCAAATGGTAAAAACCGCATCGCCGTGCTTGAAACCGATGCCGGAACGATTAAGTTTGAACTCCTGGAAGCCGATGCGCCAAAGACCGCAGAGAATTTCATCAAACTCGCGGAAAAAGGGTTTTATAACGGCTTGATATTTCACCGCGTCATCACGGGCTTTATGATTCAAGGCGGCGACCCGAAAGGCGATGGCAGTGGCGGCGAAACCTGGGATGGAAAAAGCCTGCCGAATGAAATTAAATTGAATACCCCGCTCTATCAAAAAGGCGGCTATACGCGCGGCATGGTGGCGATGGCCAACAAAGGCTTTCCGCAAAGTGCGACCAGCCAGTTTTTCATCATGCATCAGACCCGTCCTTTCCAGATGCTGGCCCCCAATTACACGGTGTTCGGACAGGTGGTTTCGGGAATGGAGGTCGTGGATAAAATCGCTTCCGTTCCGACTTCGCCGGAAAACCAAAATCGTCCATCTTCACCGGTGAAGATGAAGAAAGTTTATATTGAGAATTGAGATTTTGGCTTTTAGATTTTGGCTTTGGGATGGCCACTGCCCCGCTAGCTGAAGAGTTATCGGCAATGAATTTTCTAGCTACGGAAAACTGAAAAAGGCAACGCGAGCCGTGTTAATCCAAAAGCCAAAATCTAAAATCCAAAATGCCCTTCTGGACACCCACCGGCCATTTTGTTACTTTTGAAAAGGCTCACTTAATTCCTTCTGAGATTCCCGTTTAGATGGATACGCAGATTCACACAGCCGCTCAAGAACCGCCGCGCCGAACAATCGTCACCGCGCCCGAAGTTCATGACACTGCCGATTTCAGCAAATTGCCGCGCTTTCTGGTGCGCTCGCTCATTGCCGTGGTTATCGGAACGTTGATTTTACGGCTGTCTTCGCAAACCATGGGGCAGATGTTGCAATACTATCTGACCGCCATTAATGACAATTACTTCCCCATCTCTTATACAATGCAGGCCTTTATCACCGCCTCATTTTTCATTCCCGAGCTTTTAGGTTCGCCGATTCTTGGGGCGATGAGCGACCGCCACGGGCGCAAACTTTTTATCCTGCTCGGACCGATACTGGGAGCCCTTGCGGTCGTCATTACGTCGCTGACCACGGCCATCTGGCTACTGGTCTTTACGCGTTTGCTGGAAGGCTTATCAACAGCCAGCTCCGTCCCTTCGACACTGGGCTATATTTCCGAAGCAACAGTCGGAAGACCAAAACTGCGCGCCCGTGTGATGGGACTTTTTGAAATCACCCTGGTCGGCGGCATCGCCATCGGCGCGGTAGCGGCGGGCTATTTGTGGAAGTTTTTTGGAACCCCGCAAACTTTTCTGGGGCTTCATCTTGTCAGTCCGGCTTTTGCGCTCAATGCCATTCTCTATTTATTCTGCCTGGCAATCTTCTGGCGCGGGATACGCGAAATTAGCAACTCGCCGAGCCAGACCCCGAGCCACGACCATAGTTGGAACCGCCTTCTGGATGCTTTACGCGCGCCGCAAGTCTGGAAATTCGTTCCGGCCTGGCTGGGCATCAATTCAATCATTGGCGCGTGGTTAAATACGGCCAACCGCTTGATGACCGGCAAGGGGCAATTTGCCGGACAATTGCTTACCGGCAACGTGTCGCCTGAGCGTTTCGGCAATGGCTTTGCCATTCTCGCCATTGTCTTCTCGGCCGGGGTATTGGGCTGGAGTTTTTATATTGGCAGTCGGCGACGCACCAGCATCATGCTGGTCGCAACCGTTGGGCTTTTTGCCACCTTACTTTCCGTCTATTCCTTAAATCACCTGGCCTCCTTTGCCAGCCCGTTTCATTACCCCTTACTGGCCGCTCTGCTGATTAGTGTCGTGACCCTTAGCGCCTTTACGCCCGCCGCTTTGATTTATCTCGCCGATGTGACTGAATCGAAGACCCAGGATAGGGGTTCGATTATGGGACTCTATTCGGTCTTTCTCGGGGTCGGACAGTTGATTGGCACAGTCACCGGTGGGCTGTTTGCGGGCTGGGCGGGTATTGATGGCCTGGTTTTACTGAGCAGCATACTCGGACTCATTACCCTGTGGACGCTCATCATCCTACGCAAACAAGAGCCGCAAGGTTATCCAACAGCAAAGGCTTGAATGAGCATACTCCTGTAACCCATCCCCTCTCCTATGCTAACATGCAAAAATGCAACTCAGGCGCATTGAAGCCAGCGGCTTTCGCAACCTCGACGGCTTCGTCGAAACCACATCCGGCTTGAATATTTTCTATGGCGACAACGCGCAGGGAAAAACCAATTGGCTTGAAGCCATCTATGTTCTCGGTTGCACGAAATCATTTCGCACCTCGCAAGTGCGCGACGCCATCAATTTCAACGCGGCGCAAGCCGTGTTGCGCGGCGAAGTCCTTCACGGGTCGCTCACGAAACAGATTCAATTACTGCTGA
>JBIOWC010000678.1:0-13471 GCA_044868105.1 Blastocatellia bacterium
GATTGCTGACCACAAATTGATTGAGCACGCTTGGCGCAATGCTGTTCGGAGTCGCCTGATTGGGTCTTCTGACCCTTAATCTTGTGCCATCCAGATTGGTCGCGAAAACATCGCGCGTCGTGAAGGTTGAAACCAAAGGCGCGGTCGGCGCAATAGACCGGATATTGTAGCCGCGAATGTCTTGCTCGCCGCCAAGGAAGAACCTGGCGTAGAGCGGCGTTCCGCCGACGAATGAAACCGAGTTGGAATTAAACCGCTCGCCGAACGCACTGATGTGCCCGAACAAGACGCGAAGCCCGAGGGTGCGGGTTTTTTGCGGTTCGAGATTGCGCTCTTTACCGGCAAAGAACGGACGGAAGAAGCGAAATTCGGCGGTTGGTTCGATGGTATTGACATCGCCGCCCAAAACGCTACCTGAAAGCGAGGCGCCGATGGTTAAGGCCGTGCCGTTGCTCGGGTCCAGTGATGAGTTTACCGTGTTATAGGAAATGGTTGGCGTAATGGTTGATTGCCTGACGCCTTTTTGCTTGAAGCTGACCGGAAAATCGTTTGACGGGTCACCGTCTGTGAGCGCCGGTGGATCAATAATATCGGTGTTGCGATAGGTATAAGACAGCCCCATCCGAACAAATCGGCCCAACCTAAAGCGCGGCGTGAAATAGCTGAGCGGCGCGCTTGAGGAAACCGAAAACCCTTTGGTCTTTTGCGTGAAGAGAAATTCGCCACCGAAATTACCAAAGAATCTGGGGTCGGCAATCGTTTGATTGAAGCCTTGCCCGAAGTATTGATAATCCTGATAAAAGACATTGAATCCAATGCTGATAGGACGACCTCGCAAATACGGTTCCGTGAAGCCTATCGAATAGACTTTTTGCCGATTGCCGGCGGCAATTTGAAACGACAGCGTTTCACCATAGCCCAACAGGTTATTGGTCGAATAATCAATACCGATGAACGAGCCGCCAATGCCTGAGACGCCGCCATTGAAACTGATTTGCTGGCGACCTTTCTCCTGCACTTTAATCGTCAGGTCAACATAGCCTTCCTTCTCGTTGGTGTTGACCGTGGCATCTTCTTCTTTGACCTGATCGAAATAACCCAATTGGTTTAAGCGCAGCAAGCTGTAATCAAACAACTCTTTGTTGTAACGCTCGCCTTCATTCATCAACACTTCGCGGCGCAAAACATTGTCGCGGGTGAAGGTGTTGCCAATGAATTCCAATCGTCGCAGGGTATATTGCTTGCCTTCGTCCATAATGAAGGTCAAATCCGCCGTGCCCTTGGCCGGGTCGTTGGGGTCGTCTTTGAATTCCGGTATGAAGTCGGCATTAAATTGAATGTAACCGCGGGTGCCGTACAATTTCTTGAGATTTTCGATGCCTTTATGAACAACGCTGTAACCTTTAACGACATCCCCGGCTTTCACATTCAATATCGTTTTAATCTGTTCTTCGGTGAATTCCTTATTGTCTTCGACTTTAATTTGCCCGGTACGATATTGGCGGCCTTCAACCACCGGAATAACAATCTTCAACCCTTGACCTTTATGACCAAAGAGCGGCACCCAGGTGCCAACCTTGCCGGCCTGCTCGACGCGCGGTTCGCCAAATCGGGTTTGCAAATAGCCGTTATCGGCATAGGTCAACACCCGCAAACGATCTAAATCGACTTGCAGTTTTTCTTTGTGATAGATGTCTTTTGATGAGAAGGTGGTCAATAGGCCTACCTCTTTGACGAACTTCATGCGGCTTTTCAGATCACCATCCGAATAGACGTTATTGCCCTCGAATTCAATATCGGCAATGCGAAAACGCGGCCCTTCATCAATCTTGAAGGTCAAACTGGTTGCCGTTTGAGATATCTGTTCGGTAACGGTTTCCACTTTGGCTTCGGGACGCCCTTCGTTTGCCAGCAGTTCTTTAATGACGGCAGCGGCGCGTTTGGCTTTGACCGGGTCATACTGTGATTCTTTGGAAAGCCCGACCTGGCGTTTGCGAAACTCTTCGAGCAGCGTTGATTGCTGAATGGATTTCAGGCCGACGTATTTGATTTCCAGGAGCAGCGGGCGTTCGCGGACTTCAAAGGTGACAATCTTGCCGCCGCGCGAGCCGTCTTCTGCAAAGACCTTGACGTCATCGAAATAACCTTGCGCGTAAATGGTGCGCACGTCGCGGTCAAGTTGCGCAGGGTTATAGTTGTCGCCTTCACGTGTGCCAATCCATATGCGAATCGTGGATTCAGGAATGCGCCGGTTGCGCGTAATGTTGACTTGCTCAACTAAGACTTCCTGAGTTTGTGCCTGTGCGGTTGGAAAAAGGGTTTTTATCTTTTGGGAAACTGGCAGGATGCCTGCCAAAAAAATAAGCCCGGTTATCAATAAAAGAATTCGCTTGCTCATAATCTGAAACTGCACTCCAAGAAAAACTCTACTCTTTCGTGGTCTATTTCAAACCGTGTAATTATTCATTTGCCCGAAATTGAAACAAGCCATCAGCACGAAAGGTCGTAATTGAGTAATTACAATTGTACTTTTAACGACTGAGCACGTCCCTGTTTTTTGATGGCTAAGCTATTTCGCTCAAAAATAGAACGCTGGTTTGACCCGACATTGTAACAAAAATGCGGAATAGCGCCAATTTATTGAGGTGCCGAAAAAATGATTTATCTATGGCGCTTCAGGTCGTTGAGTTTTCGCCAACGCTCCCCGGGCTCAGCTAATCGGCAAGCTACGATTTATCTTCGGGTTGAGCGACCTAAGACGGCTCTGTTGCATTCCTCATTTCCGCCTTCTCCGAAGACCAATTTTATTCTTAAATATCTGAGGCCGCTTGCGGCTTCACCCCCGAATGACTTCCGTGGCCTGGACCGGTTGATTGCTCAATGCGGCGCTAGAAATTTTGCCCCAAACGAACACCTCCCCAGGTTGCCAACAATCCCAGCACCACACTGCCAAGCGCATACATCAAAGCCGCTGAAACCTTGCCATCGCGCAACAAGCCGAAGGTTTCAATTGAAAAGCTTGAAAACGTCGTGTAGCCGCCGAGTACGCCGGTTAGGATGGCCACCCTGACATCGGGCGAGACCACCTCTTTTGCATAAAACCACTCGGCCAGCAACCCAATGGCGAAGCTGCCGGTTAGATTGATGAGGAAGGTTGCATAGGGAAAAGAAGGCTGTTTGATTAGCGCATTGATTAAGGTCGCCAGACCGAATCGGAAGCCGGTGCCGGTTGCGCCGCCAATCAAAACCAAAAGAACTTTTTGCATAGCGAAAGATGAGCGCGACTTATTCGACCAATGCCGGCTCAGTCAATTCTTCCAATTCAACCGACCGATGGCTCAGTTCATTGCCGTCAAGAAAAACCTCGACAATCGAAGCCTCGCCGAAACGCCCGGCAATCAAGGCCTCGGAAAGCGGGTCTTCGACATACTTTTGTAGCGCGCGGCGCAAGGGGCGCGCGCCATAGGCGCGGTCAGCGCAGGTCTTTTCAACAATCCAGCGCCGCGCTTCATCCGTCAGTTGCACCTGCAGTTTGCGACGAATCAAGGTGCGGTTCATTTGCGCGACCAACAAACCGACGATTTCAAATAAATCATTATCGGTGAGCGGCTCAAAGACAATCAGTTCATCAAGACGATTAATGAATTCCGGGTTGAAGATCTGCTTGACGGCTTGCATCACCCCCTCTTCAATCATCGTTTGTTGGGCCTGTTGCGACGATTGAAAACCCATATGCCCGCGCTTTTGAATAAAGCGCGCGCCGATATTGGAGGTCATAATTAAAATGACATTCTTGCAATCCACCGCATTGCCGTGCGAATCCGTGAGCACCCCGTCTTCGAGAACCTGCAACATGATGTTGAATAGATCGGGATGCGCCTTTTCGATTTCATCCAGCAACAAAACCGAATAAGGGTTGCGCTTGATTTTTTCGGTCATCTGTCCGCCCTCTTCGTGACCCACATAACCGGGCGGGCTGCCAATCAACTTGGCGACCGAATGTTTCTCCATAAATTCCGACATATCGAAACGAATCAAGGCGCGTTCGGCGCCGAATAAAAATTCGGCGAGCGAGCGGGCGACTTCGGTTTTGCCAACTCCGGTCGGGCCGAGAAACAGAAATGAACCGACCGGACGATTGGGATTCTTCAATCCCGCACGATTGCGCCGAATGGCGCGCGCCAGCGCCGAAATGGCGCGCGATTGGCTAATGATGCGTTTGTGCAACTCCTCTTCAATGCGCAGCAATTTCGCCGTCTCTTCTTCTTTCAAGGCGGTAATAGGAATGCCGGTCCAACGCGAAATCACTTCTTCGATATCTTCGCGCTGCACCATAGGAACCGCTTGCAAAGAGACATTGTAAACATCTTGCAGACTGCGCAGGTTATCGCGTTCGGCAAGCTCTTTCTGGCGGAAAATTTTCGCGCGCTCATAATCGCGGTCAGCTTGGGCGCGTTCAAAATTGATTTGATGGCGACGCAACTCTTTTTGACTTTTGACGACTTCGGGCGGCAAATTGGCGGCGCGCAATTTCACGCGCGCGCCCGCTTCATCCAGTATGTCAATGGCTTTATCGGGCAGAAACCGATCGGTGATGTAGCGTTGCGATTGGTAAACCGCCGCTTCAACGGCATCCTGTAAATATCGTACTTGATGAAACGCTTCGTAGCGTTCCTGAATGCCTTGCAAAATTCTGAGCGCTTCTTCTTCACCGGGCGGCGTGACTTTAACCGATTGAAAGCGGCGTTCAAGCGAACGGTCTTTTTCAATCGTCTTGCGAAATTCGGCGGGCGTCGTTGAACCGATGACTTGAATCTCGCCGCGTGATAACGCCGGTTTTAAAATGTTTGCTGCATCCAGCGACCCTTCGGCCGAACCCGCACCGACAATCGTATGCATTTCATCAATAAAGATGATGTACTGGGGATTTTCGGCCAGCTCCTTCATGATGTTTTTCAAACGCTCTTCAAATTGTCCGCGATATTTGGTTCCGGCAACGATGAGCGACAGGTCCAGCGCCAGCAAGCGTTTCTCGCGCAAAAAAGGCGGCACTTCGCCTTCCACAATGCGTTGCGCCAGGCCTTCGACAATGGCGGTTTTGCCAACCCCGGGTTCGCCGATTAACACCGGGTTATTCTTGGTACGACGACAAAGGATTTGCACCAGGCGTTCGAGTTCGGCTTCGCGTCCGATGAGCGGGTCGAGTTGGTCATTGAGCGCCGCTTCGGTTAAATCGCGACTGAATTCATGCAGATGTTGGGTTTCGCGTTTTTGATTGCCGCTGCGCTCCGATTGTTGGGAACGCATGAGGTCTTCGCGAATTTGATTGAGGCGCAAGCCGCGCTCATAAAGAATCTCTGCGGCATGGGATTTCTCTTCGCGCAGAATGCCCAGTAATAAATGTTCCGTACCGATGTGACGATTTTGAAAGCGGTCGCTCTCTTCGGCGGCGAATTTCAACACCCGCTTGGCGGATTCAGAAAGCGGCAGGTCAATCGAACCGGGAAGTTTGTCGCGCAGCACCGTGTGGCCTTCAATCTGACGGCGAATCGCTTCCACGGTGGTTTGCGGAGAGCGGAAAAATTTTTGCGCCAGTTGTTTGTCTTCGCGCAGCAAACCGAGCAAGATGTGTTCGACTTCGATATGACTGGCGCCGAATTGACTTGCTTCATAACGGGCGAAAAAAATGACGCGACGGGCTTTCTCGGTGTATCTCTCAAACATAATTATTCCGCTGTAAGTAGTGCTGAGGACTGAGATTAAGAAACGATGAAGTAGGAACGCGGAACGATGAACAGAAGAATTGCTGAATCCTTCATCGTTCCTACTTCATCCTTCATCCTTTCATTCGCTCAGTCCTGCTTTAGTTTTCCATCCTCAAGGTGAAGTACGCGGTCACAGATTGCCGCGAGTTTTTCATTATGGGTGACAATAACCGAGGTCAACTTCTGCGATTGAGTAATCTCCTTGAGAAGCGTATGAATACTTTCACTGGTTTTGCTGTCGAGGTCGCCCGTCGGTTCGTCGGCTAGAAGCAAACGCGGGCGGTTGATTAAGGCTCTTGCCAGCGCGACGCGCGCTTGTTCCCCGCCCGAAAGTTCACCCGGGCGATGGGTTGCGCGGCTCGCCAGGCCCAGACTCGTCAACAGCGCGGCGGCGCGCGTTTGCGCCTGATTTGCTGAAACCCGCGCTACCAAAAGCGGCATCAGCACATTTTCAAGCGCAGAAAACTCCGGCAGCAAATAGTGAAACTGAAAAATGAACCCGATTTCCTGATTACGAAACCTTGCTAAGTCTAGCTCAGCAAATTTTGAGATGTCAAATTCGCCAATTTTCACCTTCCCTTTCGTCGGTCTGTCCAGACCGCCCAACAGATGTAGCAAAGTAGATTTGCCGGCCCCCGACGGGCCGACAATCGCCACCATCTCGCCGGCGCGAATCTGTAAACTCAAATCCTCAAAAACCGTCACCCGATTTTCACCTGACCGATAGGTCTTAGCGATGTTTTCGGCGTTGATAAAAATCTGGATTTCGGGCTCACTCATAGCGTAGGCCCTCCACCGGATTGATTCGCGCGGCGTTTAATGAAGGGTAGATGGTTGAAAGAAAGCCAATCACCACGGTCACCAGGGCGACAATCATCACATCAAAAGGGTGAAGATGAAACGGCAAGTAATCGAGCGCATAAGCCCCGGATGGCAGCTTGACGAGTTGTTTGGCATTGGCGAAATAGCAAAAACCTGCGCCTGCCAGGATGCCGAAAAATAGCCCGACCACGCTAATCAACAAACCCTGCAACATAAACACCCACATCACGCTGCGATTGGTGGCGCCAATGGATTTCAAAACCGCGATGTCGCGTTGCTTTTCCATGACGATCAAAATCAACACCGTGATAATGTTGAGCGCCGCGATGCCAATAACAATTAAAAGCGCCACCCCGGTGAGCAGTTTTTCGTAACTGAGCGCCGTGTAGACCGGCGCGTTGAGTTCCTGCCAATCCTGCACCGCATACTCATCACCGACGGCTGCCAGCACCTCGCGCCCGATAGCCTTTACTTCATCAACATCATCAACCTTGAGTTGAATCATCTGCACGACCTGCTCTGAACCGGTCAGCCGCGCCGCTGCTTCGAGTGAAATGTAAGCCCAAACCGCATCATAATCGGCAAGCCCCGATGCGAAAATACCAACCACCTTAAAATCGCGATAACGCGGCGACATTCCCATGGGGGTCAGATGACCTTGCGGTGAAAGCACGGTCGCCACATCGCCGATTTTCAAGCCGACGCTTTGCGCCAGTTCCTGTCCGATGATGATGGCATCAATCGGCGCGCCGGTTTCCGGGTCGGTTTCGCTTTCGGCAAGCTTTTGCGCATCGCCTGATTTAATAAACTGAAAGACTTCATTCGCCGCGCGCGCCGCGTTCATATCCACGCCTTTTAAGATAGCGCCCCCTGAATCATTCGCGCCTTGCATTAAAACCTGATGATAGAGCGTTGGCGAGGCGGCGCGAATGTGCGGCAAGTGATTGAGCTTTTCGACCAGCTCGCGATAATTCGCTAATGGCTTGCCGTCTTTGGGAAGAAGGTTGATGTGCGCCGTGCCGGATAGAATTTTGCTTTGTACCTCTTCGCGAAAACCGGTCATCATGGCCAGCACAATGATTAACGCGGCGACGCCGGCGCCGACCGCGGCGACGGCGATGAAGGTTATAACTGAGACCATTACCTGTTTACGTTTGGCTCTCAAATAACGGAGCGCAATGAAGAGTTCATATGGCACGCGGAGAATCGTAAAGAAAGGGTCGAAGCGGTGTCAAACACCCGTAAACCCATGCGCTTTACCTGAGACGCCACTTAAAGTTGCGACGCCGGCCCCTAAGGTTTCGCCTTGTGACGCGCTGCCGGTTCAGCTTTCGATGATTCAGGTTGGCTTTTAATGTCATCCTCTCTTCATGCGCAAAGACCCGCTGCTGTGCTATAAGAATCCTCATCATGGGAAAAGTCCTGGAGAGAGCAGCCTTGCTTGAAGTCCGTCGGCGTCTCTGCGCCGACAGTCTGCGCGTGGTGTTCACCAATGGATGTTTTGACCTCTTGCATCCGGGGCATATTCGTTATCTGGAGCAAGCGCGAAGGCTCGGCGATTGTTTGATAGTGGCCCTAAATAGCGATGCGTCGGTGCGCCACTTAAAAGGCGAAGGGCGGCCGATTCTTAAACAAGCGGAACGCGCCGAGGTGATGGCGGCGCTGGCTTGCGTAGATTATGTGACTATCTTTGAAGAAGAGACCCCGCGTCAGTTGATTGCTGAACTCTTGCCGGATGTTTTAGTCAAAGGCGGTGATTGGACAATTGATACCATCGTCGGTCGCCAAGAGGTAGAAGCGGCGGGCGGGAAAGTTCTGTCGCTCTCATTTATTGAAGGGGTATCAACGACCGAAATTATCGAAAGAATTCTCGCAACCTCTCGGGCGCGCTAAGCCCGTCACGCTAAGCCCGTCACGCCAAGCTGGTCGCGCCAAGCTCACACGGCGGCATGGCGCGACGGCGAGACAATCAAAAACATGGTTCCTCCGATGGTGTAGAGCGATTCGTCCACACTGTCAGGCAAGGCGCAGTGATAATCGCCCGCACCCAGCACTTCACCGTTGATGTGATAATCGCCTTCAAGCACCAGACACTCTTCAGCGCCGATGTGACGATGCTTGGGGATACTGGCCCCGGGCTGTAGTTTGTACAACGTGGTCACTGTGCCTTTGGCTTCATCTTTGAATAAGCGTTTGATGAAAACGCCTTCCCATTTCTCAATCCATTCGCCCTCATTCGCGCGGATGGTCAAAGAATGCCCAAGCGCCTCCCGGCTCAAGGTCAAAGCGGGCAACGCCGAAGGTTCTCCGTTTAACTGGGCCATCAAGCGGTCATGTAAGGCGGCGGGTGGCGCGACCGGCGCCACGCTCAGCGCCAGTTTCTCTGCCACTGCGCGAAAGGTTTGCACTTCTCGCGAACAATTCTCGCAACCTTCGTTCAGGTGTTGTTGAAGGGTGCGAGCTTCATCATCCGGAAGTACCCCAAACGCATAGAGCGCCGCCTGCAAAGACATCTCATCATCTGGAATATGATGGTTCATAGTTGCTCCTGTAGGCTGGGATTGAGAAAGTTGCGCAACTGCATCATAGCGAATGTGAGGTGTTTTTCAACAATGTTTTGGGGCAATTCTAATTTTGTGGCGATGGCGCTCGCACTGAGTCCGCCGAAATAAGCAAGCTCAATGACCTGACGCTCAATCGCGGAGAGCGATAAGAGCGCGGCGCGGACGCGCTTTTGTTGTTGAGCAATAAATGAGGGTCTTTCGGGCTCAGTTTGAGAAGCGCTGAATAAAAGGTTTTGCGCCAGGGTGGTGTGATATTGGGTTTTACCTGCGCGCAAGCATTCCAGAGCGCGCAGTCGTGCAAGACCGAGTATCCAAGCCAACGGTTCAATGGCTTTGGCATCGTAAGCGGCAGCCTCTTTCCACACCTGTTTGAATACCTCAAGGAGAATCTCTTCGGCGAGCAAACGGTCGGCAACGATACATAAAATAAGCCCGAAGACGATAGAACTGATGTCTTGATAAAGCGAACTGAGCGCCGATTGATCGCCTTGCGCAATTCTGTCCAGCCAGGCAAGCCATTGTTGCTGGGAGTCGTAAGCAACCGGGTGCTGGAGTAATGAGAAATAGTGCTCTTCCAAACTTGCGCGGATTTGCCTCATGCACCTGCGTTACGCAACGCGTTGATTTTTGGATTCATCAAGGAGAAAAAAATACAACTAGGTTTTCACTAGGGCGAAGGGCTTTACCGGCAGCAGCGAGAGCCCTTGTGCTGCGCTTCGGTGAGGTGCTCTTTGAGGATGGGTTCAGGAAAATCGGCGAGACGGGGTCGTAGGGGTGAGTGGGCTCACGGAACATCCGAGAGTCGGGTGAGCATCTTGGGGTTTCCCCGCTGATCGGGCCGATGGTGCCGATCAACGCGGATACTTGACCCTCTCGATCAATGCAGATACTTGGCCTTCACAATCAACGCGGATAACTGCCTATTAAAAATCCGCGTGAACCTGCTGCATCCGCTAGATCGGCGGGGAAGCTGAACTTTGAGTGAGAGTCCGGTGGTCTTCCATTACGAGCCTTGACCTCTGATGCAGGCTCACCTCTTCAGCTTTTTATCCACCACATCAACAGACAAACGCCCCAACAAAGCCCGGCGACAATTTTTCTGTGGGGATTGCGTTGATGCCAGATGACCGCCCCTGCCGCAAAGGTCCAGATCAATAAAAATTCCCAGAGCAAGAGATTCAGGCCTCTGGCCGTAAACAGCCCTTCAGCCGACAGCGGCGCAACCGGAATCGGGCGATAGGGGAAGAAATATCGCCGATTATTGAAAGGCGCAAAGAAGGCGACGCCGAGACCGCCGGTGGTCATCGCGTCAAAAAAACCGTGCGACGCAGTAACCAGCGCAAAGAGGGTGGCGAGAAACCATAACGGACGTTTACCGTTCCAGCGCATCTTTACAAAGAGCAAGGCAACAGCGCATCCGATGATCAGGGCGAAGAATAAGGAATGGGTAAATCCGCGATGTCCAAATGGATCGCCGTAAGCAATCCAACGCATCAACAAGGCATCTGCGTCGGGCAGCGCCGCAAGGACGCTGGCCGTAATCAGGACGCGCCGGTCGGCTTGCTGAATGGCCAGCTTCGCGGCGCCCAAAGCGAAAACACTATGTGTGAAAATTGTTGGCATGGTGGCTTTAGATTCTAGTTTTTCAAATTTGGATTGTCAGTACTTCTAAAGACCTTAACCCCCCAAATAAAAATTGACGCGCTTGGTTCGGAGATATACGATAAGACGGCCTCGATTAAACTTCATCGTAAAGACTGACTATGGAAAATCCCCGCCATCTATCAAAAAAGGGGCGAGACACCAATACACAGCCTCGCGCAAATGGCGAAACTTCGCATCTGCTGGATCGTCGCATCTTCGATACCCTGGCGCGCATCGCCCAAGGCGATTTGGGTTTTCCGGTCAATGGCTTTCACCAAGACCTGGCGGGCGAAGGCAAAGAGTTACTCTTAAACCTCGACGGGCTGGCGCGCAAACTTCGTTATATTGTCAGCCGTTTGCAACGCGCTTCGGATTCCATTGAAACGGTAGTTGGCGAAGTCCTGCGCGGCACGCAAACGCTTTCCGCCAGCGTCATTGATGAAGCAAAATCCGTCGAAGAGACGTCCTCGTCAATCTCGGAAATCAACTCTTCGATGCACAGCATCGGCGGCAATATACAATCGCTTTCCGAACTCACGCAATCCACCTCAAATTCGATTATTCAGATGGCGGCTTCGATTGATCACGTCTCGCAAAGCGCCGAAGGGTTGACGCAATTTGTTGAAGAGACCGTCGCCGCAATCGAACAGATGGCTTCAAGCATTCGCACGGTTGCCGAATCGACGCAGACGCTCGCCGAATCGGCCGAAACCACGGCGCGGTCAATGGAAGCGATTGATAATTCGACGCGCAGCATTGATGAATCGGTTAAAGAGACTACGGTGCTGGCCGCTGAAGTCGCGAAGTCGGCGGATGCGGGCAGCCAACTGGTTGCCGACACGGCGACCAGCGTGTTGAAGATTAAAGAGGCGATTGATGCGGCGACGGAAACCATCACCCGACTCGGCAAACGCTCGGAACAGATCGGCGAAGTCACCCATGTTATTGATGAAATCGCCGACCGCACCCACCTGCTTGCCTTAAACGCTTCAATACTGGCCGCGCAAGCCGGCGCGCAGGGTCGCGGCTTTCGCATCGTCGCCGATGAAATTAAAGAACTCAGCGAACGCACGGCGGCTTCGACGCGAGAAATTGAAGAGATGATTAAAGCGGTGCGCGAAGATGTCATTGAAACCATTGAGCGCGTCGCCGCCGGCAGCCAGCGCGCCGACGAAGGCGTTGAACTGGTCAATCGGGCTTCCGATTTTCTCAACGAGATTCGTGAAAAGACCACCACTTCGTCTGACCGCATTCGCCAAATCGCCGATGCCACTGCGGTTCAGGCTTCCGAAAGCCACACGGTTTTTCAAGCCGCCGATTCCGTGCGCCAGCAAGCCAGAGATATTGAACGCGCCGCCAGCGTACAGGCGCAAACCGCCAAACAGATCGGCGAACGCGCTTTGCACATGAGCGATCTGACGAGACAGGTGCGCCAGGCGACCGGCGACCAGGCGAAGGTTTCGCGCTATATTGCTTCGGCGATGGAAGAATTGAGCCTGGTTGTCGAACAGATTCGCCTGGCCTCGGATGAACAATCCACGGGCGTTGAGCAGGTCTTGCGCGCCATTGAAACGATTAAGGAAGTCGTTGACCGCAATCAAGCTTCGATTTCCGGCATCAACGGCGCGGTTGATCTGCTGGTGCGCGAAGCCGAACTCCTGAATCGCGAAGTCGAAGCCTTTACCCTTCCGGTATCGGAACGCGGCGGGCACTTACGGTTTGCGCTCAGAACCTCGCAACTCACCTTAGACCCGGCCACCGTCTCGTCAATTTCGCGCAACGAAGTCATCTCCAATATTTTTGAAGGGTTGGTGCAATTCGGCGAACGCGCGGAGATTCGTCCAGCAATTGCCGAACGCTGGGAGATTTCGCCTGATGGTCGCACCTATACCTTTTATCTGCGCGAAACCGCCAAGTTTCATAATGGTCGTCGGGTGCGCGCTGAGGATGTCAAATATTCATTTGAACGGCAAATGCGTCAGAATGAAAATGCCGCCGGTTGGGCGTTTCGCCCCTTAGTCGGCGCCGAAGAGTTTATGTCGGGTGAAGCCGATGCGGTCGCCGGCATTCGGGTGATTAACGAGCGCATCCTAAGGCTGGAACTGACACAACCCATTGCCTTCTTTCTTTCGACCCTGTGTATAGATTATGCGTATATCGTGCCGCGTGAAGAGGTGGAAAAACCGTCGCTTGATTTTGAATTGAAACCCGTTGGTTCGGGACCGTTCCGATTGCTTGAGCCGGTAAACGGCAATAAAGAAGCGCAGCTTGAATGCTTCGCCAATTATTGGAATCCGGAGTTGCCTTATGTCGAGCGCGTGACCATTCAGTTCGGACTCAGCGCCGAAGAGATTTTTGAAGCCTTTTTGAAAGGCGAACTCGATTACGTCAGCGATTTGCCGCTAACCTATCTGGACGAATTCAGACAACGCATCGGGGAAATTCACTTGCTCGAAGCGCTGCAATTGCAGACGCGAATGCTGGTTTTTGATACCGAGCGCCCGCCATTTGATGATAAACGGGTGCGGCAGGCCATCTGTTACGCGATTAATCGCGAGCGCTTTATTCAAGAGGTCTATGCCGGGATGGCCGAACCGGCAGCGGGTCCGATTCCGCCGGGGCTGCTGGGTTATGATGCCACGCAAAGAGGGTATTCATACGACGTGGAGCGCGCCT
>JBIOWC010000679.1:0-13723 GCA_044868105.1 Blastocatellia bacterium
AGGGACCGGCGAGCGCGAAGATGCCCAGGATTAAAATCGCTTCGATGACATAGCCCGGCCGGTTATATCGTTCAACCAGAAATTGTCCCAGTTGGCGAATGCCGTAAACATAGATGACGATAAAAACCACCGCCGACGAGGCATAGACGATACTATCTTTGATGGCGATATCAATCAGCTTGTAGCGATAGATGTGATAAGCGACCAAAAAAGTAGGCAGCAGCGAAAGCAACATATAAGACACCCAGAAGGTGTCGCCCGGTTCGACGCGACGAATGGCCACCGCAATAAATTCAAAGGCGCCATTGATGATGAATTGTACGGCGAGGCGTTTAAAAAACTGGCGCTCGCGGGTCGCCCGTTCGTCGAGTTTTTTCGCAATCACCAGGTCAATCGCCGCGCAAGTCCACAACGTCAACAGATACCAGATGGAATAAGGAAGCAGCAGTTTGCGCAGCTTGATTAAGAACGGGTCGTAGGCGCCTTTGTTGACCAGGTAGATGGCCAGCGGCAGAAACAACATCGGCAAATAGACGATAATTGCCGACCAGCGAACCTGTCGCGCGGTGATTTTTTTGTAGTTATCGATGAGCCCGTAAAAGGCGATGTGAGCGTGCAAGAGCGCCGCCGGAAGCAGGGCGACCCCGGTCATGGTGAGGGTGTTCCAGATGCTGAGGCCCTGGGTGAAGGTGTTGCGTCCAAGCAGCAATTCGTGAAGCGTGATGGCGAGATTGCCGACAAACCAGATGCTCAGGCAGATGCCGAGCACCACGAAGGTGCGCTCATATTGCGTCAGATTTTGCTTTGACCCTAACCGGCGTTTCCAGATCAACCAGGTGATATAAACGTGCAACGCCGCGCCCGTCGCAAACCCAACCAATTTGAGAATGGCGAGAAACGACATATCTCCACCTAGTATATATCAACAGCAGCGATTATAAACAAAGTGGAAACCTGGTTGTGTAGTAATTGCCCGGAAGAAATAAACGATGGATTAACAACCTGCTCTTATCTGAAACCGATAATCTCTGCATCTTTTCCATCAACAAATACGTGTTCATGAAATACAACCTGTTTTCCATCTGCCAAATGTTCAGCGATAACACTGACGGCATTTCCCGAAGATGGAATTTTAACCAGAATTAATTTAGGTATTTCTGAACCCAATGGCGCATCTTCAAATATACCCATGTTTATCTTTTGAGTTGCTCCAGAAGTAGTAGTTTTTTTCTTGTAGGTAAGTAAGCGAAAAGGCCCGGCAAGCTCGATAAACCTTAATGTGTTTTGTTGATCTGCTAGTGAAGCATTTCCATCTACTGGAAGATTTTCCATAACTATTCCTCCTTTATAATCTCGGCTTTGAGAAAAGCACTATTTAGTTTTTCCAGCAAAGATCTATCTTTGATAGATTTTCTAATCTGTTCATTGAGCAACGTAAAAATAGCCTCATCAGAGTCCGTTTCTTTAAATTTTACGTTAAGCTCCTTTAATGCCGTTTTAGCCTTCTCAACGAATGGTTTTGCAGCTTCGGATTTTGGTTTTTCATTTTTCCATTGGTTAAATAAGATATTGAAGCTATTTCGTATTTTTCCAAGTTCAGCAACTTCATCTGTTGTAGCGATTCTAACCAATTCCAATTGTTCAGTTTCTTCTTTAGCCTTAGCGGCATCTTTGCCAGCTTCATTAGCGAGTGACTGCAACCCACCTTGAAGAGTTCCAGCATAAAAAAATTCCGTTAAATCTACCCAAGCCTCCTCGAACGAATATTTTTCAGCCGATAATTCAGACATTTTTTTAAGAATACGGTTTTTTGTATTCTCACGATAGGCTTGCATTTGAGTGATAATTATCTCTATCGTTCGTTCTCTAAAGAAATTTTTATCATAAGAGAGCCGCGTCCCTTTAAATCCTGTTAGCACCGATCCAAGAACAGTTTTCACGCGCTCTCCATTACTGACCGTAGTGGCAAAGGCTATACCCAATTCTAGAAAATCGGCTCCTAAATTTGTTCCTGCACGGTTAAGAAAAAGTTTTGATTCGTACTCACGGTAATTCAATTCAATATCAACTCTAATACGATTGATAAGAGCATCTCTCAACCGCCTAGCTTGATCTAATTGATTGCCTTCGTAGGCGGTTTTATATTTTTCATAATCAGTTTTAAAGCTCTCTAATTTATATAAAACGGAATCCGACTTACGGCTTAGGGCAGTTGGAATTTTTGGCTTATCAAGGCTGGAACAGCCTATATTAACAATAAGGGCAGCAAGGATTGATGCTAATAAAACTTTTTTCAACATACCGATTTAATCTCCTTTGAATGAAATTTTCTACTCCTTAATCCAATTCAGACTATCTTTTAGATTGAGAGATTTACCGTTTGTCATACATCAATCCACGCCCCACAGGGTTCTCAACTGGGCTTCGCTGCCATTGAATTTATCGCGGTCGCAACGACCGATGCCGGGAACCCTGTGGGGTTGCGGTCCGATATTGCCGTCGGTGTATTGCCAGAGGGTGAAAGTCGGAAAGGCAGGCGGGACTTTCGGCAACTGCTCGGAATACCTCGCGATCCACAAAAAACAATTTTTCAAAACCGTGTTGGTATTGTTGCCAAGCTTTTCGTTGAGAAAGGATTGCCCGGAATACAAACCCGGAAAGCGTCCCGTTCGTTGAAAAACTAACTGAACAAATTGTTCCGCCTCGGCAAGTCGCATCGTTTGATTAACCGACGACGGTTCAAAGTCCAGAACCAGTAAATCGGTCGGACCGGGATTTGCGGTTTCCAGAAAATGCTCAACTTGCGCTTCGACATTGCCGCGTAATCCGAAGTGATAGGCGCCCCATAACAGTCCGGCAGCTAAAGCCGCCGGTTTTCTTTCATGATAATCGCCATCCACAAAAGTGGTGCCTTCCGAGGCTTTATGAAAAACTCCAATAATGCCGGCATTTTTTGCTTCGACAAAACTGCTAACTCCGGTGTTGTGATGAGAGATATCAATCACTGCGTTCAGTAATGGCATTAGCTACACTCCTTCCTACTTAAGTGTTTAATTAAATCGCGTATTCGATTTTCATGCTGATATGGGGAAGTTGGGAAAACATTACAAAAAAATCCGAAGGGATTTCTAAAAGTGACTTTTTAGAGAAAGTTCTCTTTACTGTCCGTCATCTGAAACCAAGCCCGTTTGATTTCTCGCAGTGAAAATTACGGAAAGGCTTTGCGTAGGTGGGGCAAGCAGAAATTTATTCCAACTGTTTTGGTAAAAAAAAGCAGACGACGGGAGCTGTCAGTCTGCTTTTTCAGGTCGGATAAAAAGTTCGGGCGGTTTCACCAGGCGACGGCATAGCGTCCGCGTCGCGGGTCGGCTCCGGCTTCGATCACCTTCGAATCCGGGCGCAACATAATCATGGTTGGCGCCGAAGCGTTCGCCCAGGCGGCAACGGCTTCGACTTTGTGACCGCGCGCGGCAAGCGCCGACAAAATCTCTTTACTCACGCGGTCTTCAATTTTGAGTTCACCGGGGTTGAACCGATGGTCGTCGAAGGAACTGACGAGGTGCAGGGTTTGAAAGCGCGGCGCTTCAATGGCCTCCTGCACATTCATTCCAAATTCGATGACGTTCAGTAAAATTTGCAGCAGGGTCTGGTCTTGGTTGTCGCCGCCGGGGGTTGAAAGCGCCAGGAAAGGTTGGCCGTCTTTCATCACCAGGGTCGGCGTGAGCGTCACACGCGGACGTTTGCCCGGCGCTAAAACATTCGGGTGTCCCGCTTCTAACAAAAACGATTGCATACGCTGCCCCATCAACACCCCGGTATCGCCGGCGATGACCGCCGGAAGCCAGGCGCCCGAAGGGGTTGCGGAAAATACATTGCCGTCTTTATCAATCACGTTCACGCAAGTCGTGTCGTTGGCGCGTTCGGCTTCGGGGACTTTCGATTCCCCTGTGAGTTGCGGTTGGGAATGGGTGTTTAAGAGCGCCGCTTTGTTTACCGGGTCACCGGGTCGCTGTTCCATCGAAGCATGGCTTGCGTCAATCAAACGGCGACGCAACGCCGCGTAGTCTTTTGACAGTAACTCTTGCGCGGGAACCTTGACGAAATCCGGGTCGCCATAAAACTTATCGCGGTCGGCAAACCCCAGTTTCATCGCTTCAACCAGGGTGTGAATGTAATCCGCCGAATTATGTTTCTGGGCGCGCAGATCGTAGCCTTCTAGCAGATTCAAGGTTTCCAGCATCGCCGGCCCTTGCGCCCAGAAACCGGTCTTATAAATTTCATAGCCGCGATAGGCGGTCCGGGTTGGCTCTTCGACCTTAGCGTGAAAGGCCGCGAAATCCGCAGCGCGAATTAAACCGCCGTTCTTCTCGGAAAAATCGGAGATGCGTTTGGCAATGGTGCCTTTATAAAAATAGTCGCGCGCCGCTGTAAGCCCCGCGTGTCGGCCACGCGCTTTGGCGTGCTGTTCGGCGGCAACGATTTCACGCAGCGTCTTGGCCAACTCAGGTTGGGCGAATATCTCGCCCACCTTGGGTACACGACCGCCGGGCAAAAATATTTTTTTACTGGTTTCCCAACGCTCGAAAATTTTGCGTGTGCGTTCGATATAGCTCACCCGGAGTTCATCAATCGGAAATCCATCGGCGAGTTCAATCGCCGGTTGCATCACTTCGGCAAGCGACTTGGTGCCAAACTCGTCGAGCGCGACAATCGCCGCGTCTAACACGCCCGGCACCGTTGCAGGCAAAATACCCGACGAAGGGATAAGGCCCGGTTGCGCGCCGCCTTCGTTGATAGAGACGTATTCAGGCGCGCCGCGATAGACCGGTCCTTCTTCGCGTTCGCCGCGCTTGGCGCGTTCCAAAAAGAATTCGCGGGTCGCCAGTTTCGGCGCGATGCCTTGCCCATTGATAACCCTTGGTGAACCTTTACTCGGTTTAATAATAATCGGCACTTCCCCGCCAAAAGAGAAATGCGAAAACTCAATCACCGATGCCGCAAGCATAGCCGCGCACCCGGCATCAACGGCATTGCCGCCTTGTTGCAACAATCGCAGGCCGGCTTCAGCCGATAGCGGATTACCGGCGGCGACGGCGCCGCGCTTGCCGCGTACGACCGGGCGAAAGGTTTCCGCTTGGGGCCTCAGGGTTGAGGAAAAGAACATACTCAGGGTTAAACCCAGAGAAAGAAAACCGGCAAAGCTTTTCATGGCGCGCTCCTTTATTGAAGTGAATTGTTACCGGCAAGTTTCTGATTTCGTCAGACAATTGTCAACAATAGCTTTATCAGGCCGGCGACCAAGCGCGTTTGGCTGCGTAAATTAGTGGTGAGAGATTTGATAGGGCTAGGTTGAAGAGATGATCGGTTAGGCGATTTCCAAGCCTTCGAGAATAAGGCGCGCGATTCGTTCGCGGTCTTCGCGGCGGCGAATCAAGCGCCGTCGGTCTGTGCCTTCCGTATCTATCCAGGTTACATTGTCAATGACAATCAAGGTGCCAACGGTATAACGCATAGATTGACGACGTTCATCCATCCGACGGTCAGGGGTAACCCGTCTTTCAGTTCCATCCCACTCCGACATAAACACCTTTTATCTCACCTCAAAGAGGTGAAATCAATTCTTTACAAAGCATTGGGGGCAAAACGACAATTGAGATCCGCGTGCGCTTCAACGTTCACCGGTGATGAGGCACCGGAAAATTTTCCTGGGCTACGGGCTTAAAGATACGGGCTCATCTCAATTGCTCTTCCAGCTCAGTTGATGAAAAAGGCAAACAGCGGGGGATTTTCAGAAGAATGAAAAATATATTTTTGCGCCTTACCGCTTCGGGTTAAGGCTAGGGAGATTATTTAAAAACCTGGTCTTGTTTGTAATCCTGATAGCGTTTGATAATTTTCTGCACATAGTTGCGGGTCACCGGAAATTCGATTTCCTCAATGAATCCTTGCTCAGACAGATTCGCCAAATCTGCGTCATTTGCCCAACGGTCAACATTGGTCGGGCCGGCATTATAGGCCGCCAGCGCCGCGGCCAGCGAGGCCGGGCGATTTTTGTAACGACTGAGCAAATTCTGCAGATACCAGCAACCGATATGTAAATTCACTTCCGGGTTGGCGAGCGCCTCTTCCGGTTTCGGCGCGTTGGCGGGGTTATAAGCTTTGGTCACATTCGCCAGGGCTGCAGAAAAATCGCGGGCGCGGGTTGAATCAACCCATTCCCGAACGGCAATCGCCGTAACCTGCATCAGTCCAATGGCGTTTTGCGAACTGCGCGCTTCCGGGTCAAAGAAAGATTCTTCATAGATGACGGCTTTCACCAGTTCAGGCTCAAGTTGATACTTTGGCGACACCTCTGAAATTAATTTGTCGTAGCGGTGTAGGCGGTAATAAATCGCGCCAAGGGTCGCGATGGCTGCAACGCCAATCAGCGCGAGACAGAGGATGAGAAGTTTGCGAAACATGGTGAGGCGCGCTTTATTCGTGTTTCACTTTGGTCAATTCGCTTCGGGTTTCTTCGGTAAAGGCCAGCGCCCCCGGATCGGCGGGGATTACGTCGTCGAGGTCGGTGGCGCGAAACTTGTAACTCATTTTCCCATCGGCTGAAAGATAGATGCGCAAATCGCCTTGTTGGGTATTTCCCGGTGCCGCGCTCACGACGATGGTTTTGCCAATGCGTCGCGGTTTATATAGGCCTCCTGAATCGCCGGCAATCACGATATCGGCCTCCGGGTTTTCAGCCGCCAGCCGCGTTGCGGTTGCGAGTTCCGCCTGCGCCACAATCACCAACAAATCGCACTCTTTTCTCAGCTTCGCAACCTGTTGACGTGCCGTTGCAAAGATGTCCTTCACGGTTGCGTCAACTACCTCTGCGCCGGGTTTAGTCGGTTCGGCAAGACCGAGAAAGCCGATTTTCAAACTCTTTTTGCCGCCCTGGATTCTCGGCCCCTGAACTTCTTTAATCAGATACGGCGCGGGCGGGGTGAGGCTATCGGCAAATACCCCATTCGCCGAAATCAAATTTTTGAGCATTGGCAATTTCGCCGTGCGCTGCGCGAGTCCCTCACGCGCCAACAAGCGCTGCGCATAAAATAGATCATAACGACCCAGATTGATGACATCTATTCCCCAGAGACTATAGGCCCGGCTGACAAACTCATTCTGCAAAAGAACGTATGGGGTCGCGGCTTCGCTGTTGTACCAGAAATGTCCGGCATCCACATTAATAATCGGCGTATCTTTGAACCTCTTTTTAAAACCTTCGATGTAACCGATGCGCCGCGCCAATCCGCCGCGCGGATGATTGCAGTCACATAACTCAAGATTGCCGCGCATATTGGCGCCAAAAAGAATGGCCAGCGCCGCTCCATCATCTGCGCCTAATCGCTCCTCGAAGGTCTGCGCCTTAGTCGTATCAACATAGATATCGGTTGCCAGGTTTTGCGTCAAAACGCTAATGGATAAACAGAGAATACTCAGTAATGGATAAATTGTTTTCTTGAACATAAAACTCTCAAATAAAAAATCTGCTTGGCGCGCTTTCGATAGTTTGATAGCCGGATGAGAGATTGTAAAGGCTGGGGCAGTTTTTTCAGCTTCGACGATCAGCGCCTTTAGAAGAGCGCGGGTTTGCCAGACGGATTGAAGCCTAACTTGGAGGAAGTTTTTTGCGCCGCCTCTTTGACGAGTTCAACAATCTTCATAATTGAAGCTTTGGTTATTTGTTCGGTCGTGCCGCTCAGTCCAATTGCCGCCACCGCGTTGCCGAGGCTGTCAAAAACCGGAACCGCCACACAGCGGGCTCCCAAACTGTTCTCTTCATCATCAATAGCATAGCCTTTGGCGTGTACTTTTTCGAGTTCCTGCCAGAAGGTGGTCTGCAGGGTAATGGTTTTTGCCGTACGTTTTTTCAGTCCGTGCCGTTTGATGAGCGCTTCAATTTCCGATTGCCTGAGGTAAGCGGCAAGCGCTTTGCCCACGCCGGTCGAGTTGACCTGCATGCGTTTGCCAACCCAGGTATCCATGCGAATGAAACTTCGCGGTTCAACTTTGGCGACGTAAACGGCTTCGCCATCATCCAGGACGGCGAGGTGGGCGGTGAGATTGGTCTTTTCAACAAGTTTTTGTAAAACCCCTAAGGCTGCTTCTTTCACATCCGTGCCAATTTCGACGCGCTGTCCGAGGCTCATCACTTTCAACCCCAGACGATATTTGCCGGTTGCCGGGTCCAGATGCAGGTAGCCGAGATTTTTCAGCGTTCTCAGCAGGTAGCTGGCTGAACTTTTGGGAATTTCCAGATGCCGACAGATTTCCGAAAGCGTCAATCCACTTTTGCGCTCGGCAACCGCTTCAAATATCCCCATGGCTCGCGCAATCGCCGTCGAAGAGGTTTCCTCTGTTTTCATCATCACCTCCATTTATTTGTCCATAAGACGAACAAAGATTGTAGTCTTGAAATCCTGTTTCCAAAAGCCGGAAGGCCGATATTTTGAAATATTGTTCGATATATTGAACAGCAGAGAAAATCTTATAGACTTGAAATTATCGCTCCTGTATATTCGCCTTGTTCAAAATGTTATCTGATTGTTCGCCATACTGAACAAGCTTATCACTTCATAAACCAGACAAATGAGCCTGGTTTTTCGCGCTAGAAATCGGGCGCTACCGAACCAAGAGGAGACTGAGACGATGGAGATGATCATCAATTGCCCGGCGTCGGATTTTAATTCGGCTGCTGATTTACCAACCGGCTTCAAAGATTTTCTGTTGCCTCTGCACAGAGAATTCACGCCGCGTCAGCAACTGCTTGCCGCCAAGCGCGAGGCGGGGCTCGCCAGCGCCCACCACGGGGATTTGCCCGATTATTTGCCAGCCTCGCAAGCGCAGACCGCAAACTGGACGATCACCCTGCCCACCTGGTGTCTTGACCAGCGTAATCAAATGACCGGCCCGGCGGACGACGCTGAACTGGTGGTCAAGATGTTGAACTCGGGCGCCCCCGGCGTGATGCTCGACCTGGAAGATTCGATGGCCAATACCTGGGAGAATCTGACGCAGGGTTTTGAAAACATTTTCAAGGCGCTCGACGGCAGCCTCACCTACCTGGACGCGAAGCGCAACAAAACGGTGGCCATTCAGGAGAGCCAGACGGTCATTTGGATAAGGGTTCGCGGATTGCACCTCGCTCAAGCGGGAATTCTCGAAGACCCGGAAGAGTTGATGTCGGCTTCACTCCTGGATGCCGCAAGAATTGTTTATGGCCTTGACCTTGAAAAGTTAAAACACCCGCTCGCGTTTTATATTCCCAAATCGGAATCGGCCGAAGAAGGGCGCTGGTGGCGCGACCTTTTTCAAGCCCTGGCAAAAGTCAAAGGCTTGCCCGCCGACTACATCAAATGCATGGCGCTGGTTGAATCGCACCCGCTGGCTTATGAAATGGAAGAGTTCATCTTCAATTTGCGCGAGCACATTTTGGGGCTCAATCTCGGGCGCTGGGATTATATGGCGAGTTTAATTCATTTCAATCTGCAAGACCCGAACTGGGTTTTGCCCGATAGAAATACCATTGCGCATGACGCGGCTTTCTTTCAACGCCTGCGCGAACTCCTGGTTGAAACTTGTCATAAACATGGACTGCTGGCGATTGGCGGCATGACGGCGCTTTATCCGAGTCGCACAGACGCGGAACTAAACACCCGCGCCTTGAAAGTTCTTGAACAAGACAAACGTAACGAAGCCCATTGTTTGATGGACGGCGCGTGGACGGGGCATCCGGATCAAAATGAAATCGCGGTTTGCGAGTTTCCTTACCCGAATCAAATTGCAGCGCGCCAGCCCAATGCGGCTACGCATCCCGATTTGCGACCGCTTCCGGCCGGTATCGGCAAACGCACGCTTACGGGCACACGCGCCGCCATCCGAACGATTATTCGTTACCGTAACGGCGTGTTAAACGGTAAAGGCGCAAGCCTACTTGATGGGTATATGGAAGACCTGGCGACCGACCGCATTTATCGGTTGATGGTGGCCCAACGCATTTTGCATAGAGACACGGTGAAGATTGTGGACGAAGCTGGCAACCCCATCAACCATACGCCTGAACTGGTCAGCGAATTATTTGACCAGGAGTTAAATCGAATTCTTAGAGAACTCCCCCAAGACACCGGTGAAGCATCCGTTGAGACGTATATTCAAGCTCGCCGCATCAGCGAAGCGATGATTGCTCGCGGCGAATTTAACCCTGTTTAACTGAAAACGCCGAAGCGTTCTCAAATTCACTTCAGAAAATAAAGAGGAGGCCTGTCCCTTATGAACCTTGATGGAAATGCGGCATTGACGATTGCTCATGCCTGGCGAACCGACAACCGTTGGAAAAATATTCAACGCAGTTACTCGGCGCAAGATGTTGTACGACTGCGCGGCTCAGTTCAGGTCAAACATACATTTGCTGAACTGGGAGCCGAAAGGCTTTGGAAATTGCTGCACACCGAAGATTACCTCCCGGCGCTCGGCGCGCTCACCGGCGGTCAAGCCGTGCAGCAAGTGCAGGCCGGGCTCCGGGCAATTTATGTAAGCGGCTGGCAGGTTGCTGCCGATGCCAATAGCAGTTGGCAAACCTATCCCGACCAGAGCCTCTATCCGGTTGATAGCGTTCCGAACCTCGTCCGCAGAATTAACAGCGCCTTGCAACGCGCCGATCAGATTCATCTGGCCGAAGGCCAATCGAGCACGTATTGGTATGCGCCGATTGTTGCGGATGCCGAAGCCGGTTTTGGCGGCACCCTCAACGCCTTTGAACTGATGAAAGCAATGATTGAAGCGGGCGCCGCGGCGGTTCATTTTGAAGACCAGCTTGCCTCCGCGAAAAAGTGCGGGCATATGGGCGGTAAAGTTCTGGTGCCAACCTGCGAGTTCATTCACAAGTTAATGGCTGCGAGACTGGCGGCTGATGTGTGCGGCGTGCCAACCGTACTGATTGCCCGAACCGATGCCAACGGCGCAACGCTTTTGACCAGCGACTTGGATGAGCGTGACCGCGAGTTTTTAACCGGCAAGCGAACGGTTGAAGGTTTCTTTACGGTGCGCGGCGGACTCGATTCGGCAATCGCTCGCGGGCTGGCTTACGCGCCTTATGCAGACATGATTTGGTGCGAAACCGCCGAGCCAAACCTCGAAGAAGCCAAACGCTTCGCCGAAGCGGTGCTCAGCAAACATCCTGACCAACTCCTGGCTTACAATTGCTCGCCGTCCTTTAACTGGAAGAAGAAGCTTGATACGGCGACGATAGCGAAATTTCAAAAAGAACTCAGTGCCATGGGGTACAAATTCCAGTTCGTGACGCTCGCCGGATTTCATGCGCTCAACTATGGCATGTTTGAACTGGCGCGCGGTTATAAGGAGAGCGGCATGGCGGCCTACTCCATCTTGCAAGAGCAGGAATTTGCTGCGGAAAAATATGGGTATCGCGCCACCAAACATCAAGCGTTTGTTGGCACAGGATATTTCGATACCCTGGCACAGACCATAGCCGGTGGCGAAGTTTCAACTGCCGCTTTGAAAGGCTCAACTGAAGAAGAACAGTTCGAAGAAGAGAAAGCCGAAGCCGCCGCCTAAAGTTTCGCGAAAGAGTTTGTTCACAGCCGCACTCGGCCGGCCGCTGGTTGCCGATTGTCCCAAATCAAAAAAGCGGCCGGCTTTTTTTCGCTCTTTATCCTAAAGCACACGCCATCCTGGTCGATTCGACATTAATCTATCTGCCGATAGTGCAGAAATTTTTTGAACCTCAAGTCGAAACAGGTTTCAAGAATTTTGCAATTAACAATCATCGGTAAACCTGCTATGCTGACTCTTCCTTTTTTACCAACCCTTGGTTTAATCAGATACTCCTTCGCTATCAAACCTCAGGCTATGCCCGCAAAGCCGAACCTGATTATTCCGCAAAGCGATCACAGATTTCGCTCACCACAAGGAGATGGAATGATGAAACGATTCTCTTTGATAATGACGATGGCGGTTGTTATTTCCTCGTTTACCGCAATTCAATGGTCAGCCTCCTATAACACCGCGGCTGCAAACACCTGCTTGACTCCTGTTCAAACGATAACTTTTCGCGCTGCCTCAAGAGGCGCGAACGCAGCAGAGTTTCCCTTTCAATTTGGCGTGGCGCGATTCTTCAGAAATGGAACCTTGTTTTATGAGAAGACCGGCGGCGGTGGCGGTGGACGCGGATTCAATGTCGCGGCGATCAATCTACAGACCGGTGAATTGCTTCAGCCTCCTCAAAACTTTGATTCCTGGGGAACGCGCAGCACCGGCGCGGCTATGAACGAGCTGATCAATTATCTAAACAATTTACCGAATCAAACTTTGATTTTGATAGCCGTAGCAGACGAAGCAGGATTAAATCAGGATGATTCCTGCAATCTGCTGGATTTTCAATGGGTTCAAAACGGCATTCAAACGCTCGAAGCATTAGGCAGCCAGCAAATTCGCAACTACTGTTTTCGTTATTCCTGGGCGATGATGACGGTCAAAGGAGAAGGACAAGCGCGGCAGGAACAATTAATTAATGGAGCCGAAGCCGCCGCGCAAACTTCTCTCACCTTAACTCCGCCTTGCCCTGTTGTCACTAATCTTAGCCCGAACACCGGAACCGTCGGCAGCAACATCACTCTGATGGGGGACAATTTTTCCGGTGTCACCGCCGTAACATTTTTCAATAATGTTACGGCAAATTTTGTTGTCAACAGTGACGAACAAATTACCGTCACCGTTCCAGCCGGCGCATTAAACGGCCCACTGACGCTCATTAAACCAACTTGCAACAATGTTCAAACAGACCTCTTCACAGTGACCTTTCTCTGCCCGACGGTGAGCGGCGTTTGCCCAACTGCGGCGCCGGTCGGTGGCACGATAACCCTTACCGGCGCTAATTTTTCCGGCGTCAATGCAGTGAAATTTGCCGGTAATGTGAACGCAAATTTCGCCGTCAATAGCGACTCGCAAATCATCGCCACGGTGCCAGCCGGCGCGACCAGTGGTTCATTAACGCTCAGCAAAGCCGGATGCAATGATAGGCAAACCAGTACGGTGAATATCATCACTTCTGTGCCCACGAGCCCCGGAGCGAGTGAGGTTTCGGTACAAGGGCGACGGCTAATTGTTCGTAAACGAAAGCCGGACGCAACCTTTGAGTCGGCCACGGCCTATTTGATGACCGGCGCAAACTGGTCACCTGCGAGTCGCGCAACCAATACCACGACTGTTGACCCTAATAATGCCAATATCAGGCGACCGGAATTCGGTAATTGGCGAGCCACGGACATCCCTTTAATGAAAGCCATGAATATCAACACCGTGCGGTTGTATATCAATCCGCCTCTGGATAATTCGGGAATCGCCGTACTCGATCAACTCTACGCGAACGGCATCATGGTTATTATGACCGTTGATGATGCCATCAATGACCGCTGTCGGGCGCAAGAAGTGGTTAACTTTTACAAAAATCATCCGGCAATTCTCATGTGGATGCTGGGCAGCGAATGGAATATCAATCGTTATTTCGGAGTCGCCTCTTCGGTTCAGGATGCAGCGCAACGCACACAAGCCTTAGCGGCATTCATTAAGACGCTGGATGCCAATCACCCGATAGCGACCAGTTATGGAGAGATTGATATACCGGCTGATGGGTTAAGACTGGCCGACACCCAGAACTACGTGAGCAATG
>JBIOWC010000680.1:0-17246 GCA_044868105.1 Blastocatellia bacterium
TTTACCGGAGGGGCAATCGGTTTCTCAAATGCCGCAAGCGCAGCCGTCTTGCTTGTCTTAATCCTCCCGTTCCTGCTGCTTGGGGTGATTCGTATTTGGCGCGCCAGTCGGGTCTTGATTTCCGAAGACGACCCTAAGCCGGAAGCCTTGCCCGCAGGAGGACATCCAGGCGTTTTAAACATGGGAAAGCCAACCCTAGAAATTTCAGCGACCGAGAATACAACGAAAAAATTAAATACGCCTGAACAAAAACAACCCTGAAAAGCTTGATAAATAGAGCTGAATTTTAGGAGTAAACCCGGCGCGCGCCGCCTATACTTACAGACTAATGGTGAAGTCAAACAACGGTTCGTCTGAATTGCATGCGGAGGCCACCTTTGAACATCTTGCAAACACGCATCTGTTGCTTATTTTCAATCCTGGTTGTGTTGGTCGTCGTCAATGAAGCGCGCAGCGCGGAACCTGTGAAGAAGGGAATTGCCGAGGTCAACGGGACGAAATTGTATTATGAGGTCATGGGTGAAGGGTTTCCAGTGGTGTTTATTAGCGGCGGCGGACTGCTCGATTGCCGAGCCTGGGATGAACAATTCCTGCGCTTTGCCCAATCGTTTCAAGTCATCCGCTATGACATTCGCGGCGTTGGCAAGTCTGCGCCACCGCGCAGCCCGTTTTCTCACAGCCATGATTTATTCACCCTGCTCAAATTTCTACAGGTCAAGAAAGCCCATATCATTGGCTTATCATTCGGCGGCGCGATTGCCATAGATTTTGCGCTCGAACATCCTGAAATGGTCGAGCGCTTGATTTTGGCGGCGACGGGAACCAGTAGCGATGCAAAAGGAAAAGCCAATGTCGAGGGGCTTGCCACGCTCGCCGCTCTGGTGAAAAAAGACGGACTCCCGAAAGCCGTTGAGTTGATTTTGAACAACCCTTCTTTTATTTCGCAACAGAGTCCCGCCGCTCAGGAAAAAATCCGACAAATCTATCTGGATAATCGTGAGGTCTTTCTATCCGCCTTTGCGCTGGTGCGATTTTGGCAACCCACCATGCCGCAAGCTTCCGAACGGCTTGCAGAAATCCGCGCGCGGACGCTGATTTTGATTCCTGAAAATGATAGCGCCGATTACAAAGCCATAACCGAAAAACTGGCATTAAAGATAAGCCGAGCAAAAAAAGTCGTGATTTACGGCGCTTCTCATCTGATTAATCTGGATAAGCCGAAAGAATTTAATCAAGCTGCTCTCAAATTCCTGGACGAGAAATGACCGGCGCTGGTGGCCACCGCGAGTGCAAAAATACGTTGAATGACCGGACTTGAAGACCAGGGCTAGTGCAAGGGTTGGTAAGGGAAAGCCAGCGAACTTTAATTTGCAAGTAAGGGTCCCCGCGGTTATTGCGGACTCAGGCTGATTGGCGCGAATAATCCGCGTTTATCTTTAGCATCCGCAACCACTGCGGGGAAATATGCCGTCAATTTACGAGCCTTGATTTCCCGCGCGAAACTTTCATCAAGCAAGAGAGCTTCTCAACTTTTACGCTCGCAGCCGTTGAACCATGAATTGTCTGTATAACCTATCACCACAACTTCCACCAATTTTTTGGCTTCTGTGCAGATGGTTCCGGCGGCGGTTGTTCGCTGATTGCCTGAACCTCCCGTGTTTGATTCAGGTCAGGTGTTGATTTTGCCTGGCGTTCAAATTTTGGCGGATGATAATCATGTTTGGCCATCAAAGCGCGCACGCGAGCCCGCAGTTCTGCGCCTTTTTCAGGGTTCACCATAAAGACAAAATTGGCAAATCCCATCAGCGAAGCCAGGACGTCTTTTGAATTACCCCAATGTTTGCCGGCAAAACCATCCTTTTCGATTTGGAACAACACGGCGCGAAAACGCTTCAACTCTTTCTTTGATACATTGGTTTTCTCATTGACTACCACCCCGGTGACCTCTTGTTGACGCGAACGCCTGAGCACACGGGTTTTATCCGGGTGAATGGTTAAGCCTTCATGGGCGACGATGGACTGGGTGAGCCGCAACACATTACAGATGTTTTGTTTGGCCTCGCCGGATGTCGAAAAGGTTAAATCATCTGCGTAGCGCGTGTACTTGAAACCGGCTTCTGTAGCCATATTCAGGAGTCGTTTGTCTAATCGGCGACAAAGAATGTTGGTGATAGCGGGACTGGTCGGTGCGCCTTGCGGCAAGTGTCTTTCGCTGGTTGCCACAAAATAGGTCTTGCCATCAAGCGCGACTTCTTGAACCTCAGGTTCCGTGCAGAGCAAGCCGAACACGGTAGCAGCCGCTTCCGAAAACCCCAGCGCACGAAATACGCCTTTGACGCGCTTGTAGCAAATCGAAGGAAAGAAATCCTTGAGATCAAGGTTAAGGACGACTTCCGTGCCAACGTGTGGCGCAGCATTCGAGACGATGGAGCGCTCGCGACGAAAGCCATGCGCCGCGTCGTGTAGTTCGACTTTCTCTAAAATGTTTTCGAGAATCCATTGCTGCGCCCCTTTGAGCCTCGGCATCGGTGCCGAGATCAGCCGTTCGCCGCCGGTCTTCTTCGGCAGCTTAAAGCGCACATAATGCGATACGGTTGAGGTCTTGCGGGAAAAAGCCAGAAAACGCAGTTCGCCGACGGTGATGCCCATGGCTTCGGCAATCGCTTCAACCTTTGAAAGGTTCGGCAACCCATTTGCCGCCAGGCGCGCTTCATCAGCTTCAAAGTAGTTTAACCCGGCCGATACGCCTTCACCGAGATAGACGATTTCGCGCGCTTGTTTGGCTTGCCAATGCTCGCGGCGCGCCTGGCGTTCACGCTCGCGGCGTTCTTTATTCTCTTTCTGTTTGCGGCGCGATTCTTCGAGTCTGCGTTTACGGGCCGCTTTCAGAAGCGCCTCTTCGTTGTGCAGCTTTTTGAAACCCGCGCGCAATTCGCCAAGCTCGCGTTGGAGGTCGTGGCGCAAACGAATTTCATCAGCCGGGTCTTCAGGAATCGTGCCTTGCGCAGGCCAAAACCCCAAACGAATCATCTCTTCAAGAATGACTTCTTCTCTTGAAGAGTGCCGCATGGCTTGCCAAAGCTCTTCGCGTGTTCGTGCTTGTTCATTCATAGTGTTTAGTAATCGGTAGTCGGCAGCCAGTAGTTGGTTTTTTACGGATAACCGACTACCGGCTACTGACGGCCGGAAATGTGGCGAGAAGCGGTCTTCGTAAGCTTCTGAGGACTGGGCTTGCTCAACTCAAGCGGGACAGCGCTGCTACTGCTTATTTTCTTCGCGAAGACAAACCGCAAATAGCAGTAGCAGCGCTAGGACCGCACAGTCGAGAGCAGACCAGTGATGCGTGTCGAAACTAAGCGCATGAATGGCGATCCACCATTCGGGTTGCAAGGTCACACTCACGGATTGCTGCGCGTAAAAAATCAAAGAACAACCTAAAGCCGTGATCAGCTAAGCGCGCGGCCTAGTCCCACCACAGAAATACGAAATTTTCATGGTATGAATCAGGATTAAAATGCTCATCCTCGAACCCCTCATGCAAAGCTTCCTGATAACAACGTTCCAATAAAACTTTTCTCGCCGATAAATCTGGCGGCAGGAAGACGGTTAACCCATCCGCATAAGGCCCCTCCTCGTCTTGAACGGTTTGGGCGTCGTCGCGAATACACGGTTGCGGGACAATCACTTTTTCTGCCCCAAGCGCATAGAGCTCCTCAATAAATTTCATTGCCGCTTCAGACGCGCCAAAGCGATTTGAGGCCAGCGCCGATGGATTCTGGTTCTGGCTTAACCACTCGGTCGCTTCGGGACCCTCAGTTAACGCTATGGGCATCTCGGTGGACATCGTTCAATCCTCATCAGGCAAAATAAATTACATTTTTATTTTTGTGCGTCGCGCATTCTCAAAGCGAGAATGTGTTCACACGGTCCTTGATAAAGCTTGTTCTGGCGATGCCAGTTGCAGGTGCACTCCGCTTTCAACAGGCGCTCGTCACGATCAAGCGTCAGCTTCGGCGCAAAAGTCTTCTCTTTATCCTGTACCTTTCCTTGTAAGGAGAGGCATCCGGCATCATCCCGGTTTTTATCCGTTATGTGGGCGGCGTTCTGCGCAAGAAATTCCGAAGCCTGCTGTTCACGTTCATTGGCAAAACGCAGTTTATCCATCGGCAACGGGTCGCGGCTGAGTTCGCGCGCCCGATAGACGCCTTTATTCAAATCATAAATCGCGCGTCCGGCTTGGGTGTACGCACTGAGCGCGCCGAGGACCAGGGCGCGGTCTAAATTCAGGCGTGAAGCCAGCACCTCAGGACTATCAAGCCAACGCTCTTTGAGTCCGGCAAAAACTTGTTGCTTGGTGAGGAAATCAACCTCGGCTCGCGGCGCCATCAAATCGAAATTTCCTGCACGCGACCAATCATTGGCTGTCCAACCCGATAGCCCCAGAGTAAATGACATATCGCCGAGACTGGCGACGTAAAACGAGGGCAAGCCGGTGCCCAGCAGATGCACGGTGAATTTATTGGCAACCGGAATCAAGCGTTCCAGCGTCAGAATGCGCCTTCGCCCCCAGACGCGAACCTCGGTTTCATCGGTGCCTGCAAAAACCGAACGCGGACAACTGACTTCAATGTTGAAAGGTTCGAAAACCACGCGCACCGGTTCACCCGGTTTCAGGTGATAACGCATACTGCGCGGCCCGGTCTTTTCTTGATGGCGACGCAATACAAAACAGAGATTGTGAATATCCATCGGATGCAATTCAAAAGAGGTCATCGGCATGGCCATCGCCGAGTTGACTTGCAGAAAGCCGCGCACCCAACTATCCGGCAAATCAATCTTCACCTCTTTGTAGGCCTCTTCGTTGGTCGTTTGCACATCGAAACCCGACGGGTCTATCTCGAAGCGGGTTGTTTTATAGGTGCGAATCTTTTGAAATTCATCATAGAGCGCCGCAGAATAATCAATATTGGTTGTGCCACAAGCAAACTCGCCGACATTTTTAAAGACTTCATAACTGGCGCCGAGTCTTGCGTAACTCGATTCGTCTTTGCTGAAGCATTCGAAAAAAACTTCGTCCGGGTGAACCGTAATAACCGGGTCGAAAAGAATTCGCGCGGCGAGATTGTGCTGCATTGCATACGTGCGGAATTTCGCTTGCGCATTGTAAAAGGGTTTCAATCGCGCCTGTTTGGTGCGATTCAACTCATCGAGTTGCGATTGCAACTCTTTGATGCGGTTGCCGAGTTGCGAGCGTTCGGCAATCACCAGTTGCCAATCAATCTGCTCCTGTTGGGCGGCCCAGGCTTTGTACGCGGTTTTGTCTTTGGCTTGGAAACGTAAATCCGAAACCACGACATCATGCAAAGCGCTGATGGCTTCGCGGAATTCAAGCTGTTTAGCCAACTCGCCGTAAAAGTAGGTCGGCTCGCGGTTGGTATCCGGCGCAAACGACATGGCGGTTTCGCTGGTCGCATTGGCAACCGTCGTGTTGCCTTTGTAGCGATAATCAAAAAGCATGGCGCACCTCCGGTTGTTTGACTTGAATCGGCAGGGCGATTTGCGGAAACGCGCTGTTGATTTTCAGCAGCGCTTCAAGGGTTGCGGCTTTATCGCCAATTGCCATGGTCAGCGATTGCCGCGCGAGAATTTCCGCGACAATGCGGGCCGCGGCTTCGCTCTTTTGCGCCTCCGCGGTTAAAAAAGCCAGCACCCGCTGCTTGGCGACGCGGGCTTTGTTGACTCGCGACAACACGCTGAGAAAATAATGTTGCAAGGCGCGCAGGCGTTCAGGGTTATCTGCGGCATAGCGTTCAAGGTAATTGGTTGCAAAGGTCTGTAAAGCGGCCGTCGGATGTTCGCTGAGTTTGAGCAAGTATTCCTGCCCTTCTGCTTCGGCAAAAAATCGGGTGATGAGTTTGCGTCCGAAAGCCTGAACATCCGGGCGAACGCTGTCGCATACGCTGACCAGAATGCCCGGCGTAAAATCCTGCGCCGTGAAATGCCGGTCGAATAACTTGAACCAGAAATCGCGCGAGTCGTCCCATTTGGCGTCCAATAACTTCACAGCTTTTGCCATTTCATCTGTGTGGCGCGCCGGATTCAGGTGGTGTTGCAAGCGGTGCAGCATCTTCGAGAAGAGCATCCACGAAGCTTGTCTGACTGCGAGAACCTCATGATTGGTCAGTTCCACGAGGTCGGAAAAATCCATCTCTTCGGCGACGGTGTAATCGCTGTTGGCTCTGGCTTCCAGTAAAATACCGCCCAGTTCTTGCGCCGCTTGCGATTTCGCATGAATCAATTTCCAGGCGGTGCCGGTTGTGGCCTGCTCCATCCAAATCCCGGCTAAATCTTCACGCAGCATTTTCACAAGCTGTGAATGCACGCCTTCGTGAGCCTCTTTTTCAAACAGCGCTTGCAGGAAGCGGTCAGCCAGTTTGAGCGAAAATGCCGTGTGCGCTTTCGCAGAACAGAGCTTGCGAATCACCGGGCGAATGGCCTGGCGAATGTCTTCGAGTTGGTGCATCGCAAACGCCGCAATCACGCCGTCGCGCGTGATTAAATGACCGGCGTCAATCTGCCCGAACAATTTGATGCCGATGCTGCGCAGCGGTTCAAAGGGTGAAGCGATGAGCGAATTGATAATGCTTTCCGGCAAATCCTTCGCCGGGGTATCGTGATTGAGCAAGAGATTGCCGCCGAGTTCCTGAACTTCCTGCAGGGGATGGGCGAGCAATTGCAAAATCACCTGCATATCAAGGTCGCGCAATTGCGGCGCAAAGCATTTCATTATGGTATCGGCAACATCACGAACCTGCTCTGCATCGGGTGACGCAATCGCGCCAAGCCGCGTGATGAGTTTTGCAATAAACGATTTTGCGCTGGCTGGTGAAAATGAAGCGCCGTATAAAAGGTCGCGCACAAAATGGCGCGTGTCCGCATAGTTGCTGAAAACGATGGCCGCCAGAAAATCACTGTCCGCGAGAAAGCGCTCACGCTCATCGGCTATCCAGGAGCAAGCGGTAAGTCGCGCCATTTCCAATTTGGAATTTACCAGGGCGAGTGTGAGTTGACGATCTGCCGCCCCTAACTCGTGACGCTGTCCTGCGAGTTTAAATCCTAAACGCGCTGTGCATTCAAAGGGGCGCGCCAGAATCATCAAGAGCGTGTCCGTGTCCAGATGTGAGCAAAACTCCGTACAGCTATCTAAAGCTCGCGTCGAAAATTCCAGAACCGGTGAACAATGACTTTCAGCAATCAAATGCAATAGGCCTTGCGGACGCTTTTCCCACAAGCGCGGATAGGCTTCTTCGCGCATGGTTGGCGCGGCGTCGCCCGGTTTGTAAGCATTTCGGCAGCGCCAGGCTTTGGAATTGGCGCGCAAGAAATAGCGCGGACTGTTGGTATAAAGCAGGTGATTGAAAGCCCAGTAATCGGCAAAGGCATCCCAATGGACTTTTACAAAATCGCGCTTGCCCGCATCATAAACCGAGGTCTCTTTGACCGCATGGGCGTCTGCGTCGGAGTAGGGAAGCAGCACGCCTACGGCCATCTTCACATAATCAAGGTCGCCGATTTCTGCGAGTTTTCTTAAGGTTCGCCAGACCCGCTTGCGCAAATAAAGCCGGGTGCGACTGCCATATGCGATTCTGGAAGTCGGACTGAGAATCTCTTGTCGGGCGTTTTTAATGTGGTCTTCAGCGCGATAATTGCGCCCGTCACCGACATATACCCAAACGTCATAACGCGATTTTTTATCGAGCGGAAGCCAGGTGCTGAAATTGGCGCGGCATTTTTCAAAGCGATAGGCTAACCAGCCGAAGACCTCTGCGTCGCGGCGATACTCTGCGGCTTTGAAGATGCGACGAAACGCCCGAAAGTAGTTCGATTTGAGCGGCGCCTGGCGAAGCGTGTTGAGAAGCGCCGGGCGGACAATCGCATTATCAATCAAGTAAATTTTTTCGAGAACCTCAAAGCGGCTCTGGTCGCCGGTTTCAAGGTATTCGTTTAAGGCCTTCTCGAAGGCTTCGGCAGGGCCTTGTCGCGCCAGATAGCTTAATTCGGCAGGCAGCGCGTCAATGAGCGCGTCACAAAATTGTGCTTTTGCTGTGGCCTCCGAATTTTTCAATAACGCTTCGTAAGCCAGGCGACGAACCATCTGGGTTGATGATTTTTGATAGAGATTGTTTAAGACTGGAAGGGCTGACTCGTCGGCGCAAAAACCCAAGGCCCAGACCAGGCAATAATCTCTGAGCGCATCGCTGCTACCGAGGAGTTTAACCAGCAAGGGCGAAGCTTCTCTGATTTTCAATTCACCGGCGCGCCAGATGGCGCGATTTAATGACCAGGCTTTTTTATTTCCTGAGTCGCCGGCGCTCAGGCGTTTTAAGACGGCTTGTTTTCGCGCTTCATCAGGGTCAGCAACCGAAGCCGCCGCAGATTTTTTCGCTCCCCATAGCGGCGCTGCCGGTTGGGTTGCGGATGGACTTGCTGCGTCAAGGTAGCCTTTCTTGGTCTTTTCGGCAACCAGACCAGCAAACAGGCGCTCGGCTTCCGTGCGTTCAACCGGGGTGGCGGTTTTTGTACCTTCTTTCAAATTAGCGCCGCGTCGTCCGTAACGAAAGTTGACCACAAAGCGGGCTGGCCCGACTTCGCACAAATCAACTTCATAGACTTTGTCCGAACGACCTTCTTGAAAGACGAGTTTGGTTTGTTTGACAAGTTTCATAAGTCAGAATTCAGAAGTCAGAATAAGCAAGCAAGGATGAAGGCGGAACGATGAATCAGTGAAAATTGAGATTCAACAATCCTTCCGCGTTCGTCGTTCCCTATATCCTGAATCCTTTACTGGGCCAATTTTCTGATATTGCCCAAGACGCGATAAAAGCCGCCGCGCGCTTCGCGCACATCATCCACGACATAGCGCGCGCCAGCTTCGCGTATGCCTTTCGGGAACTGGCAATGTAAATTTTTATTGAACCCTTGGCTGAGAACGCGAACCCGCAACTTGCCGCCTTCACGGAAGCATTCGACCAGAACCCCTTGACTGGAGTCGGTTGTGGTTTCAAGCGCCGTGGCTGAAGCGACTTCGACTTGCGGAGCCGCGATTTGCCTGGCTTCAGGAATATGGCCTTCCTGTGCCGCTTTGATTGCCGCTTCGCTGGCATCAATACAAACCAACATGCCGTGCGTGGTAACCAGGTAAAGCCGCTCATTGTGATATTGCATCGAATAAGCCGCGCCGCATCCGGTTGCCAGTTTCCACAACCGCTCGCCCGCTTCGTTGAAACAATAGACGGCACTTTGACTATCGCCTGCGAAAACATATTTGCCACCTTCGGCTGCGGCGCACGAGAAAATCGCCGCATCACAAAGATAGTTGGCTACAGCTTCACCTTTTTTCGTGAAGCAATGAATCAAGCCTCTAGCGGTGCAGGCAAAAACCACAGACTCTTCTTGCCAGCCGAAGAGCACAGGACCCTGGGTTTTCTGTTCCCAGATCACGTCGCCCGCTTCCCAATCGTACATGGTCACCCCTTGCGAGTGACCGTGATAAACCCCGATTTCATCCGAGCGAACCATCCAACCCATATCGCCGCGACTCTGCTTTGTCCATTGCGATTCGTCTTCATGGTTGATAACCGTCACCTTGCCTTTGTTATCCGAAACCGCAAGCACCCCGTCGGCGATGTCTAACCAGAAGATGTCAACATCGGAGGCAATCTCGTAAGCGATGCGCGGAATTTTGCCGGTCAAATCGTAAACATTTCCGTCATCACAACCGGCATAGAGCCAGAGGTCATCCGCGACCAGGCTCTTGACGCCTTCCGGCAATTTAAATTTCTGCCGCACTTGCCCGTCATGCGTTAACGCAAAAATATTGCCCGCTTCGTTGCCCATCCAACAGAGCGATTCATTGACAAAGATACCGAATGACGCGAAGGTGGATTCAAATTTCCAGAGCACCGGCGCTTGATTTAATGCCGGCTGGCGTTCGCCTGAGCGTCTGGCTGCATAGGCGTTGGTCGTTGCCGCCGCGGCGTTGATGTATTGCGCGAAGGCTGCTGAACGGCGGGTCACCGCACGTTTTTGCCGCACGCCGGGAACGGCTCGCTCGTAGCCCTTTTTTAACTTCTCATTGATCTTCTTTTGCGCTTCAGCCAGAGCTTTGTCGGGCGAGGCAAAAGCTTTGATTTGCGTTTGTCCGGCATCGCCAATGCGACCATAACGAATGGAAAGCTCTGCGCCGTTTATCGCGACTTCATAAAATTTGTGTGAACCGTCTCCGGTTTCGGAAAGTTCCAAGTAGGTTTTCTCTGCTTGCATAAAGACCAGACTCCGGCTTATCAAAAAATAATTGCCGCGCAACCCTCATCAGCAAACTGCATTTGAGATGCCTCAAACAATCATTATTGATATGGGTTTCAGATGAATTTTGCGGGAGCAAATTGGACTAAACTACAGTCACCGGAATGAGCCTATTATATTTTCTAACTCATATAAGGCAATAATAATTTTCAAGCCTATCCAGGGAATTAACCGGAAAAGCCCCTGACTTTTCCTATCCGTTAATAAGGTATATAGGAGTGAAAAATGGCCTGCTTCGAGGTGTCTCATCCGTCTTTCTCCTTCTGTTTTTCAACGCAACGAGCTTGTATCATAGATGAAACATTGTTGCAAGAGAAAATTTTTACCGTGTAGGTGAACCGGGCATTGGTGCTGATTCAATCTCTTTGGCGGGCAAAGATTTAAGCCGCATAAAAAAGTTTTTGTTTCACAGATGAAAAAATGTCTTGCAACTGTGTTTCATTCGTGATACAGTAGGCGGCGTTAGAAAACAAGAAGAAAACAGAAGGAGAAACACTTCAATGGCGAGTTTCAATAAAATCATCATCGTTGGTTATCTGGGGCGCGACCCCGAAATTCGTTACTCCGGGCAAGGCACAGCCATCTGCGATTTTTCGGTTGCCACAACCGAGCGCCGCAAAGATAAAGCTGGAGAATTTCAGGAAGTGACGACCTGGTTTCGCGTCAGTCTATTCGGCCGGCAAGCCGAAGTTGCGCATCAATACCTGGCAAAAGGCCGACAGGTCTATGTGGAAGGAAATTTATCGCAGCGCGAGTGGACAGACCAGAATGGTGCTACACGAACCAGCCTTGAAGTGCGCGGCACAGATATTCAATTCATCTCGCCGCATTCAGAATCGGAACAACCACAAGCCGCCAGCGCCAAAGCCGGCGCCGGTGATAACCGCGTGACCGCAGAACCGCGAAAAGCCCAAAACACAAAGCCGACTCCGACGCGTCAAGCAAACCGCGTTGAATTTAACGACGACGAAATCCCTTTTTAAGCTAAGTCCCCTTTTACAGCCGCTCCCGTATATAAACGGGCGCCCCCTTGTAGAGGCAAAGCATTCGCAGGTGCAGTTGCCCCCGAAATTTGAGCGAAGCCCCAACCGCTCAGATGGTTTGCCTCTACATTATTTTTATCCCTGATTATTTTTTACCTCATCTTTGTTTCATTTTTGATTAGCCTGTTTATTGCGAAGGAGAACGCCGTGAAAGCAGTTTTCAAAGCCGCCTGGCCCTATCAGAAAGACCAACTGAACCTGCCCGTGGCGAATGTGGAAACCGCCATTCCCTTTTATGTAAAGGTCTTCGGTTTCAAGGTTATCTCGCAGAATGATTCGCCACCTAAATCAGTTATTTTGGGGCGGGATCAGATTCAGATCGGCTTGGCTGAAAATGGGGGTGACCCATCTCAGGACGGCTGTTTCTTTGAAACCGACAATATTGAGACCGCTTTCGCGGAATTGAAATTGAATGGCCTAGAAAGAGAAGAAGCCGGCTACCGAATGGATAAACATGGAGATACCATTTGGAAAGTTTTTTTCGTCATTGCACCTGATGGGCTTTGTTATTGTCTTGGTGAACGTCAACATTGAACAATGCCACACCGCGAAGAACCGCAAAGCGATTGACTAACAACCTAGTATGTTGCTTCATTCAGAGATCTACAGATTTATGCATCATTAACTTAACCGGTAATAAAAATGAGCCGAGCGGCCTGGGTGTCGTAATCAAGACAGCAAATTTTCAAGGAGAAACGTCAATGGGCAAAATTATCGTGAATATGAGCCTGACGCTTGATGGGGTTATGCAAGCACCGGGACGACCCGATGAGGATACGCGCGGCGGTTTCACATACGGAGGGTGGGCAATGCCCTACTTTGACCCGGCTATGTTTAACCCACCCGGAGAAGGAAAGCTGCCGGATTTATTGTTAGGGCGACGCACCTACGAAGACTTTTACGCGGTCTGGCCCAATCGCACGGATAACCCTTTTACGGCGGTGCTCGACAATTCCCAGAAGTATGTTGCGTCAAGAACGCTTGATGAACCGCTACCCTGGCAAAATTCCACGCTGCTTAAAGGCGAGGTTGCAGATGCGATAGCCAAGCTCAAAGAAGCCTCGGACAACCATTTTGTCATCCTCGGCAGCGGAGAGCTTGTCCGCTCGCTAATACCCCACCGTTTGATTGACGAGTATGTTCTCTCTATTCACCCATTGGTGCTGGGAAAGGGGCAGCGACTTTTTGCCGATGACAGCCCTTTCGTCACTTTCCAGCTCAGCCATACGAAAACGACAGCCACTGGCGTGGTGATTGCAACTTATCAACCTGCTGAACCCCTGTCCGGGAAGACCTCTTTTATTGGAGAATCATCCTAACGCTTGCCCCTCGTTGAAGTTTAAGAAAAGCTGGCTTCAGAGGATGGTTGCGCGGGTAGCCATAAAAATTAAAAGCCGCTCAAAGTGAAGCCCGCATAATCGCATGTATAGGTCGCCGGTGCCGCAACGAACTTGCCAGATGAAAGGAGTTGAAAACGGATGAGTGAAAATAATCTTGATATGAAGCTTGAGCTGGTGCCGCTACCGGTTACTGACATTGACCGCGCCAAAGCCTTTTATGAAATGATAGGCTTTCACACCGACCACGATGTGAATCCCGGTAATGGAACGCGGGTTGTCCAACTGACACCGCCGGGGTCGGCGTGCTCGATTGTCATTGGCGCCGGACTGGGCGAAATTTCTGAGATGCCGCCTGGCTCCATCAAAGGTCTTCATGTGGTTGTGGATAATATTGCCGCCTCACGCGAAACGCTGATTGGACGCGGCGTTGAGGTTGCAGACATTCTAGACCTTGGCGGCATTCTCTTTGCCCGCTTTGCTGACCCGGATGGCAATTCCTGGCTCTTGCAGGAAATCCCTGCGAGATTCAAAAAAGGAAATTAATATGAACGAAACTGCTCCCCTGTCAACGAAGGCGATTTGGGCTGGGCGCATCATCAGCGGTTTGATGGCGTTGTTTATGCTTGTAGATGCGGTGATGAAATTCATCAAGCCACCCGTTGTTGTTGAAGGAACCGTTAAACTCGGTTATCCCGAAAGCGCCATCTTCGGGCTCGGCGTTGTCCTGCTGATCAGCACCATTCTCTATATGGTGCCGCGCACCGCAGTTCTCGGCGCAATTTTGCTGACCGGCTATCTTGGCGGCGCCGTCGCCACTCATGTGCGCGTCAGTGACACCACCTTCACTATCCTGTTTCCGGTTATTTTCGGCGCACTCATCTGGGGCGGTTTATTCTTGCGTGATGCGCGCCTGCGCACGCTCCTTCCTTGGCGAAGCTAGAGCGCTTTGTCGAGATTATTGAAGCCTGTTTAACAACTCTGTACTCCAAGTCAACTGTTCAGGCTGTACCTGGGCACACCGGTTGGCGAGGCGTCGAAAAGAACACGAGGCCACTATGAACCCTCAAATTAATTGCCTTACGCTGGCGGTTGACGAGGTTGAAAAATCGCTCGCCTTCTATCGAGACGGGCTGGGACTGACCACAAAAGTTCAAGCTGATGGCGATGACCATGTGGCGATTTTTCTGCCCAATAATTTGTGTTTAGTGCTTATCCTTCGTGAAAGCTTTACTGAGTTCACCAGACTGGCAAATCAAACGGATGCGGCGCCGGACACTTCGGAATGTATCCTCAGTTATTTTGCCGCCAGCAAAGCTGAAGTTGATGCCGTTCTCAAACGCGTTGCGGCGGCGGGGGCTCAAGTTCCCCATCAAGCGAAAGCGCAACCCTGGGGGTACGCCGGACTTTTTACAGACCCGGATGGGCATTTGTGGGAAGTGATGTGGAATCCCAACTTCAACTCTAAAAGTTGAAATCCGATGAATCCTTTAGTGGATTTTTGCAGGAAAACTAATAGCAACCATTAACCCTAAAAGAAAAGGAGAGTAATTATGGAACAAACAGCGAAAGCGGTAAATCCGATACCGGAGGGGTATCGCACCATTACCCCTTATTTGACGGTGCAAGGCGTCGCCCAACTTCTCGAATTTTTGCAAAAGGCCTTTGATGCGCAAGTCAATTATCGCATGGAAGGCGCCAATGGCCTTGTCCATCACGCGGAAGTCAAGATTGGCGATTCGATGTTAATGCTCGGCGAAGCGCACGGTGATTGGCAACCTATGCCAGGTTCAATCTATCTTTATGTGCCGGACGCCGATGCGACTTATAAACGCGCGGTTGAAGCGGGCGCGACCTCCTTAATGGAACCGGCAAATCAATTTTATGGCGACCGCCACGGCGGCGTGAAAGATAGCTGCGGAAATCAATGGTGGATTGCGACGCACATCGAAGATGTTTCACCCGAAGAGATAAAGAAACGTCACGATGAATGGGCCGGCGCGCAAAATTGCAGCTAATCGCGGTTTGCAATAGGTACGGTTTGTACAACGTTAGTTTCAATTAAGTGCCGAAATTTTCATGTTCGTGATCGAGATGACTTTTCAATGCACAGACAACCCTCCGGCGCACCCTCTGTTTGACATAGGCAGAAGGTGCGCCTTTTTTTATCAGTTAACCCCTGCGATAACGGGTGGGTTTTAAGACTTTGTGTCCGCCCACTACCACAGGCGGTACGGACAGGTTTACCATAAGAGCCATCATGAAGAGTAAACAAGCGGCCATCCCATTCATCCTCGTCACCCTGCTACTGGATATGCTCGGCATCGGCGTGGTCATTCCAGTATTGCCAAAGCTGGTGACCTCGCTTTATGGCAGCGACCTCAGTTCCGGTTCAGCTATCTTCGGGTGGTTCGTGGCCTCTTATGCGCTGATGCAATTTCTCTTTTCGCCGGTGCTCGGAAACCTCAGCGATACCTATGGTCGTCGGCCGATTATTTTAATGTCGTTACTGGGCGCGGGACTTGATTATTTGTTGATGGCGGTTGCGCCGAATCTGAAATGGCTATTTGTCGGGCGCGTTCTGTCAGGCATCACCGGAGCCAACATCACCGCGGCTAATGCCTACATTGCGGATGTGAGTTTGCCTGAAGACCGGGCTCGCAATTTCGGACTGGTCGGCGCCTGTTTCGGCGCTGGCTTTATTATAGGCCCCGCCTTAGGCGGTGTGCTTGGCAGTTACGGATTGCGCATGCCCTTTTACGCAGCGGCGATTTTAAATTTTTGCAATGTGCTATATGGATTTTTTGTTTTGCCGGAATCACACGCTAAAGAAAACCGTCGCCCGTTCAAATGGACCCATGCCAATTCGCTGGTCGCGCTCAAAACCATTTCGCGTTATCCGGTTGTCCTGGGGCTGGCGGCAACCATCGCTCTGGAGCGCTTGGCGCATGATTCACTGCCCAGCACCTGGGTGCTTTATACCACTTATCGGTTTAACTGGACGGAATTTGAAAATGGCATGTCGCTCGCGCTGGTCGGCGTAATGTATGCCATTGTTTCGGCCGGACTAACCGGATTGCTGGTAAAAAAATTGGGTGAGCCAAAAGCGCTCATCTTCGGACTCAGCATTGGGGCGCTTACTTTTTTAACCTATGGATTGGCTACACGAGGCTGGATGCTCTATACGGGTATAATTGTTGGCAGCATCGCAGGCATCTCGACTCCGGCAATTCAGGCGATGATTACCAGGGTGACTCCGCCGACCGAACAAGGCGCCGTACAGGGCGTGATTGCCAGTATTCAAAGCATCGCGGCGATTTTAGGGCCGCTCATGGCTACCAATCTATTTGGCTATTTCACCTCCGAAGCCGCGCCGGTTAAACTGCCAGGCGCCGCCTTTCTGATGAGTTCCGTTCTGGTTGCTACAGGAGCCGTGTTGGCCTTTCGCAGTTTGCGACCGATGCCCGTTGGGGAATCGAATGCGCCGGTTTAGCCGGAAAAGTTCAGAGTGAAAAGTTCAGTGCACCGCCTTCAGACCGCACTTTGAACGGATAGGTTGATTGTCACTACTAAGATGATTTGGGAAGAGTTCAAAAAAGCAACCCCGGAATTTGCCGCGCTTGGTGAAGAGCGATTCAAACAAAGCGGCGTGATCCTGCTTGGCACGCTTAGACGTGATGGCTTTCCGCGCATCACGCCTGTTGAAGCGTTCATCGTTGACGGGCATCTTTATTTGGGAATGATCTGGCAATCGCGCAAAGCGACAGACTTGCTGCGCGACCCACGCTGCACCCTTCATAACACCATCGCTCAAAAAGATGGCACCGAAGGCGAATTCAAATTGTATGGGCGCGCCGTTGAAATTTCAGACCTCGATAGCCGCAAACGATATTGCGACCGGCTTTTTGAATTAACCGGCTGGAAGCCCGAAGAGCCTGAATTTCATCTGTTTTCAATTGATATTCACAGCGCCGCTTTCAACCGTGTTGAAGATGAAGCGGTGGTCGCACGGCGCTGGCTGCCCGAGCGCGGCGTGGAAGTCGTTAGACGCTGGAAAGCGAATGAATAAAAACTGATTTACCGTTGTGCATCAACTATCAATTTCAAAAATTGAGGAAGCTTAAATAATGAATAGCCCAGACCGTTATCGCCGCTGGTTTACCTACGAAATGGAGGTTCACCAAAAGACCATCGCTTCGCTTGAAGCCGTATCAAATGATTTGCGCGGGTTGCCGGCTTATCAAAAAGCCGTTGATCTATTTGCCCACATCATCGCGGCGCGGCGGCTCTGGCTCTTTCGTTTCGGTATTGCGAAAGAACCGGTGACCGACATCTTCCCGCAAAATGTCGCTGTCCACTCGCTTGCTGCACTTGCTGAAACGATGCAGACGATCTGGGAAAATTATCTTGAAGGGATAGACGACAGGGAACTGGCGCGGGTCTTTGAATACCAGGCTTTAGACGGGCAAGGGTTTAAGAACACGATTGAAGATATCCTCAC
>JBIOWC010000681.1:0-4249 GCA_044868105.1 Blastocatellia bacterium
CGGACGTTATCTGGCCTATGTGAGTTTTAAAACCGGCGTGCCGAATATCGTAGTGCGCTCTTCGGGAGGCGGATTCGTCGGCGGGACGAACTTTAAGAACACAACCTCTTCGCCTTCGATTTCACCAAGCGGACAATTGGCCTTTAGCTCGGCCATCAGTAATGACGGGTCAATGGAAATTTATACCTCCAATCTCGATGGTTCGGGTTTGCGCCGTTTGACTAAGACCAATAAAGCCGTGAATATTTCACCGCGCTGGAATCCGGCCACCGGGCGCGAGATTGCTTTTATCTCCGATAGAGGTGGTTCGCCATCGGTTTACGTGATGGACGCCAGTGGCGCAAATCAACGCCATTTACTCGGTCGCGGCGGACACGCCGATTCGCCTTCATGGTCGCCCGATGGTCGCTATCTGGCATTTACTTTTGGCGGCGCCGGAAGCTATCAGGTCTTTATCGCTGACGTCGCATCAGGTCAGCTTTTACAACTGACCAGTTCAGGAAGAAACGAAAGTCCGACGTGGTCGCCCGATAGTCGGCACGTCGCCTTTCAGTCAAATCGTTCAGGCCGGTGGGAAGTCTGGCAGATGCACATTGATGGCACCAGCCAACGTCAGGTTTCAAAAGGCGGCGGCCGTTCGCCGAGTTGGGGAAAATAAACTGTATAGCGTAAACCGTTGGCAGTATTTTAACCGACCCTTGGGGGTCGAAGTTCAGAATTGTTAAAAGGAGATTTGAGATGAACACAAATTATTCCAGAAATCTTGCCATCCTCTTTGTTCTCGCGGCAGCCCTCTTCATAACGGCATGCGCCAAACCCAAAGTCCAACTGACGGTTAATCGCGACCGCGTTCAACAAGGCGAAGACGTGCGCGTCAGTTGGACATCCAAAGACGCAAAAGCCGTATCCATTAACGGCGAGACCGTTGATAAAACCGGCACTAAAGTTTTTGTACCCGATGCGACGACAACTTATACGGCGGTCGCTACACGTGGAAAGAAAGAAGCTCGCGATAGTAAAACCGTTAATGTTGATGCTCGCGCCGCCGCGCCAACTATCTCCATCACCACTGACCAGGGCGCCATTGAACGCGGACAAAGCACAACCCTGCGTTGGAATTCAACCAATGCTGAGCGCGTCACGATTACCGATTTGGGTTCAGTCCCGGCGGCCGGTTCACGCGCCATCAGCCCTTCGCAATCCACTACTTATTCAGCAACCGCATTAGGCCCCGGCGGCAATGCCAATGCTTCAACTCGCGTGACCGTAACCGAAGGCACGAGTTCAAAGGTGGTCACAGAGGATAGGCCGCGAACCATCGGCAACACCGGCAATCCGGCTATCGCCACCATTTTCGGTCAACAAGTCCAGGCGATCTATTTTGCCTTGGATAGCGCCGAATTGACCGCCGAATCGAAAGACATTTTACGCCGTGCGGCCCAGTGGCTCACGCAAGGACCGAACCGTTCGATTGCTTTCCGCATCGAAGGCAACTGCGACCCGCGCGGAACCGAAGAGTACAACATCGGTTTGGGCGAACGTCGCGCCCAATCGGCTCGCGAATTTTTAGTTGCGGCAGGCGTTGACGCCGGCCGTATGTCAACGGTCAGTTTCGGTGAAGAACATGCCACCGGAAGTGGCGAAGATGGCTGGGCGAAAGACCGCCGCGATGATTTTATTTATGTGAGTGGTGGAAACAGATAATCCATAATCCGGTCAGCTTGATATCGTTATCAGGAAACGTATCCTAAGTACGCTTCCGTTAGTGTTGGCAACAATTCTGCTTGTATGGATTGGACGTAACCGATTCATGGAACGCTTTCCTGATGCATAGGCTAATATCGGTATTGCCAGCCATAGCATTCTGCGCACCATTATTAATTGTCGGAATTAGCCCAAACGGCTAAAGGATTTCAACTCGCTCGGTAACGGGTAAAACCGTGTTATCGGTTTTTGAACAAGGTAATTCGATGAACTGGATAAATTTCGTAACACACACCCCTGAGCTAGCCGCCTTTGGTGAAGAACGATTCGCCAATGGCGTTGCTTACCTGGCTACAGTTCGCAAAGATGGTTCGCCGCGCCTTCATCCGGTTTCGCCTTTCGTCGGCGATGGTCATTTGTTTATCTTTATGGAGCCGACTTCGCCTAAAAGGTTCGACCTTAAAGGTGACGGGCGCTATGCTCTGCACTGTGCGGTTGAAGACATCGAAGGCGGCAAGGGCGAGTTCTGCATCAGTGGTCGTGCCGCTTTTATTGAAGACCCGGATATGCGAACCCTCGCTTTTGAGGCGGCAATGGCGCGCGGATTTGCGCCCAAAGAACGTTATATACTCTTTGAACTTGGTATTGAAAACGCCCTGGCAACTGTTTACGAAGACAATCAAGCCAGGCGTAAAAAATGGAACGCGCCTGAATAATTTGAATCGGAGATTTACTATGCAATCTAAATTTAATCGTATTGGGCTTATTATTTTAATGCTTTTCTCGGTCAACCTTTTCGCCTTCGCTGACGATAAAAAAGACGCGCAGATGATGGAGATGAAACAGACGCTCGATGAACTCAAAGCTGAGATTATTGTGCTGGGCCGTCAGATTCGCACCATGCAAGAGTCATCGGATAGAAACAGCGGGCAACTTAACACCTTGATTACTCAAATCGTGGACAACGTCAATGCCATTCGTCAGGCGCAAAGCCGCGTCGCCGAAGGGTCAGTCAGCGCCATGAACGAAGTCAACGGACTCGGCGAACGTCTTTCGGCTACCAATCAGCGCATTGATAAAGTCTCTGAACAACTGGCGGAGTTGAAAAAGCTTGTAGAGAACCTGCCCAAACTTCCGACCTTCACGCAAATCACTCCGGGCAATCCCGACCAACTGTTTGCGGCGGCCTATGGCGATTACAGTCGCGGCAATTATGACCTCGCCATCAGTGAATTCCGGCAATATGTTGAAACCTATCCATCCAGCGAAATGGCTGACAATGCGCAATATTGGGTTGGCGAAGCCTATTTCGCGAAAGGCAAATATACGGAAGCGATTGCCGAGTTTGATAAGGTATCAGTGATGTTTTCCAAGGGCGATAAAGTCCCGGCGGCGCGGTTTAAAAAGGCCCTGGCGCTTATTGAATTGGGACAAGGCGATTTGGCCAAAGCCGAATTGCAGGCCTTGATAAAACTCTATCCCAAAACCAACGAGGCGGTCTTGGCCAAACAACGAATTGATAGCGGACAATAAGTTTTGAGCCTTGACGGTGAGCGCAGCAGTGATGCCTGCGCTCACCCTTAGCGCATTCTCTCCAGACACCTTGGCCATCCACTTATTTCCCTTCAAAATGACCTAATCGCCGCGACATCTTTGTATTGACACTTCGTTCATTTTGACTTAAATTGCCGAAGTAACTGCTATAGACAATTTGCCCTCAATTTATCTAAGCCTCATTGCCCCTTCAGGTTTGCGATGCCCCGTCAAGTTAGCAGGCACCAGCACATGCCAAACCACCAAAATGTCAATGGACAAATCCTCGTCCTGGGTGACGAGCAAAAATCTGCGCGGGCTTTGAAACGACTGCTCGAAGCGTCGGGCTATAGCGCGAAAACCATCGGTTCGTTTGACGATGCTGACCGTTATTTTGCTGCCCATTTAACTTCATTATTGATAATCGATTCCTCGGCCTCGCGGGTGAACGGCACCCTTTCGCCAACCCATGAAGATGAGCCTTCAACCAGCAGATTGCAATTGGCTTGGGCGCAACAAGCCCTGAGCTTTATTAAAAACCTCAGAACCACACGATTCCCAGCACAATTGCCGATTCTGGTAATTGCCAAAAGCCAAAACTCGAATGATAAGGTGGCCTGGTTGAATGCCGGAGCTACCACTTATCTAACCAAACCTTTTCATAAAGGCGAGATGATTTCCCGCGTCAAAACGTTACTCAAATCCTGGGAAGAAGGCATTGAAAAGTTTGAAAAATTTGAACAATTAAATATTCTTCATTCGGTCTCGACGGTGCTTGCCAGTTCGCTTGAACCTGAGGTGTTGTTAAACGGGGTGTTGAAAGTTTTAACCGCAGGCTTTCATGCAGATGCTGGAATGATCTATCTCAAAAACGGCGAATCGCAGACCATGAGCGTAGCGGCGTATGAAGGATTTAATGAACAAGACTCCAATCTTGAAAACTGTCTGGTTGAAGGCTCATCTTCATGGGTTGGCGAAAGGGTGCCGTTCACCCGCGAGGCCGAGGAATCGA
>JBIOWC010000682.1:0-2773 GCA_044868105.1 Blastocatellia bacterium
AAGTTTGCCATCTCGACTTTTCCACCCGGCAGGTTGACCGCCATTGCACTCTCTGGTTTGCATGCCATCCGCCATCCCATAGGCGATTGATTCAATAGCCGTCCGCTGGCCATCGGCGAAAGCATTAAGGTCATCCAAACTGACGCGAAATATTCCTTTCGCGCAACTCATCCACAAATTGCCCTGTTCATCTTCGAGAATCTGAAATACACAATCATCGAATAACCCGTCCTTGGTTGTATAGGAAGTCAGTTTGCCATTCTTGAAGCGGTTCAATCCGCCGCGTCGCGTGCCCGCCCAAAGCGTGCCTTGGTGGTCTTCATAAATCGCTCGCACGTTGTTATCGGATAATCCGTTATCCAGGGCATAGGTGGTAAATTTTTTATCTTTGAAGAGAATCAACCCGCCGTTGCGCGTGCCTATCCACAACCCGCCCTGGCTGTCGGATTGCAGCGATAAAATACGATCATCGGTCAAGCCATCCTTGGTTGTGTAAACGGTAAACTTGCCTTGTTGCCATTTCGTCAGTCCGCCTAGGGTGCCAATCCAGAGACTGCCTTCCTGGTCTTCGTGAATTGCCCAGACTGCATTACTGGATAAGCCGTCCTCAACCCGAAAGTTGGTAAATTTTCCGTCCTTGAATTGCGAGAGTCCGTCAGGCGTGCCAATCCATAGCCGCCCTTCGCGGTCTTCGCATAGGGCGCGAACGATATTGCTGGCCAAGCCGTTTTTAATCGTATAGGTCGTATACTGATTATCTTTAAATCTCGATAACCCTTCCTGTGTGCCAATCCAGATGCTGCCATCCCGGCTTTCGCGAACCGTCCAGGTCATATCACTAGCCAAGCCATCTTTGTAACTGTAGGTGAAAAATTTTCTATCCTTGAAAACATTCAGTCCGCCGGCTTCCGTTCCAACCCACAGATTGCCTTCTTTATCTTCCAAAATTGCCAGCACGACATTTTTTGAAAGTCCCTCTTTTGTCGTATAGGTTGTAAAACGTCCGCCTTGATAACGCGTTAATCCGCCCGGTGTGCCAAACCACAGCGCCCCGTTACGGTCTTCGTAGATTGACCAGACGGTGTTGTCCGAAAGTCCATCCAGAGTTTTAAACGCCGTGAATTTCCCATTCTTCAAACGATTCAAGCCGCCATCTGTACCAATCCATAAGGCCCCGTCACGGTCTTCGACTATTGACCACACCTTGTTATTCAATAAGCCGTTTGCGGTTGAATAGATAATGAATCGTTCATCTTTAAATTGCGCTAAACCGCTTGAAGTCCCAAACCACAGGTCACCGCCGCGAGTTTGATAAATCGTTCCGATGGTGCTCGCCGGTAAACCTTCATTCGAGGTTAGCGTAGTGAAGGTCGCGCCATCGAAGCGACTCAACCCTGCGGAAGTGCTAATCCAGAGCATGCCAGACTGGTCTTGATAGATAATGCCGATGCTGTTGTCTGACAAACCTTCGTTGATGGTGTAGATCGTAATCTGCCCGTTTTGCATTCGATTCAAGCCGCTTTGTGTGCCCACCCAAAGGTCGCCTTCGCGGCTTTCATAAATTGATGAAATGTTGTCATTGGACAAGCCGTTTGCGGTTGAAAAAGCGGTGAATCGGTCATCTTTCCAGCGCACCAATCCGTTGTCCGTACCGATCCACAAATTTCCGCTTCGGTCTTCAAACAACGCTTGAATCGAATTGCCTTTTATGGCGCTTGTACTTTGCTTATCGAATACCGTGAAGCGGTAGCCATCAAATCGTGCCAATCCTTCTTCGGTGGCCAGCCAGATATAGCCGTTTCGGGTTTGCAAGATAGCGCGAACATTATTTTGCGGCAATCCATTTTCGGTTTGCCACACTTCGTGAATGTAAAGGGAGATGGGTTGTTCGGAATTCAGCGCGAAAGCCGAAACGCTGAAGCTTAAAATGGCAAACAGGGAGAAAAGTTTTAACCAACGGGAGCCGTTAAAAATTGTTAGACCTTGCTCAATCATTTCAGTTAAACGCTCGCTCGTTATTCTCCTTGTCCATGTCTTTAGAGGGTTTCAGCCCGGTATTTCCGGGTAGCGCAGGCCGACAGCTTGTGTTACATCACATTGGTGATGAAGTCATTGCCTTGCGAGTTCTTGATTATCCCTTTCAGAACTTAGATGTGTCCATCCCGCTTCAAGGCTGTTTAATCACGCCCGACTCCCAGCGCATCAGCGACACGATTGATGTAATTAAACCAGGAGGCGATCAGGGTGATTTGCAAAATGGCTTTATCGTTAAAGCCCACCGCGTGCAATCGCTCGTGATGCGCGCGGGTGATTTTGGTTGCGTCTCTGGTGAGCTGCACAACATACTCGACCATCACGCGCTCCGGTTCGGTAATCGGCGCTTTCGTGTAGTCATCGCATAACGCTTCGACTAATCCTTTATCTAAGGTGACGCGACGCAGAAACTCTGCGTGGGACTCAATTCAATAATGACAACGGTTGGTTACAGAGACCATCGTGGCAATCATTTCATGCTGTCGTCTTTCAAGCGGGAGCGTCGGTGACATCAACACGCCGAAGGTTGAAAAGGCGTGAAAGAGCGCTTCGGGAATTAAACTGTGCGAAGCGACGATGCCCGCAGTTTCGCCGTCGGCCGTTGGATGAACCGGCAATTCATACTCGACGGGGTAAAGATGACGCTGCCCTTCCATAGCACGCAGCAATTCTTCATTGGCTTCAGATAATGGGATGGTTTTAATCCAGGTCACTGTTTTTTTCTCCCTCTTTTTTTCGA
>JBIOWC010000683.1:0-4743 GCA_044868105.1 Blastocatellia bacterium
CTTGCAGACGCGTTATGGCAATCGCCCGCTTGCCGATGTGCAGACCGTTGATATGCGCGAAGTATTTAAAAAGTACGGCAAGCAGCAAACCTTTTCCGATGAACTGAAACAAGCAATAGCCGAAACCTTCGAGCGCAAAGAACAGGCGATGATTTTGCTCAATCGTCGCGGCTATTCATCCTTCGCCTTGTGTCGCACCTGCGGCGAAGCCTTGAAGTGCATCAACTGTGACGTGACGCTGACTTATCATCGTCACAACCTGAGTTTGATTTGTCACTATTGCAACTATATGCGGCCTGCGCCGAAAACCTGTCCGCATTGTGACGGGCAATACATTCAATACGTCGGCGAAGGCACCGAACAGATCGAAGCGAAACTGAAAGAGATGTTTCCTGAAATGAACATCGCGCGGGTTGACCGCGATACCACCCGCAGGCGCGGCAGCCTCGAACATCTGCTGATGGAATTTTCTTCCGGCGCGATTGATTTGCTGGTCGGCACGCAGATCCTTGCCAAAGGTCATGACTTTCACAACGTCACCTTAGTGGGCGTGATTTCGGTTGATGTGGGTCTGTCGCTGCCGGACTTTCGTTCCGCCGAGCGGACCTTTCAACTGCTCACCCAGGTTGCCGGTCGCGCCGGTCGCGGCAGCCTTCCGGGGCGCGTGATTATTCAAACCTATCATCCCGAAAATTACGCGTTGCAATGCGCCAGAGGGCAGGATTACGAAGAGTTTTATCAACGCGAAATCAGCTTCCGCCGGTCGATGCACTATCCGCCGTTTATGGCTTTAATCAATATCAATGTGCGCGACAAAGATTTTGAGAAGGCGAATGCCGCGGCGCTGGATTTATCGCGCGAGCTCCGCGAAGTCGCCAAAGACGGGAGCCTGAGAATCTTAGGTCCCGCGCCGGCGCCGATTGCGCGCATCAAGGGCGACCATCGCTTTCAAATTTTAATAAAAGCCCGCAGTCGAAAACGCGCCCGCGAAGCCTTGGATCTCGCCATGCACCGGGTGATTCAATCAGGCCACAACCCGCGGTGCTTTTCCGTCGAAGTCGATCCTATTAGTTTGATGTGATCTTCGTTTTAAGGCTCCTGGCTTATCGTCGAGTCTTGTTGGTTTTGAGAGAAGCACAGGATAACTTTTAGTTCGGAGGTAAAGAAACAAGTTTATGAATAGAAAATTCGCAGGCTTGCTATTCCTGGTTTTCATCTTTACCTTCGCAGGCTGCTCTTACAGCACGGAATTTGTTGTTTTGAACAAATCAAACGCTGCGATAACCGTGACCTATTCATTCATCCCTGATCGTGCCATTCAAGAAGACAAGATTCGTAAAAAACCTATCAAAGAGGTGGAAAATAGGGAGATTGATTGGCAGCATCCTCCTAAAGATCAATACACGCTAGACCTGAAATCCAATAGCGTCACTGTGGAACTCGCTCCCCAGGAAGCTTTACTTTTAGATCAGATGGGTAATTACGACGAGGATATGGCCGAATATTTTCGAATCACCAGCGTTACGATAAAGGGTTCAAACGGGAGTGAAGCTTACGAAGGAAGACTGGTACTGAAGCAATTCGAAAGAGAATCAATGCTTTTATATTCAAAGACCTATGAGTGATTTATGGCGAAACAAAATGCGTTAATGAAACAAACGGAAGGCGCCGTGCTTAACCAAGACGTTGACGATAGTTCGTCAGGATTGGTCAAAGTGACGACCTATATTCGTGAAGATCAGGCGTTTGCCCTGGAGTTGATGGAAACGGCCGAAAGGCAACGGCGAGGCGGATCATTTGACCGGGCCGAGCTTTTTCAGGAAGCGCTCGACCTGTTGATTAAAGCCAACATTGTGGCGATTCGGCTGCCGGGAAAGTCTGCTTTAAAAAAACAGGATGCATAGTGTCATAACTTTTGAACCTGACAAGGTAATTTTCTGATGGTGATTGAAACCGAAAGACTGAGACTTCGCAGGCTGACCACCGATGACGCGGCGTTTATCCTCAGGTTGCTCAATGAACCTTCGTTTATCGAAAACATCGGCGATAAGGGCGTGCGCACCCTCACAGACGCAGCTTCCTACATCTTGAATGGGGCAATCGCGAGTTATGAAAAATTCGGCTTCGGTTCGTACCTGGTCGAGATGAAGGAAACGGGCGCGTCAATGGGGATGTGCGGGTTAATCAAACGCGAGGCGCTCGACTATGTGGACATCGGTTATGCTTTTCTGCCGGAGTTCTGGGCTAAAGGCTACGCGTTGGAAGCGGCCTCTGCGGTGATGACTTATGCGCGCGTCACACTGGGCTTAAAGCGCATTGTGGCGATTACCAGTTTAGATAATCAAAGTTCAATCCGCTTGCTTGAAAAGATTGGCTTTTGCTTTGAGAAGTTAATCCGGTTGTCGGAGGGCGAGCCGGAAATTAAATTATTTATCTCTGATTCTTAAGGAAGAAATCTATGCTTTATATGGTCATTGAAAGATTCAAGCCAGGAGCCGCTGTTGAAATTTACCGGCGGGCAACCGAACAAGGTCGGTTGTTGCCTGAGGGGTTGGACTATGTGGCGAGTTGGGTAGATTTAGAATTCAATACCTGTTTTCAACTTATGCAAACAGATGATGAGCGCTTGTTTGAGGTGTGGCAGGCGCGTTGGCAAGACTTGGGGGATTTTGAAATTATCCCGGTTCGCACATCCGCCGAAGCCTTTGCAGTGATTGCGCCACGCTTGTGATTTGCGGGTAGAAATCTCTTAAAGGTTCACACGAAAAATCAAGGCGACAACAACCCAAGGGTATGAATTCAAAAATGCGATAAATATCATCACATACGAAAGCGCATTTGTTATTATTCCTGTGCGATTATTGCTTCAAAAAGGAGACCCATTATGAATTGTCCGAAATGTAGTGCAGCCGTTCCTGATGGTTATAAATTCTGTGTCAATTGCGGCAACCCGATGGCTACGAGTACAGCGCCGGTGGGTACGCCACAACCGCCACAACCGCCACAACCGCCGCAACCGCCTCAACAACCGGGGTATGACCCGAATGCTTACGGGCAAGGCTACCCGCCGCAAGGTCAATATGGTTATCCGCAAGGCGGGCAACCAGGTTACGACCCCAATCAATATCCTTATGGGCAACCAGGCGGGCAACCGGGATATCCTCAACCGGGGTATGACCCGAATGCTTACGGCCAGCAGCAGAACTATCAACAACAAGGGTACGGGCAACAATCGGGACAAGCCGGACAGGGCATCAACATTGACGCCGATGGCCGCGGCACAGGGCGCGGCTACAGCTACGAGATTTTGCATCAACCGGCTTTTTCGCTTGCCGTTGTGCAGCTACAGGCCGAGCAATCCATCTTAGCCGAAGCCGGAGCAATGGTTTCGATGTCGGCGAATGTCGAATTGCAGTCGCAGATGAAAGGCGGAATGATGGGCGCCTTAAAACGCATGGTCGGCGGCGAATCGGCCTTTGTTTCGACCTTCACGGCCAGAGGCGGACCCGGCGAAGTTACCTTTGCGCCCGGCGCACCCGGTGACATCGCGGCGCTTGAACTAAACAATCAGGCGTTCTATGTCCAATCGAGTTCTTATATGGCTGGCGATGTCGGGTTGACCGTAGATACCAAATGGGGCGGCGCGAAATCGTTCTTTGGCGGCGAAGGCTTATTCGTATTACAGGTCTACGGCACAGGTTTATTGCTGGTCTCTTCGTACGGGGCAATTCATCGTAAGCGGCTCGCGCCCGGCGAACGCTATGTCGTGGACACCGGACATCTGGTCGCCTGGGAAGGCACGACCCAATATCAATTGAGAAAAGCGGCGTCCGGGTTCTTTAGAAGCATGGTAAGCGGCGAAGGTATCGTCGCAGAGTTTATGGGACCGGGTGAAATCCTGATTCAAACCCGCAACCTGGCGGCGCTTGCTGGAATTTTGAAACCTTTCTTCCCAACCCAGGGCGGCGGGGGTAGCGGTTTCAATGTCAATTTCGGCTCGTAAACTTTGGCGCGTTGAAAACGGTTGATTGATTCAGCTAGAAGTAAGGAGCACGCCATGACACCTGAAGAACGCGAACTGCTGATTGAAATGTACGACAAGTTTAATGCCCGCGATATGGAAGCGGTTTTAGCCCGTCTGCACCCGGATGTGAGTTGGCCAAACGGTTGGGAAGGCGGATGGCTTAGGGGACGCGAAGCCGTCCGCGATTATTGGACGCGGCAATGGGCGGCGATAAATCCGCAAGTTGAGCCCATCTGTTTTGAGGACGATGAAAACGGCCGTATCGTCGTCGGCGTTCATCAAATGGTCCGCGATTTGGCTGGCCATATCACCTCGGATGGTAAGGTCGAACACATCTATGAAATCGAAGATGGGTTGATTCGCCGCATGGAAATCAAAACCCCCGAATAGGTTTCAATAATGAAGCGGTGAAGGGGTGATGTTGGTTAACGAGCATCACCTCTTCTTCTCTTCAATTATGCTTTTTGTGGCGCTGTTTCTGCATTGCAAACGGGTGCGCTCATTTCGAATTTCGATTGTCTTTCCTTTACCCTCAAATGTTTTTGTTTTGAACCCAATCAACGCGATGATAAAGTAACGACGAACATTTTGCGGCGCGCGATTTGAGTTCGCTGCTCGCTTTTGCTGCACAGACTTTCAAATTACCCATTACCAAGAAAACCCTGTTCAATGAACGCAAAGAAGTTGTGCGTGAGTTTTTTGCATCGCATCAGGCGATG
>JBIOWC010000684.1:0-12133 GCA_044868105.1 Blastocatellia bacterium
CTGCCGGCTACCGGCTACCGGCTACTATTTTAAGGAGAAATATCGAATGTCCAGTAGTTCACCCGTTCAAAATTACGATGTAAAAGATTTGAGTCTTGCGCCACTTGGCAAAAAACGAATTGAGTGGGCCGAGCGTGAAATGCCGGTTTTAAGATTGATTCGCGAACGCTTTGCCGCAGAGCGCCCGCTTGAAGGAAAGAAGATGGTCGCCTGTTGTCATATTACGACGGAGACCGCAAATCTGGCGCGCGCCTTGAAAGCCGGCGGCGTTGATGCTGTCTTGATTGCTTCAAATCCGCTTTCCACGCAAGACGATGTTGCCGCAGCCCTGGTCGCCGAATACGGGATTCCGGTTTTTGCCATTAAGGGTGAATCACCGGAAACTTATAACCGACACGTTCGCATGGCGCTCGACCACGAACCCGATTTGATTATTGATGACGGTTCGGATGTGGTTGCCACCATGGTCAAAGAGCGACCCGAACTGCTCAGCAAAATTATCGGCACCACCGAAGAGACAACCACAGGGCTGGTGCGTCTGCGCGCGCTGGAAAAAACCGGCAAGATGACGTGGCCCGCCGTTGCCGTTAATGATGCGCAGACCAAACATTTCTTTGATAATCGTTATGGCACCGGGCAATCAACGCTCGACGGCGTGATTCGCGCCACCAATGTTTTGCTTGCCGGGCGAACCCTGGTGGTCGTCGGCTATGGTTGGTGCGGCAAGGGGGTAGCCATGCGCGGGCGCGGCATGGGCGCGAATATTATCGTTTGCGAAGTTGACCCGATTCGCGCGATTGAAGCCGTGATGGATGGCTTCCGCGTGATGCCGATGGAAAAAGCCGCGCCGCTTGGCGACATCTTTATCACCGTCACCGGCAATCATCACGTCATTGACGCGCATCATTTTGAGAAGATGCACGACGGCGCAATTGTCGCCAACTCGGGTCACTTCGATGTCGAATTGAATTTGGTGGCGCTTGCCGAGATGAGCGAAGAGAAGACCGAAGTCAGACCGTTTGTTGAAGAATACAAATTGAAGAGTTCCGGCAACCGGGTCATCGTTTTAGGCGAAGGCCGATTGATTAACCTGGCCGCCGCCGAAGGTCATCCGGCATCGGTGATGGATATGAGCTTTGCCAATCAGGCATTGTCGGCAGAATTCCTGGTACTCAATCAGGGCAAGCTGTCACCGGGTTTGCACCTTTTGCCGAAAGAAGTGGATATGGAGATTGCTTCGCTCAAGCTTGAAGCGATGGGCGTGCAGATTGATACGCTCACCCCTGAGATGCTTGAATATATGAACTCTTGGGAAATGGGCACCTAAGAAAAAGCTTGCTTAGATAAGCTATCGAAACGAAAAGCGGCGACCCTTGCAAGGGTTGCCGCTTTTTATTTTGGTAGGTGAAGCATCAGGTCGCCGAGAGGGTTGTAGTCATTGAGCGAAGTTGTTTTTCCGCTTGTTTGCCCCAGCGTCTGGATTGTCCGGTGCGGTCATACATTTTTGTTCTGGCCGCTTCGATACAGCGCTTAAACAGGGCTTCGGCTTCTGCAAAACGATTCAATTTTTGCAAAGTCGCGCCGAGGTGAAAGAGCCCTTCGGGGTCGTACGGGCGGCGGTCGATGAATTTCTCAAGCGCCGCCCGTGCATCTTCAAGCATTCCTGCGGCCAGGTAGGTGGCGCCGATTTCGCGCCAGACTTCGTGATGCGCATGCCGGTCATCTTGAGTCACCACTTCGTTGAAATGCTGGATGGCTTCCTGAAGTCGCCCTTCCATTCGCGCAATGCAGCCCAGTTGATAATGCGCATCGGTTTCCCGGTTGTTAATTTCGATTGCCTGTTTGAAATAGGCCAGGGCTTCTGCGTACTGACGACGTTGCTGATAAATGAGTCCCAGTTGATAACGGGCTTCCGAGTCGCTGGGGTTGAGCATGGCGGCTTCAAGATGGCGGCGAAAACTCTGCCGGCCGCTGAAAACTGCGCCGAGTCCCGCCGCTTCATTACTCAGATATCGCCAGAGGAAAAACAGCAGAAAGGGCGAAGCCAGATACCAGAGTAGCGACCGCAGGAATATCACAACCCAGGAGACCGAAACGGCGCCCATCGCTCTGGCGTAGCTGGTGCCGCAAACTCTGCGCAAGGCGCACACCATCAAGAACGCGAAATAGAGTTTCGCCAGGAGGGCGACGACAACCAGCCCCAGACCCCATTTTTGCAGCCCGACAATCACCAAACCAATGATCGCCAGCGGAAGATGCGCGGCGGCCCAAGCCATCAGTGTACACGCCAGCAAAGCGCCGTAATCGCGATTGAAGGCGACGCTGAAACTTCCGACATTCTCAAACAGAGTGATGGCAAGAATGGTTGCCGGCACGTAAAGCAAGGCGAGCGCAAAGACCGTCATCCAATCGGCAAGCGGGAAAAAGAGGCGCCAGGCTAAGGATAATACTCCCGGTTTTGCCACAGGGGTTTGCCGGTCGTCCTGGGCAAATTCCTCCTCAAGTTCAGCAAGTTCTCGCTCATCCGGCTGTTGGCCTTCTGCTCGTCTGCCGCTATTTTGTTCATCGCCAGATGATTGCGCCAAGAGGGGCGCTTGAGTGAAAACGTAAGCATAGGCCTTGGTGCTGATGGCAAACTGCAAGGCCAGAGAAATCGCCAGTACCGCAATCGCGCCGTAGAGCCAGCGCCCCCGGTCTATGAGTTCGCTCATCGCGGCCAGCGGATTATAGTAGAGCTTGAAAAAAAGTTTGATGTGTTCGCCGAGCATCATCCACCTCTTGTTTGAGGACAAGAGCTTGCAAATCAACCTGGAAAACAGGCGCTCTGCCGAACGATTATCTTGAGGACTTTGCGGTAATCAATAAAACCTGAGACCGACGTTCTTCAGCCTTCTGCTTTGCGGTCTTTAGTTCTGCGGGTCTGTTTACGGCGCTCTGCGAGTCGCGTGGTTAACACACCTTTTTCTGTACTGCGTGTCGCATCGCGGCGGTCGCTGACGCGGCGCTCTTTTCCTGCACGTTTGTCTTTGCCGTTCGTCGAACCGAATTTACCTGAACCCATACTGTTTGCTAATGAAGTGAGAATTGTGAAAGGGGGATTCGGTGAACACACGAACAGAGAGATGAGTGATACCTCTTGGCTGACCCCGCTTCATCAATCATGACTCTGTTCGTGTTAAGCCTAGTTAGGCTTGCGATGCTGACGACTCACCATTGCTGCCACCGGTTTCCGGTGTCTTTTCGGCTGTTGGTTCAGATGCGTTGGTCGTTTCCGTCGGCGTTTCCGGGGCCATCACGGGCGGAACCGGAACCGGCGCAGGCAGGGCGGCAGGCTCAATTACCGCAGCAGGCTCTGCGGCTGGTGAACTTGCGGCTGAACTTTCCGTAGCCGTGTCGCCGTCCGTGAAAAATTCTTTCAACTCTTTGCCTGGTTTAAAATAAGGAACACGCTTTGCCGGCACATCAACCGGCGCTCCGGTTTTCGGGTTGCGTCCACGACGCGGTCCGCGTTCGCGCGTGCGAAAGCTGCCAAACCCGCGCAGTTCAACTTTATCGCCTCTATGCAAGGCGCTGATTATCGAATTAAAAACCGTCTCGACAATCACTTCGGCATCACGCTTATTTAATTCCGAAGCCCGTGCCACCTCTTCAACTAACTCTGCCTTGGTCATCGTTTTCATATCTTTTCACTCGCCTGTCAAATCAAGTACGAAGGTTGACTTGATTATTTTTTCTTGATGTCTGGTGTTAAATACTTAGCTTTAGAAACTTTGGTGAACTGCTCAAGTATCTACAGCAAAAGCCTTAAAATCAAGCCGGAATCAACATTTCAGAAATCGCTACAGCCGGTGTTTGACACTGCTTCGCGCTGCCCTCTACAATTTTTGACGTGATGAAGAGAGAAAAAAGATTTTCCATCAACCAATAAATTTTATGACAACAACCAAAGCACAATTGCAATCTTTTCTTACGCGCGGCGTACAGAAACACCAACTCGCCAACGGCTTGACGGTAATCACCAAAGAGCAGCATGACAAACCGATTGTCGCTTCCATCATCTGGTATCGGGTCGGCTCGCGAAATGAAGAACTCGGACAGACCGGGAAGTCGCACTTTCTTGAACATATGCTTTTTAAAGGCACCGACCGTTTCGGCAAGGGGCAGATTGATATGCTCACCTTGCAAAACGGCGGCGCCAATAACGCCTTCACCTGGCTTGATTTTACGGCCTACTACTTCACCTTTGCCTCCGACCGTTGGCAAATTGCCCTCGAAATCGAAGCCAACCGCATGCGCAACACAACCTTTGCCGAAGAGGAGTTTGCTTCTGAAAAACAGGTTGTCGAAGAAGAGCTGCGCATCGGGCTGGACGGACCCTGGGAAGTTCTGGAAAACGAAGTCTGGGCGACAGCCTTTCGCCAACATCCCTACCACTGGCCCACGGTGGGCTGGCTCGATGACCTGGAAGCGGCGACGGCCGCCGATATGAAGGCTTATTACGATAAATGGTATCACCCGCGCCAGGCCACGCTGGTCTTAGTCGGTGATTTCAACACCGCGGAAATCATGCCCAACGTTGAAGCCTTATTCGGCGCGATTCCCGCAGGCGTTGAAGTTAAACCGCTGGGCATTAGCGAGCCGCCACAACGAGGCGAAAAACGTATCGTGGTGAAAAAAGAGACGCCGGTTGAACGCCTGCTCATCGGTTTTCATGCGCCCGAAGTCGGCGACGAAGACTCTTACGTGATGCACATCATCGAAGCGGTTTTATCTACCGGAAAAACTTCACGTTTTTATAAGCGGTTGATCGAACGCGACCAATCGGTGGCCTCAATCAGTGCCAGCTATCACGACCACATTGACCCGTCGCTCTTCTATATTCAAGCTGAACTCAAACCCGGCTTTAAACTCGAAGCGGTTGAACAAGCCATCTACGAAGAGGTCGAGCGCTTGAAACGGGAACCCCTCGCTGACGCCGAACTGGTGAAAACCAAACGTCAGATTGAAGCCGATCTGGTACTCAGTAACGAACAACCGCTACAGCAAGCCATCCTGCTTGGGCAATATGAAACCATCGCCTTTTCGGAAAAGATTCCCGAAGCGTCACGCGGCTACAAATACCTTGATACCCTGACTGAAAAAACTGCTGCCGTAACCATCGAGGATGTCAGGCGTGTGGCCAAGAAATATTTCATCAAAGATAACCGCACCGTTGGCTATCTGATAAATGAAGCTGGAGGCGAAACCCATGAGTAAGCAAACCGTTGAGCCTCATATTGATGGCGAGCGCCTCGTGCTTGACAATGGGTTGACCTTGCTCTTGTCAGAAAATCATTCGACGCCATCGGTGGCGATTTTCGCGGTTGTCCTGACCGGGTCGCGTTTTGAACCCGATGAGCAAGCCGGTCTGGCTTCACTGGTTGGTGAATTAATGGATGAAGGCACGACCACGCGCTCGTCGCAACAAATCGCCGAAGCTTTTGAATCGGTCGGCGCGCGCTTTAGAACCTACGGCAATTATCAAACCAGCGGCGCGCAAGCTTCACTGCTGGCGCAAGATTTGCCGCTTGCCCTCGACATCACCGCCGATGTTTTGATGAACGCGACCTTTCCCGAAGACCAGATTCAACTACACGTGTCGCGCCGGCTGGCGCAGCTTAAAAGCCGCCTGGATGTGCCGCGCACGCAGGCCTCGGATGTCTTTAACGAAATCGTTTTCGCCGGGCATCCGCAACACCGGCCGGCCATCGGTTACGAGGAGACCATCAAGAAGATTGGGCGCGATGATTTAATCAAGTTTTATGGTCGTTACTTTGTGCCGAATAATACGACGATTGCCATCGCCGGCGATTTCGATAAAGCGGAGGTCATCGGGCAAATTGAAACCTTATTCGGCAAATGGGAGCGCGTTGAAAACTTTAATCGCCCGGAACTGCCGGTTTTATCCCGGCAGCTTGAACCGAAAGAAAAATTCGTCAATGCGCCGAAAGAACAGGTCAATATTTTCATCGGCCATCTGGGGATTAATCGCAAAAACCCCGATTATTACGCGCTCTTGGTGATGGATACGATTTTGGGTTCAAGCCCGGGATTTACCTCGCGCATTCCGCGCATCTTGCGCGATGAGCAAGGGCTGGCTTACACGACCTTCAGCAATATGACAGCCAGCGCCGGACTCGATGCCGGGCGCTTTATCGCCTATATCGGCACGTCGCCCGGTAATTTAGAACAGGCGCTCAGCGGATTGCGCACCGAGGTTCGACGGATGGCCGCCGAACCCGTAACCGCGGGCGAAATTGACTCGGCGAAGGCTTATCTGACCGGCAATTTCGTTTTCGATTTTCAAACCAACGCCCAGATTGCCGATTTTTTAATCGAAGCCGAGCTTTACGAATTGGGCTTCGATTACCTGAAACATTATCCCGAAATGATTCGCGCCGTTACCATAGAAGATATAACGCGCGTGGCGCGCAAATACCTGGCGCCCGATTCTCTGACCACGGTCGTCGTCGGCCCGGTTGATGAATTGGGAAACCTGTTGAGTTAATATCCACCAGCCAAAATCTTAAGTATCGGTTAAGGGCGGTCCCGGACCGCCCTTAACCATAAATGAGGAGTTTTAGTGAAACCATTCCATGTGCTTCAGCGATGGTTGGCGATTACCGCGCTTTTAGCGATAACCGTAACCGCGCAAACTGCAAAATTATCTCTGCCGCCTGAGGCCGCAACCTCTAGCATCACGACTAATGAACTCAAAAAACATTTGAGCTTTATTGCTTCGGATGAACTCGGCGGCCGTTACACCTTCAGTCAAGGCAATCGTATCGCGGCGCGTTATATCGCTGCGCATCTTGCATCGTATGGCTATCGCGGCGCCGCACCTGATGGCTCATTTCTGCAACCCGTTCCGCTGGGCTATCGCAAAGTCGAACTCGAAAAGACCAGCCTGACGCTTGACGGGGCGAACGCGAAGAAAACCTTGAAATACGGCGACGATTTTCTCGCCGAGCAGCCTCTGAATGCCGACCTCAAAGCGGAGCTGGTGTTTGTCGGTTATGGCATCACCTCGCCGGCAAACAAGCACGATGATTACGCCGGGTTGGACGCCAAGGGCAAAATTATTGTGGCGCTCACGGGCGCGCCAAAATCCATCAACGTGGCCTCGCTCAAAGAGAATGAAATGGGCGAAAAGAATGCCATTGAACATGGGGCAATCGGCGCGATTCTTATTCCGCCGGCCGACCAGATGCAGATGTGGGGCTATTTGAAAAACTTTGCCGCCAGCGAGCAATTAGGGATTGTGCCAAAATCGAAGCCACCTTTTCCGACGGTCTTTGCCGGCCTCAATCTGGTGAAAATCTTTGCGTCAATGCTCGGCCTTGACCATTCGGTTTTACTTTCCCCGGCGGGTAAAGATTTGCCGCCGGCTAAACTTTCGACCGCTGCCGAACTCAAGATGAGCGTCACCATCAAAGATGCGCCGCCGGCACAAAATGTCGTCGCCACGCTGGAAGGCACGGATGCCAAACTCAAAGATGAATATGTTGTGGTCAGCGCCCATCTTGACCATCTGGAAACCACAGCGGATGGCAAAGTCTTTAACGGCGCCGATGATGATGGCACAGGAATCGTTTCGGTCCTTGAAATTGCTCAGGCGCTGGCTCTGGCGCGACCCAAGCGTTCAATTCTCGTAGCCTTTCATACCGGCGAAGAGCTCGGGCTGTTCGGTTCCGAATATATCACCGATTATGAACCCGTCATTCCTTTGCACAAATTGGTCGCGGATTTGAATATTGATATGGTCGGTCGCAGCCGTCCGCCCGGAGACAATGACCCGCGCGATAAAGAACTGACGGATAAAGATTCGATTTACATTATTGGCGCAGATAAACTCTCGACCGAGCTTCACAAACTGAACGAAGAGACCAACCAGGACACCTCGCGTTTGCGTTTCGATTATCTCTACAATAACGAAAATCATCCGCAACGGTTTTACTATCGTTCAGACCATTACAACTATGCCAAACATGGCATCCCGATTATCTTTTACTTTACCGGCGTGCATCGCGATTACCATCAACTGACGGATGATGTTGACAAGATTGATTTCGAGAAGATGGAACGCATTGACCGCATGATTTTTTCGCTCGCCTGGCGCATCGCCAACCTCGACCATCGCCTGGTGGTTGATAAACGCGGCGCCAACGGCAATGCGGCAAATTAAAAAGTCAAGGTTTGCGAGAGCGGTCGGGTTGCGACATCAACTGACCCGCCCGCTCTTGCAGACGATATGGACTACTCTGCAACCTAATCCCGACAGTTGATTAAAATTTGCTGCGCACCATTTCACCTTCCTGCCTCTAAATTCCTGATAGTTCGCTGAGTTTATTGTGGCACCAGGCTTGCTCTTTGCCTCAGTGACGACTCACATCTCGCAAGGAGTAAGGAGAATGAAAATCCAACTCATCGCATCATTCGTGGTGTTTCTACTGTTTTTCGTGAATGTTGAAACCATCCTGGCTGCTCAAAGCCCATCAGACGACGACTTGAGAGCGCAAGTCTCGCAAGCGCTGGCCAAAAACCGCGAAGTGACGGTGACGCTCAAGACAGCCGCCGTTTACAAAGGCAAAGTGAAAGAGGTTTCGCAAGACCGGTTCAGCCTACAGACATCTGGCGCGCAACTCTCACACGAGATCAATTTTTCCGAGGTCGCTTCCATTAAAGAGCAGGGCGCATTTGCCAGCGGCATGAATAAATTCGGCAAAGGCCTGGGGTTTATCTTTACGACCCGAACGGGACTCAGTTTGTTGGCCGCCTCTTTGACGGTGGCGAGACTCATCATTTACAACAATCGAACGAAACGCCCCAAAGATATTACGCTCACGCGCATCAACTAAAGAAAGGTAGGGGTAGGGAGATGAAAAAAGTTTTAACCATATTGTTGATCACCCTGATGGGGTGCCTGCAACCGGTTGCCGCCGGCAATAATCAAAAAAACGCCGAAGATGAAATCAAAGCGCAAGTCCGCAAAGCCTTAAAAAAGGACCGCGAGGTGACCATCAAACTTAAAAACGGCAATAACCTTAAAGGTAAAATCCAAAGCGCGGACAGCGATTCATTCAAGGTTGAAAATGCCAAAAGCGCAGCGGTTGAAACCCTGACTTACAGCGAAGTCGCAGCGATAAAAGTTCAGGGCGGCGGGTTCGGAAAAATTTTTGGCACGGTTGTCGGCGGTCCGGCCTATGCCAGCGGGGGATGGAAAGGGGTCATTGTGGTTGCCGCATTGATGGGCGGACTGCTTGCCATTGTCGCCAGCAGTCGTGATTAAACCTACCCTTGTCATCCGGGGTTGTTTATATTTGTAACTTTGGAGGCTTTATGAAAAAGATAATTTGTTTGATATTACTGCTCGGTTTGGGCGCTTTGCCAAGCCTTGCACAAACGAGTGAAAAACGCGCCTGGGGATATATTGTTGGCGGCGGCGGCGTGGCTTCCGATACGGCGGGACTCACGCAAGTTGCCGGCGGCGGCGAAGGTTTAATTTACAAGGCGTTCGGCATCGGCGGTGAAATCGGCGCCATCTCGCCGGTCAGCAATGGCGGCAACAGTTTTGGTGTCGCGTCAGTGAATTTGTCCGGGCATTTTAATCGCGAACAGAAACTCCAGCCGTTTGTAACGGGCGGCGCGAGTTTAGGGTTTCGCAGTGGAACCGCAGGCGGCGGCAATGTCGGCGGCGGGGTGCAATACTGGTTTAAAGACCATGTCGGTTTAAGAATTGAAGCCCGCGATTATATCTTTTCAAGTGACCGCTTCAACTATTTTCTTATGCGCGTTGGCATCAGCTTTCGCTAACCCCAGATTGGCTGAAAATGATTTCGACAAAAATCAAGTGACCGATAAGGGCTATGGCTTTGAGTGAGTACACTTTTTTGAGTGAGTACACCTATTTTGCCAGCCCTCTTGAACGGCAAAGGGGTTTCATAAAGAGATAACCTCTTTATGAAACCCCTTTTGAAAATCAGAGAGAGTCAAGAAGGGGCAAGCACAGAAGGATTGCCCCTGGAGCGGTTTCTCAGGATTCCTACTCAACGAAGTTTTTGCGCAACCTCGGCAATGCGGGTGACCGCTTTTTTAATATTTTCGAGCGAGTTTGCATAAGAGAGTCTGAGGTAACCTTCGCTTCCGAAAGGCGCGCCTTCGGTCACCACGACATAAGCCTCTTCCAACAACGCCTGCGCCAGTTCCGCTGAGGTTTTCACTTTACCGCCAAGCAATCCTTTGATATTCGGAAAGGCATAAAACGCGCCTTCGGGCATCAGGCACTCGATGCCTTCAATGGCGTTGAGCGCCGGAATCAACCAATCGCGTCGTCGCTGATATTCGCTTAGCATGTCGCGCAACGAGTCCTGTTGCCCGATAGCGGCTTCGATGGCGGCTTTCTGAGCAATGGATGCGGCGTTGGATGTCGAATGGCTTTGAATTTTCAGCATCGCATAAATCCAGGCTTCATCACCGAAGTTATAACCGATGCGCCAGCCGGTCATGGCATAGGATTTGGAAAACGAGCCGCTAATCAAAACGCGGGCGCGCAACTCTGCCGGTAAGGTTCCGGCAGTGAACGGCGAGGCCGGCGGATAAGCGAAATGCAGGTAGCATTCGTCACTGATAACCCAGAGGTCGTGCTCAGCGGCGACTTCAACTATTTTGCGAAACTCGGCGGGCGGAATAATGCGACCACTGGGATTGCTCGGCGAATTGATAATCAGCAGTTTCGATTTATCGGTGATACTATCGCGCACCATATCCGCCGTTAATACGAAATCGTTCATCTCAGTTTCAATCGGCACCGGGTTGGCGCGCAGAAATTTAACAATCTCCGGGTAGGTGACCCAATAAGGCACGGGGATCAGCACCTCGTCGCCTTCGTTTACGACCGCCGCCATCGCATTGAAGATGCCCTGCTTGCCGCCGACCGTAATAATCGTTTCCGAAGGTTGGTAAGTGACATCGAAATCGCGCTGCATCATTTCAATGACGGCTGCCTTGAGCGGCGCAATGCCGCCCGTCGAAGTGTAGCGTGTGAAATCTTCTTCGATGGCGCGCACCGCTGCGGCTTTAACATTTTGTGGGGTCGGGAAATCGGGTTCGCCTGCGCCGAGGTCAACGACATCAACGCCTTCGGCTTTGAGGCGTTCGGCGATGGCTAACACTTTGGCCGTCGAAGAGACTTCCATATTTGAGACATATTGGGATTCTTGGAACATCGCTTTATTCACATTCAGGATTTAGGATTCAGGATTTAGGATTTAGGTTATAGACTGGTGCGCCGGAGCATCTATTTTACCCATCATTCAACCGGGAACGATGAAGTGCAGCAGTCTCTATCCTGCATCCTCTATGCTGTATCCTCTATCCTAACCTTCTCCTCTTCCTAATTTTTCTTTCATTTTTCGTTCGACCAAGTCAGGGACTAAGCCGGTGACGGAACCGCCGAGTAAAAAGACCTCTTTTATTAATCTTGAACTGATGTATGAATATTCTTCGGAAGCCATCAAAAAAACGGTTTCAATAGATGGCTCAAGGCGACGATTCATCAGCGCCATTTGCAATTCATATTCGTAATCGGAGATGGCGCGAATGCCGCGCACCACGGCCTGCGCGTTCTGCTTTACGCCGTAATGGACCAGCAACCCTTCAAAGGTATCTACGCGCACATTGGCATACGACTCGGTCACGGATTGAATCATCTCTATGCGTTCCGGGACTGAAAACATGGGTTGTTTTTGAATGTTTAACAGGATAGCAACCACGACTTCATCAAAGAGTTTTGCCGAACGCGCGATAATGTCGAGATGTCCATTGGTGAGCGGATCGAATGAACCCGGATAGATTGCCAGACGCGCCACGATTTATCTCCTGAAAATGGGTTGCAATGAAAACCTCGGAAGTGGCGATACTACCATAAGGCGATGAGAGTTGTCAGTCGGGCGAGCCATAGAAATGTTTATGAGTTGATAATGCGGGGAGCCGCAAGCTTTTCGACGAGGAGCGAAATCAACCCCTACCAGAAGTAAAAGTTCATCTTCGAGTTGTGTCCAGGAAACCGATGGAGCTGGTAATAGACCGACGCGAG
>JBIOWC010000685.1:0-3025 GCA_044868105.1 Blastocatellia bacterium
GGCTAACCACGCGAAGGATTATCGCACGGCGACATTTCCGCCTTCTAAAAATTTCAACAAAGCCGTATTAAACTCGGCGGCTTTTTCCATCTGCGGAGCGTGCCCGCATTTGTCGAGGATGAAAAGCTGCGAGCCTTTGATGTCTTTGTTAAAGCGTTCGCCCATCGCCAGCGGCGTCAGCGCATCTTCGCGTCCCCAGACCAGCAAGGTCGGTTGTTTGATTTTATCGAGTTTGCCATCCAACACATCTTCGCCGCGCAAAATAGATTCGATGAACTTTTGCACGGTATAGCCATCGCCGGTTTGCATCTTCTTCGTATACAACGCATCAACCGCCGCGTCGTTGGCAAACAGTTGTTTATTATAAAAGACCACCGACATGATTTGTCTCACGCCTTCGCGGGTCGAAGGGTTTAAGATATTGAAGGTTCGCGGATCGGTCTCTTTTGGCACGCTGTAGCCGGCGGCATCAACCATGATCAGCTTGTCAACTTTTTCGGGATAGGCAATCGCAAAAGCGGCGGCTGTAAATCCGCCGAGCGAATTTCCGACCAGCGAAGCGCGCTCGATTTTCAGCTCTTTCATCAAGCCATTCAAAAAATCAACCAGGGTGCCGACCCGGTAATTGATAAACGGTTTATCGGATTTGCCGAAGCCGATTTGGTCGGGCGCAATGACGCGATACTTTTGCGCCAGTGCCGCAATGTTCGATTGCCAGCTTGACGAATCCGCGCCCAGTCCATGGAGCAAGATGACCGCCGCGCCGCTTCCGGCTTCCAGGTAACGGATTTTCGCGCCATAAATCGTCGCGGTTTTATCTTGAATGGCGGCTTGCGTCGCCGCGGCTTGCGCCGATGCCGAGATGGACAACTGCAAGATAAAAAACATCGCCAGGGCAAAGGCCATCAGCCGATGGGCGAGAAAACGGTTCTGTAAATATTTCATGGGCTCCACCTCTTTCAAATTAGACCCAAACTTTTTCCGCCGTCATATCTGCTTTGTCGGCGGGCCAGACTTCGGGTTTGTGAAATTGCACATCCACTTCGAGCAAGGAATAGTAAGGAATATCGCCAATGTCGAGGGTCGCGCCGTTGAAATGCACCAGCGACCCGCAGGCGATAACTTCGGCTCCGGCTTCGCGCACGAACTTGACGACGTTGGATAAGACTTTGCCGGAACGCACCATGTCGTCAACGATGATGCATTTGGTGCCTTTCACATCCATATACTGCCGAAAATAGAAGGTGCGGTCAGCGTTCTTTTCGGCCCAGAAAATCTGGTCGGCATCCAGGGCTTCGCGTATACCAAAGGCCACCGGAATACCGCCTGACGAGGGCGCAACAACGGCGCAATTGGGCAGCGCGGCTAAGACTTCCGGTTCGGTTCTGAGTTTGCGCGAAAGCGCGACATTTAAAATGCGCGCGTCACCGTGGTAACGCATGGCCATCGGCATCTGAAAATAGTATTGCGATTGCATCCCATCCGGGTATTCAAAACGCCCTTCGCGCAGGGCGCCTTTCTGGCGTAAAAACTCCATCACTTCTTCGGGTGAGGGTATCAATTTAACTTTGGGAACTAACATTCACGATCTCCTTGTCGGTCGAGAGTTATGGCTGCACCTTTGAGATGAGGTTCAGCTTAGTGGGTCAGATTATATGGAGGCAAAAGGCAAAAGGCAAAGTTAAGAATAGTGGCCGGATTCGGGCGCTTTATTCAAGCGCAATTTTCCTCAAAGTTTTTGAGTGAAAGTTCGCTTTAGAGAGAGCCCCCGGTTTCAATCTCAGCAATTCACTTAGGGAAATCGCTTTTAGATGGCGGCACTGGATTTGCTCTTACAAGAAATGCAACCTGTGGAGAAGCCTAGCGTTCGACAAGGTCATGTAGAAAGAATAACTTTACGTTGCTTCTCCACAGCCATATTATTGCTTCTGCATTGGGGCGAATCTCTCAAATTTGCAGAAAGGATAATTCGTTGTGCGAATAAGCAATATTCTTGTACCCACCGATTTCAGTAAAAACGCGCAAGTCGCTTTTGAGATGGCTTATGGCTTAGCCAAACAATTACAGGCAAAACTTTTTGTGCTTCATATTCAAGACGAAAGCACCTTGCGAATCGCTTTGAAAGAAGGCCTGGTCGAAGAGGCCTCAACGGATGAAGAGTTGCAAGACAAAATTCATGAATTAATCCGCATGCGGTTTTCCAGTATGCTCGCCGGAGCCGATGAAGCGGATGTAGAGATTGAGTATTTGCACAAACATGGCGACCCGAAAAGCACAATCGTATCCTATGCCAAAGAGATCAATGCCGATTTGATTGTTATGGGAATGCACGGCATTTCGGCGGTCACGGAATTGATGCGGACCTTGCTGGGTTCCGTGACCGAAAGCGTTCTCAAAAAATCGCCTTGCCCGACGTTGGTGGTCAAACTGGAAAACGAAGAATGAGCTTGCCGCTTTACCCATCCACATCCGTGAGTCCCGAAAGACTGGCAACCGCATAAAGCCCGCGGTCGCCAATGACAATGGTTGCCGCAAGCGCCAGAAAGCCTGCGGCGACGACCCATCCGCCGAAGCTATGAGCAATCAATCCGCACCTCGTACCGAGGATGGTAATCAGGGGAAAGGTGCGAATACCGACAAGGCGCGATTCGACGCGCTCGCGTTGAAGCCCGACGAGAACGCCCAACCCCAGGGCGATGCCAAGCTGTAAAAAAATTTCCGTTATATTCCTGTCACCTCTTCACAGGTGCTTCCACTGGGCAATACGTTTCCAGGGGTCTTGTTCTTCTATAGCGGCAGGCTGTAAGACCACGCGGTTATCCTTAAAATCCACGACCGCAGGCCGGGTTGATGATTCAAACTCGCCCGGCGTGCCGAAAAAGGCCATCTTGCCTTTATCAAGTAACATCACTTTTATTTCAGGGGCATCGGCGGGAGCGCCTTTTTCAATCAGGATATTTTCATCTTCCCGGTGCACGGCACGATGATTGGCGATGTAGGTAATTTGATGCAGTTCTTTACTGAC
>JBIOWC010000686.1:0-10464 GCA_044868105.1 Blastocatellia bacterium
GACTTAGGCAATTTATGGCAGCAGGAAATCGTTGTTGACGATGAGTTTTCAGGCTTCTCACCGGATGTTATGGAAGCTGCTCGTGACTGCCAACCCGGAGTTTTCGTTTCCGGTGTGCCATGGTGACACTTTGAACCAGGCGCACTGAAAGACCCCTCGTGATGTGCGGCGCTGTATTGATGTGCCGCCTTGCTTTGATGTTGGTTGCAGTGATCAGATTTGGTTTGCGCCGCCTCTTGATGATCACATAGGCAAAATGTCTCGGCCCACACTTGCTGAATCGAGAAAAGCGAGATGAAAAGCCCTAACACCACTACTTGTTTTGTGGCTTTCCTTATTATCTCCCTGTTTTTACGAATCCTTCTCATCTTGCTTTCCCGATCACCAAAAACAACTCAGCCCAAATAGGCAAAACTCAATATATCAAACTGTTTTAGCAATAGCGGTGACATAAATCACACCTTCTTGTGACCTTTGTCCAAGGTTGCTGAAGAGCAACCTTCATAACCCTCTCGTGCAAATGGCATACCGTGATAAAACTGTGAAGATCGTGCGGAATTGCTTGATTTGCGCAGTATGGCAGTGGTTTTTTCCACAATCCTTGTGTAATTTTCCGCATTGGGAATGCTCGTCTTGCTGATTTCAAGCTCAAAAGGCAGAATGCCAAATAGGGACAGCTTGAACTCTATTCAGCAGGCAAAATGTCACGACAGCCCTAAAAGCCGGCCATCGCCAGTTTGGCCCAGAAGCTGACGAGGCTGTTTCTTACAAAATCCCTATTCTTTTCCATCTGTCTCAGGTTTATGTTTGGCCCTCGGGCCGAAACGCAGCAGAAGGAAGACGAGAATCGTAGTCACCAACGACATGCTAATCATCCCTACGCCAACCGCAAGACCTATCGCCGCCGTGACCCACAGGCTGGCCGCCGTCGTCAAGCCTTGTACGCTACCCCGATCCTGCAAAATTGCGCCCGCACCCAGAAAGCCGACGCCTGATACGATCATGGCCGCCACGCGAGTCGGGTCGCTTGCAGAGCCGAAGCCGTAGAGCGAAACTGCTGTGTAGAGCGCCGCGCCAAGCGCCACCATGCCGTGCGTTCGGACACCCGCAGGCTTTCCTTCGCGCTCGCGCTCGTAACCCACCAGCCCGCCAAGCCCCGTCGCTATCAGCAAGCGAAGTAACATCTGCGCATGAAAGTCAAATTTCATATTATCCACGCGTGATCCTCTTTAGAGCTCGCCGGTGCAACTTCCCGGCCCTTGATGGGTACCAGGTCGCCGCCACTGGGGCCTTCCGAAGCCGGCTGCTGGGTGGATTTCGAGCCCCCGGCAATGGCGATCAGGCCGGCGAGCATTATTCGTGTTACAAGCCCTTTCATCGTCCTTACCCCCATCTCGGGCTTATAGATAAACGCACCTATATAATGAATAATTGCCCGGCAGACGGGTGCGATACTCTCCCCCCACCCGATTAGTGGTGTTTGTACCAGCCGACGCCCTTGAGGTCATTCCACGCATTGGTCTGGTGACAGCGATAGCACTGGTTAACTTGAACGTCTCCGCAGCACGGGTTGCCCGGGGCATTCGCCTGACCGGAAATCTTCTTGTCAACCATTTCAAAATGCATCATGTAGTGGCTCGGCGGCGCCTGGTGGCACTGGGTGCAATCGGTCGAGCGCGGCGAGGGGTGCTGGAACTCGGCGATGGTCCACTGCGTCGTCGCATGGCACTGGGCACAATCCTGCCCGAAGAGCTTGAAGTGTTTGTCCTGGTTCGCGTGACAACTCGCGCAGTCCAGGATCATCTCTTCGGGAGTAATGTTCTCGTGGCCCGCCTCCTGCCCTTCGCGCGCGCCGTGCTGCCTGATCCAGCCGAGAAGCCGGTGGCGCGTTTCTTGGCGCTCACTACCCGGGTCGCTTCCGCCGAGTTCGTCGAGGCCGATCCTGGCAAGAGCCGCGTGGTCCATTAATGAAGGCCGCCGGCTTACGCCCTGGTGCTCAAGATGGCACTCGCTGCAACTGTTGACATGGGCATGAAAGGCGGTCGGCTGGCGCCCGAGCAGGGCTGCGTTGTTGGCATGACAGGCGGCGCAATTGACGGCCTCTACCCCTCTGACCGGCGTGTGGCAGGCGGCGCACTTGTTCTCCAGGAACTCATGCGAGGTGGAGAGCCGCCCGGGGCTGGCCTGCCGCTGCCAAGTGGCGACCTCCACGAGCGAAGTTTTGGGCAGCATGAACGCCAGGGCAACGACCAGCGACGAACCAGCGATAATTGCGACACCTTTTCTCATCGTAACTCTACCGAAACCACCTCAAACCGAAATAAATTGCCGCCCACACATGCAAGGCCAGCAGCCCATAGAACAGGATCGAAGACCAGATGTGCAACTTGAGCCACAGGGCAAAACGCCGCTTGATCAACTCGTGCGTCTTGATCGCGTACTCAAGGTCGGCCATTGATTCGGCCAAATGCACGGCGCGGGACGAAAGCGTTAGGCTCTCCTGAGTAGTCTCCGGCGCAAAAAATGTAGCCGCCAGGCGGCCAACCAATCCTCGCGATGCCGCCCTCACAACTGGATCGGGCCGCCTAACCAACTCGGCTGCCGTCTGCCGGTAGGCCTCCTCCATCTTTGCCAACTGGTCGTGCTTCTCGCGCAACTCCTGAGAAATCTGTCCCAGGAAATGCCTCCCGATGAAGCCGGTCAACACCGCCACCAGCATCGCGGCGGTCAAGAGGAGACCGAGCGGGCTGGTGAACTTGTGACCCGTGTGCAGGACCGCCAGCGCCGCCCCGATTATCGCTGTGTAAACATGCCAGGCCAGTAAGGTGCGCATCGGCATTCTGCGCGTCACCGCGTCTTTGAGCTTCCCAACCCGCTTCACCGCAGAGTAACCTAATGGCCACAGCATCAACAGGGCGCCCGATACGCCCAGCACGCCGCCCCACAGGCTCCCTGGAAAGCGCGGGGAGCGGTGAACCAAAAAGCCGAGCCAGAGAAGGAAAATCAAAATGAACAGGCCGCTGATGACAACGCGCCCGCGTTCTTTCATAAATCAACTCCTGTCGCGTCGGGCGCTGATGAGCGCTGCCAAGCCCGGCCGGTTATGGCGGTCTTGCTTCGATTTGCTCTGCCAGCTAAACCCGAATGACCGGCTACCATATCAACACACTTTCGTTTATCTTGTGGCGGGCTCGGGGCGCATTCGGCCTCGATCGTTACGCCGCTCAGTGACCCGCTGAGGGGCGCTCATTACATATGACCCATGCCCTTCTTCTTATCGCCCATCTTCTCCATGGGCATCTTCTTGTCGTTCATCTTCTTGCCGCCCTTTTTTTTGCCTCTGTCCATCATATGCATACCGTTTTCCATCATGTGCATGCCTTTGTCCATCATCTCCTTGTCCATCTTGTCCTTACCTTGGCCCATCATCTTTTTACCCATCTCCATCATGTCCATACCCTCGTCCATCATGCCCTTGTCCACCTTGTCGCTACTCGTCATCTCTTTGCCCATCTCCATCATGTCCATACCCTCGTCCATCATGTGCATGCCTTTGTCCATCGAGTCCTTGTCCATCTTGTCTTTGCCTTTGTCCATCATCTCTTTGCCCATCTCCATTCTTTCCATGCCCTTATCCATCAGGTCCATTGCATCCGGGTACAAGCCTTTCATTCGCTCGAGGGCTTCGTTCATGGCCATGTGGTTCTGGTGCACGGCATCCGTGTCGTTAGCGTCGCCTGCCTCACCAAGCTTCCGGCCCAGTCCGTCAACCTCCTTGACCTGCGAATTGAGCGCCTCTCGCTTGTCCGCCGGCAGCGCCGATGATTTGCCCGGCAAGGCGTTCACCGAATCGCGGATTTTGACCGTTGCGTTGTGGACTTCGTTAAAGTTGTTATCTTCGACGGCCTTGTCGAGTTGGGTTCGCGCCTCCTCGATGTGCCCCCAGGTCATCGCCGCTTCCTTCAATGAGGCGTCGGACGTCGCCGCGCTCGCACCTGTATTGGCGTTCGCATTCGTGTTCGCCGGGGCGGTGTTCGTGGCAGTGGTGTTAGCGTTGTTGGCATTGCCGCCCCCGCCGTTGCAACCGGCGAGCGATACGGTCAGTAGCGCGGCCAGTAAGCCGCCGCCGATTCGTTTCCAGTTTATGTTGTTACTGCATATGTGCTGAATCATTTCTTCCCTCCTATTTTTACTATGACAAACAATCCGCATTGATGGAGAGCGATAGACACAAGGTCAGGCCTCGACCGTTATATCTGCGGTTGATCTCGCTTGGCAGGCGAGGATGATGTCCTGCGCTTTATCGTTCTCGTCCAGCCCGTCCTCGACCGCCATCGTCACCTGCCCGGTGAGAAGCTTCGTTTTACAGACGCCGCAATACCCCTCGCGGCAGGAGTAATCAATGTCCACCCCGACCTCTTCCGATGCCTCCAGCACCGTTTTGTCAGGCGGCAATGGGGCCGACTTCCCCGAGCGGGCAAATGTGCAAACGGGAGTCGTCGCGGATACGGCGGACGCCGGTTCTGGCGCCGCGCCACCGAAGCGGCGCGGTTCCGGGCTCAGAAAGAGTTCCGTCTTGACCTGTTCCGTCGGCACCCCGGTCTCGGCCAATAACTTTTTCACGGCGTCCATCATCGGCGGCGGGCCGCACAGGTGGACGCGGCGCGCGGCGATGTCCGGCACGGCGCTCAGGAGCAGTTCTTTTGTGACAAAGCCGCGCGGCCCCGCCCATTCGGGCGACTCCTCCTTGCTGAGTGTGACCGTGACATGCAGCTTCGGGTGGCGCTTTTGCAAGTAATCCATCTCTTCTCGGAAGATGAGGTCTTTCAGGCTGGCGCCGGCGTAAACCAGATAGATGTCGCCCGGCCAGCTCTGATCGGTGAGATAGCGAATCGAACTCATCAGGGGCGTGATGCCGACCCCGCCCGCGATGAAGACGACGCTAGGCGCTTCCTTGCCGCGAAATGTGAAGCGGCCGGAAGGGCCGGCGACTTTGAGTAGATCGCCTTCCCGCACCCGTTCATGCAGGTATCCGGAGACGCGGCCTTCGGCGACGTGCTTGACGGTGATCTCGCACCAGCCCTGGCAGCCGGGCGAAGAAGAGATTGAATAGGATCGTTTGAGTTCCTTGCCATCGGCGTTCACGCTCACCGTCAGGAACTGGCCGGGGTCGAAGGTGAATGGCAGAAACTCGCTGCCTTCCGGGTCGGCGAGCCGGTACGTCTTCACGTCGGCGGTTTCCTGAAAGATGCGCGCGATTCGCAGTTGCCCGGTCCACTTCGCGGCTACAACTGGCGGGACGGCGGGCCCAGCCGTTGCGGCAGGCTGAGTCGCCGTGGTCGTCACTGGTGGGGCCACCCTGCTGTGTGGGACTGCAGAGGCCGCTGCGCCGGATGCGAGTTGCGCCAGCAGCGCCTCTGCCCGCCGCATCTTGTGGAAGTACATCCAGACCATAACCGCAGCGAAGGCTGATAGGATGAACATGACGAAGTAGTGGAACCAGGAAAGCCCGAACAGCCCGTGCGGCGGCTCAACGCTTGCGGCGGGCAACAGATTCATGTCGCGCTTGAACCATTGCAGCGCGACGTTGCGCGGCGCTTTGCCTTCGGCCAAGGCGCGGCGCACGGCAATCCCGCTCTCGTACTGCGCAAGCGCCTCCCGCATCTGGGCCGTGGCTTCCTGCATCGCCGCATAATCCTCACGCGCCGCCGCGCCGGACAGTCGAGCGTCGGCGGCGGACATCAACTCCTTTGCCGTCGTCATTCGTTCCTGCGTCATCCGCTCAACCTCCGCGCGCCGTTCAGGCGACAAACCGGGCATGTCCATCAACGACGGGTAAAGTTCCTGCGGAGGCGACGCGCCCATCTGCTCCATCATCTGGTCCTTGCCGCCTTCGCTTTTGGGACCACCCATTGTTCCGCCTGTGGGCTTGTTGTCAGCGGCCTCGGGCGTAACTCCAGACCTCTGGCTTGAAGGTTGCGCAGGCTTCGCGTCCTTCTTCTGATTCGGATGGTGTGCGGAGTGCTCTTGCTGGCTCACCTGAGATAAGGCGGGGGTAGCGCATACGAACCCCAACAAAATCGTCAGCAGCCAAATCTTAAAGGCTCTCTTCGCACTCATCTGGTACCCCCCTAACGCAAATAGTTATGGGTAAACAAATAGCATACCACCATCAACTTGTGAAAAAATTGTGCGAAATGTCTCGACTTGTGAAGGATTTCTCTGTCTGCCCCATTCCGTGGGAAAATTTTCGCAGTGGGTAGGAGTCAACCCTTCGCCGGTATCAAACTCCTTGCAAGGCAGCGCTGCGGAATTTCTCGCATCCATTCAGGTATATCCAAATTCGCGAATCAGACTTTTCAAGAGAAGTAGGCGTTCGTAACGTATTGCTGGACCATCCGGTGAGTGTTGAAGTAAGAGGCATTCAAGGCAATAGAATGGCGCATAACGTCAATCCAGCGTTCCCGCTGGTGATAAAAAATCGGCAGAATTTCGTTTTGCAACTTCCGATATAAATCATCGGCGTCTTGTCTATTTACTTGATCAGCAGGTTGCAAATCAAATTCTTTCAAGCCAATTGCCCATCCGGTCAACCCTTCGATATGGCCTTCAATCCACCAGCCGTCAAGGGTACTCAAACTCGGCACTCCATTATGGGCAGCTTTCATCCCTGATGTGCCGGATGCTTCTAAAGGCCGTTGTGGAGTGTTGAGCCAGAGATCGGAACCGGACACCAGAAGCTTCGCTAACTCAACGTCATAATTTTCCAGATAGACAACGGGGATTTGTTTTCCCACCAGGCGCGCGATCGAAAGAATTTGCCGGATCTGGTCTTTGCCCCCATAGTCCTTCGGGTGCGCTTTTCCTGCGAAGACAAATTGCAATGAGCCTGCTTGTTTGGCGATCTCAAGCAGACGATTCAAATCTGAGAAACCCAAATCTGCTCGCTTGTATGGAGTCGCCCTTCGCGCAAAGCCTATGGTTAATATCTGTGGAGACAAGGCAACACCCGTGCGTTCTTTGATGCTCTCCAATAAATGTGACTTCGCCTCCGTGTGTGCAGACCATATCTCATCTTTGGGTATATTGATCGCGTGCCTGAGCATTGAAGGGTCATTACGCCATCCGGGCACGTAGCGATCATAGAGAGATTTGAAGCTGTCGCACGCCCACGTCCACGAATGAACTCCATTGGTGATGTGATGAATGAGATAGCCCGGAAACATCTGGCGCGAGACCTCTTCGTGACGTTGCGCCACGCCGTTGACGTAGCGGCTGAGATTCAACGCAAGCAATGTCATATTCAAGCGTTCCGGCCCGCCCAACATATGCAAGACATCAAATGGGATCATCTCACCTAAAACCTGCTGTACTAATCCGTAGTCGAATTTATCGTGTCCTGCCGGCACCGGCGTATGCGTTGTAAACACGCATTGGTTTCTTGCGCTGTCAAAGTCCCACTCCGCCGCTTGCCCTTTGCTTTGGCGTTTCAGAAGTTCCAAAACCAGTAAACTGGCGTGTCCTTCGTTCATATGAAATTTTTCAACCCCGCTGTAACCCAATGCGGCTAACATCCTGACGCCGCCAATTCCTAAAACGATCTCTTGCGCCAACCGATACTTATCATCTCCGCCGTATAAATACTCCGCCAGCGCGCGGTCCGGGCTCGTATTACCGTCCACATCCGTGTCTAAGAAAATCAAAGGCATGACATAACCGCCCAACCCAACAATGTCATACTGCCAGGCGCGAACTCTCACTTTTCTTCGTTCGATTTCAACTTCAATAGTTTCAGACAAGGGGTTGAGAAAATGTTCAGGATCCCATTGAACAGGGAACTCCTCTTGCCCGTATTGCGCATTCAGCTTTTGGTCAAAGTAGCCCTTACGATAGAGAAGCGTTACTCCGACGACCGGAACTCGCAGATCAGCGCAGGATTTCAAGGTGTCTCCGGCGAGCACCCCAAGCCCCCCGGAGTATGTAGGTATGCTCTGAGCGATTGCTACCTCCATGGAAAAATAGGCGATTTTCCGATTTGCGTTTGCTTCGCTATAACTGGGAGTAATACGGTTTGCCGGATAGCTGTCCGGTCGCTCAAGAAATTTGTTCTTACAATATTCTGAGCAGAAATAGATTGCCTGATTGTTATAAAGCGTGGTTACGCCTCTCTCCGATAACACCGTCATCCCACAAACCGGGTCTTTATATGTCTTGCTCATTAAAATCTCTCGTGCGCGACAAATTAAGTATGAGAAAAGAGTTTATCTCACAGGTTATCAATGACTCTACGCAGTTTTTCGTTCACCTGGTTAGCCGTGCTTTCCAGTTTGGCACATTTGTACCCGTTCTCGCGACTTCACAACTCAAAAGTTGAACTGCCAGCCGAGACGATACCTATTGGTTGTTTGAATGCCTGTGAGGCGCTGGTACTCAAAAGACATACGGGCGTACTTGAAGAAGTCGTAAACCACGCCAGCAGTGCCGCCGCGAAAAGAGTTGTTTGAAATCAAAGTCGTTGGGCGAAGTTGGTCGTAGCGACCAAACACACTCAGATGGTTCACGATTGGAATCGCATCCACTTCAAAGAAATACCCATAACCTCGACTACGCTTATCTTCTATCTCAATCCCTAAAAAGCGATTGTCACGCAGGAACGATAGGCCGAATATGGCGTTGACTCGCTCGAAGTTTTTCCCGTCTAAGAGCATCTTGTTCGCAAAAAACGAGTAGCGTTGAAAACCAAGGGAAGGGTGGCGTTCGTCAAGTATTGAAAAAGGCGTGCGTCCTGATGCAAACTCAAATTGAACTCCGCTGAGTCCCTTGTTGCCAATAACTTTTTCAATCACAAAACCCAAAGCGCGCGAGCGTCGAAACTCTGGCTGAAATGCCTCTTCTTGATTCAGCACCATGCGACTTGGGCTTACGGCACGAGGATTAGGGACGCGCAATTCAGTATCTTCTCCCCCGTTGCTTTCCTCTTCTGCCACTTCAACAGCCTCGTTGTAGTTCCCGAACACTTTCAGAGTTGTGGTACGATTCACCGTATATTCAAGGGACACGCCGCGCCCTAACCCTGATGGATTAAACCCATTGACGGGTTGAAAAATGAAAGGCACGGTCTCGGTCAGCCCTCTATCAGTGCCGCCAAAACCCGCGTTACGCAAGTTGAAGAGTTGACCGAATCGGGCTTGAAAGAAGTTTCGCGCGCCGCCGAAATTGACCAGACCTTGAGCCATCTCAAACTTGCCCATAAACCCATCCTCTTCACTCGCCGGCAAAGGCTGAACGAAGAATGAAAAGTTTCTACCAATCGGTCCGGCAGCATAGAGAATCAAATCGCGTTTTTCAAAAACTCTCTGCGTCTCACCATTGGCATTCTCCCATTCGATTCCCGGCAAGTAAGACATGGCAAAATAATCCTGAATGCGCGCCTTGGGTATCTCTAGGCTTGCCTCACCCGCGAGGGTCATCAAATAATCCGCGATTTGCTCAATCTGCTCCGGTGTCGCGTTGGTTGCGGGCATCCCGGTTTCGCCGGCGTGTTCTCCCGGAAATTGCTCTGTATGCAGTTGTGGATTCGTGATGTGCCCGACGATCCAGCGGCGACTGCGACGAGCGCCGATGCCGTCAAGTTTGGTCCCGAACTGCCCGCCAACCCCACCTATCGAATGACACGCGGCACAACCCATTTCAAGGTAAAGTTTTTGCCCGGCGCGACTCGATTCGGTTACCGGCGCGGGAATGAAATCGCCTACAGGCGGTGAAGCCGACAAAGAACCATGTTCATGTGGCGAGACTCTAAAACCCGCGGCGGGTTCGGGCAGGGTGAGTAAGTAGGCAACCATCAGCTTAACTTCTTCCGCCGTCGCGTGAGGATGCGGCATTCGATTCGGTTGATTGCCATGGTGCTCGGGCAATTTCTTTGCATGTTCATCGGGGTTGGTCAGATGAGAGGTTAAGAATTCCCCGTCACGTCTTCCTCCAATACCATCAAGTGGAGGACCTGTGCGACCACCTTTGCCGCTAATCGAATGGCATCCCGCGCAGTTGAGCTTCTCGAAGAGCGACTTTCCACGTTCGCTTTCGGGCGTCGCAAGCTTGGGTTTGTATCCGGTCGGCTCGATTGTATAAGGCTGATGAGCATCATGGCTATCAGCGGGTTGCGCGACCGTCGAACTTGTTAATTTACTCTCAACCTCTTTGGGCAGGCGATAACCCAGACGTTTGAATTCATAGCCAGTGCGGTTCAAACGAGGATAGGTAGTGTGACAAAGTGAGCATTCCGCCTTGTATTTCCTAGCCCAGGAAGGTTGCGCTGAAACCTTGAAGTCAAATGGCGTCCTACCTTTCATCCATAACGGAGCAGCAATAAAGAGCAACACCATAATTAAGAAAATCTTGACTATTCTTGTCATAACTCCGCCTTCGTAATTGACAATAGAAGGTGAGCTCTTGATGCTTGCT
>JBIOWC010000687.1:0-2487 GCA_044868105.1 Blastocatellia bacterium
ATGTGACTTATTCGGGAACCGTCGCCGGAGCGCTTGAAGGTTCAATGTATGGGCTGCCGAGTGTGGCGATGAGTTTGATTGGTCGCGGGGAATTTGATTTCACCCATGCGGCAAAACTTGCCGAAGAGATTGCCCGTTTAATCATTATCAGCGGGCTACCCTTGGGAACCTTATTAAATGTGAATCTGCCGCCCGGCGCAGTTCGCGGCATACGCTTTGCCCGACAGGGAGCGAAAACCCTACGCCCAACGGTAATTGAAGGCACCGATCCGCGAAAACGGACTTATTACTGGATAGGCGAAGAAACCCCGACTTGGAATGATGAACATGGGACAGATTACGAAGCGGCGCGCCAGGGTTTCGTCTCTATCACTCCCTTGCGAAACGATCTCACGGATTACCGTATCCTCGATGAGTTGAAATCTGGGAAATGGGATATTGCCCCGAAGGAGCATCTCCCATGAGACCTAGATTTGATATGCCCAACGCAAACCTTTATCGAGGACAACGTGAAAAGATGGTTGAGTTGTTGCGCCAACGCGGCATTCGGGATGAGCGCGTCTTAACAGCCATGCTCGAAGTGCCGCGCCACCTGTTTGTTCCTGAAGCCCTGGCAGCAAATTCATACGGTGACCACGCCCTGCCGATTGGGGGAATGCAAACCATTTCCCAACCTTACATGGTAGCCCGGATGACTGAACTACTTGAAGTTGATCATGATTCAACGGTATTGGAAATCGGCGCCGGCTCTGGTTATCAAACCGCCATCCTTTCGATGGTCGCCGGTCGTATATTCGCGCTTGAACGCATCGGAGAACTCGCCCGCCTCGGCTTTGCCAACATCCGAAGAATCGGTTGTTATAACGCGACCATCAAAAATTTCGACGGCACAATCGGGTGGGCAGAATATGCGCCCTATGACGGCATTCTGGTCGCCGCCGGAAGCCCAGACATCCCCCAACCTTTGATTGACCAGCTCCGCGTCGGTGGCCGCTTGGTTATTCCGGTTGGCGATGCCGAAAATCAAACCCTGGTTCGGGTCATCAAAACCGAAACCGATGTCAAGTTTGAAGACCATGGCGCTTGCGTATTTGTAAAACTCATCGGCAAGCACGGATGGTCAACTCAATAAGCGAAATTTCAAATTTTGGAATGTATTGAATTCGGCAAAGCCCCTCGCAGAAATATTGCAGCTTTGCCGGAGGTGAGTTAGCGTGATTTCCCTTTATTCGGGTTTAATCTCTGTTGAAGAAAATTCATAACGGCCCTTTCTTCCGGTCTTAAGTTTACCGATTCCTTATTTCTGGATAGGGTCTGTTTCAAGTGCAAATTTTCGAGGTTCCGGTCTTCTAAATAGGCCTCCATTATCGCCGGGTGAACATAACACTTTCGGCACACCGCAGGTGTATTACCCAGTTGTTTGGCTACGGTTTGAATTGCCGATACGAGATTTTTTTTTGCCTGAGTTTCACCATCGCATTCCTCAAATTCCTTCAACGCACAGGCAGCAAGCACAGTTCCTGCCCAGGTGCGGAAATCTTTGGCGGTAAAATCTTGCCCGCATATCTCGCGTAAATATTGATTCACATCGGTCGAGTCAATCGTCTGCGTATTGCCCGTTTCATCCAGGTACTGAAATAACTCTTGTCCGGGCAAATCCTGACAATGCTTGATAACTTTAGCCACTTTTGGGTCATTTAGTGTAATTGAATGATACTTCCCGCTTTTGCCGCGAAATTGAAATTTGAGTGTTGAACCTGAAACATCTACATGGCGTGTGCGCAAGGTGGTCAATCCGAAGGAGCGGTTCGTTCGCGCATACGCTTCATTGCCGACACGAATAAATGTAGTTTCCAACAAACGAACAACCGTCGCCAGAATTTTTTCACGCGGCATATTGGACAACTTTAAATCTTCGTTGACGCGCTTACGAATTTTCGGCAACACTTTTGCGAATTCAATCATACGACCAAACTTGGTTTCGTCGCGAACATCGCGCCAATTTGCGTGATAACGGTATTGCTTACGTCCTTTCGCATCGCGTGCTGTCGCCTGAATATGTCCATTTGGTGAGGGGCAAATCCAAACCTCCTCCCATGCCGGTGGTATTGCCAACGCTTGAATGCGCTGCAAAACAGCCGGGTCACGAATCATCTGTCCGTTTGTATCAATATAAGTAAATCCTTTGCCGCTTCGTTTACGGCGAAAACCGGGCATCTCATCGGAAACATACCGCAACCCGGCCGCCTTTGCCGCTTCAATTGGGTCTTTAATGATTTCAATCCGCTTGGTATCCGTTGTTTGATTTCCATTCATAACAAACTCAGATAGGCAAACCTTATTCCAGATGCCTTATTCTTCATTTTTAGAATGACTTTGTGTTTATTTTTTTCATCAACTACAATCTCCGCTCACAGTTTGGTGCCCGATTTAGACAAAACTTTATGAACCCGGCTGTGAGCATCTCGAGCGATAAAGCGCAGATAA
>JBIOWC010000688.1:0-9482 GCA_044868105.1 Blastocatellia bacterium
AAAAAAAATTTACTGCACACAAATATTGTCAATCGTCGGTGATGATATTAAATCTATTGATGATTTTCCTGATTATGTCGCCCTCGTTTCATCGGCAAGTGCAACCCCAAATTCCGCAGGGGTTGAATGACCCTTATTATCTGGTGGCCTTGATTCACGCTTCGCTTGGCGGGGTAGCTGAACTGCTGGGGCTTTATATTGTGCTCGTCGCCGGAACCAATATTTTACCGCAACGCTTACGCTTCGCGAGGTACAAGCCCTGGATGCGAACCGAGTTGGCATTGTGGTGGGTGGTTCTGCTTTTCGGTTTCGGAGTTTACTATTACTGGTACATTCACCAGGCAACCGTAAACCCGGTGACGACGGCGACAACTGCAAAGCAAAAAACCGAACCGAATAAAGTGACGGTGCGGCTCACGAATTTCAAATTTGAACCTAAAGAAGTAACCGTCAAAGTCGGCACCACCATCGAATGGATTGATGAAATGGGCAAGCACACCATTGAAGCCGACGACGATTCATTCAAATCCGAGGTGCTGCCCGCGGGCGGACGCTTTGAACATCAATTCGACAGGTCTGGAACCTTCGCCTATTTTTGCGGACTGCATGGCGACAAAGGCGGCAAGGATATGGCCGGCGTGGTTAAAGTAGAACCTTGATATTTAATTTATATTTAATATTCCTGTGAGTTCGACATAGCTACAGAACGGCTGACAACAGTTTGCCCAGCTCTTTGACACGAAGATTCAATGACGGCAGCTTCACAGGTGTAAGCGATCAGCGCTGCAATCCGGTTAACCAGGAAATTCGGCGGGCTCAGGTGCCACCTGGGCTCAATCTGATAGAGGTTCTTCAACTGGTCGTTGATTGCCTCTATCAAAGCCCGCTTGCGCAGTAGCAATTGATTCCAGATTCCCAACAAACGGTTCTTCAGGTTCTTTTTGAATGTGGTGATCAGTAACAGGCCCTGTTGGTCGAGCGCTGCTTGCAAGGCTTTAGAGTTATAGCCAAGGCGTTCGAGATGTAGTCGCGGTCCCCCTAGAGTTTGCCGTAAAGTCCCCGCGCCAGCTTTTGCAGAAATCGGCAACATCGCAGAAAAGCTGTAGAATATCCTGGCTCATAGGACCTCTATTTTTTGGGAGAAAAACTTTGGCGCGAGACGTGCAGGATGGGGTTGAAATGAAACTGGAAGACCCGATTACGACCGCCATCTCAGAGATTGTCGAGGCCGGCGCTCTGGCGGGCGCGGCGACGCTCGTTTGGCGTGATGGCAAGGTGGTTCACAACGCGTGCGTGGGTTGGCGGGATGTGGAGGCCAGGTTGATGATCGAGCGCGACACCCTGTTCCGCATCGCCTCGATGAGTAAGCCGATCACCTCCACGGCAGCGCTCATGCTGATGGAGGAGGGCCGGTTCGCGCTGGACGATCCGATCACCCGTTGGGCACCGGAGTTTTCTAAGATGCGCGTCCTGCGCTCGCCCACGGGTCCGCTCGAGGAGACCGAGCCTGCCCAACGACCGATCACCTTTGACGACCTGCTGACCCAGCGGTCGGGCATCACTTACGGGGACTTTCACCCTGGCCCCCTCGCGAAGGCCTTCAAAGAGGCGCTGGGTGGCGATATTGATAGCCCTGTGGCGCCCGATGACTGGATCGCGGCGCTCGCCGCGCTGCCGTTGATTGATCAGCCGGGGACCGCATTCCACTATGGCCACTCGACCGATCTACTTGGGCTGCTTATCGCGCGCATGGAAGACGCTCCTCTCGGTGACGTGCTCGAGCGCCGCCTGTTCGGCCCATTGGGGATGAAGGATACCGGCTTCACCGTCCCCCACGAAAAGCGGGGCCGACGGGCCGGGTTTACCGGCTTCGACGATGCGGGCCGCCTGAAAGCGCTGCTCTCGGCTCCGGGCGGCGCGACCATGCCAGAGCGGCCAGAGAATATGGCCTATGTCTCTGGCGGCCAGGGTCTTTGGTCGACGCTGGACGACTATCTTGCCTTCGCGCGGATGTTCTTAGGCGCGGGCGCTGTGGATGGCGTGCGGCTGCTCAGGCCCGACACGTTCGCGCTAATGGCCTCCAACCGCCTGACCAGGAGCCAACGCGATGAGTCCAAGATGTTCGGAATGCGGCTGTTCGCTGCGGGTCACGGATTCGGGATGGGCGTCGCGGTTGTAATGGAGCCTGAGAAGGCGGACCCGATGCGGTGCGGAGGTGGCGTGGGCGCGGTGGGATGGCCGGGGGCTTACGGCGGATGGTGGCAGGCCGATCCGAACGATGGCTCCGTGCTGATCTTCCTGGCGCACAACATGGTCGAGTTGCACCAGCTCGCCAATGGCATCGGTCTGGGGGTCTGGGATGCTGTCACGCAGTTCCAGGCCCTGGCGTCGGCCTTGCCACGATAAAGACGGGCGACGATGGGTCGCGCTTTTATGTCGAACTCACATTAATATTAAGGTGCTTACCTAAGGTTAGAGCGCAATTGCATCTTGATAATTGTCACTTATTAATGATGCTGCTTTTCACAGACCCGAAGCCACCAAGGAGTTCGTATTTTTCTATTTCCGATATATGAAATTTATCAAGCGCCTTTTCCAGGTCTTCGATAAACGCATTAAAATCGCCGTCACTGATATTCATGCCTTTGTGCGTCGTCAGCATATCTCGGCCTTTGTATTTGCAGGAACCGCCTGTGATTTGACAAATCTGATTAGTGAGATGATCTTTGAAAGCACGAAGTCTTTGGGGATCGCTTGCGACTTGAGCAAAGAAGTGGTTGATGCGACTATCACCGGCCAGACAAGCCATGAACTCATCTACGACGGCAACAATAGCTCTCTTGCCGCCAAGGCGCTCATACAAACTTCTTCTTTTGGCCGTGGCAGGTCCAGAGGGAGTTGGCGGTGGCGGATTATTTTCGGGCTGGTGAGGCGCAGATGTATTATCAGGCTTGCTCGATGAGGGTTTCTTTTCTGCGCTACTGACGGGTTGGGTATTATCGGATTTCAATTCGGATTTTTCCGTAGACGTCGAATTTGTGGGTTGAGCAGATGGTTTAGTAGCCATCTCAATTTTTTCTAAAAAGTAGAAATCCCCTTCAATTGACGATGACTCCCAAGGTATTTGTTTGCCACCGGTTTTTTGCCTGACCGTCGTGCGAACCTTTTTAAAAACATCTTCAATTTTCAACCCTGGTTCGCGTATGGCAGAGAGCAAAGCTTGCGTATAGGGACTGTTGTTTGCGCCCGATTCTCCGTCACTGGCGACGGAACCGGGAGCCGTTGAATAGGCAATTAAAATTCCACTTGAAGCATTAACCACAGCTAACCCTCTTGTCGGTGAGCGAAAACTTCTTACAAAAGGATTATTCCGACAGGCATCAAGGATCACAACATTCATGCGGTTTCCAGCTTCTTCCATTTGAGCAAACACCAAACCCAAATCAACGGCTTCGTACTCGATCTCATTTTCATTGGTTATTTCAGCACTAGCGAGGCCAACAGGAATTAAAAAGTTTCTTCCATTTACCTGTGCGCCGTGACCCGAATAATAAAACAGTCCGACTCCTCCCTGACGAATTTTCGCACCGAAAGCCCGTATGGCTCGCTTCATCTCACTTTGTTTCAAGTTTTCCATTTCAGTTACTTCAAAACCGGATTCTCTCAAGACCTTCGCCATCTCCCTGGCATCATTAACAGGGTTGCGCAACGGGGAGGCTTCATAATCACTGTTTCCGATGACCAACGCGATACGCTTCTCTGAGTTTGGCAGGCCAGAAGACTTGCCAATATCAAGCCGTCTTTCTTGGGAAGATGAGGATGAAGCTATTAAAAGCATAAACGTGAGAAGGAGGAGCTTTTTCATGCCGCAAAATTTATCCGGAAATTTAAATTATGACAATAAAATAAAATGCCTGACGACTCGTAAAAGCCGTCAGGCAAAGCTATGTGGAAATTTTACTTGGTTGATTATTTGCCGACAATGTCGCCTTTCAAAGCGGCGAGCGCGCCGAGCAATTCATTCTTTTCTGTTGCCGGAACATTAAACTTGTCGAGCGCTTTTACGAGGTCTTCAACCAACGCGCCAAAATCCTGGTCGCTGATGTTCATGCCTTTGTGAGCCTTCTCCATCTTTTTGCCTTTGTATTTGCAAGGGCCACCCGTGGCTTCGCAAATCTGGTCAATTAAATTCTGTCGCAACTTGGCGACTTGTTTGGGGTCTTTTACGGTATCGGCAAAAAATTTATTGATGCGGTCATCGCCCACGACGTTCTTGAGAAATTCATCTACCACGGCGGTAATCGCCTCGGTCTTACCGAGACGCTCGTACAAAGATTTCTTCATCCCGTCTTCGGCAAACACCGAACCGACTGCAAGCGCGCACACCACCGTCATCACTGTCAATATTTTTTTCATATTCAGCCAATCCTTTCACAAATTGTTAATTGATAATGTTACGCAATAAAGCCGTCTAATTTTTTAGAACTTTTTGCGTTTTTGATTTACATGCGGATTTACGCGGGGATTTCCAAATCGGATTTCGAAATTGCTTTTGCAGAAATATTTTTGTCAATCATCGCAAAATTTTAGTAGCGGGTCAGGATGAAAGAGGTTGGCATTCGATTGGCGCTAAACAAGGAAAGTCTCGCCTAACGACCAGTAAACAGTGATCTCTGGACAAGTAAAAATTTATCTTCTGATTAGGCGGAAAAGGCGGATAAAGCGCCATCGGCTGGGGCGGATAAAGCGCCATCCGTCTTTTCTGCCCCATCAGAAGATGACCTTGTCCCTGACGACAGACCGCCGTTCTTTTAACGATAATTATTTTCATACCCTTAATTTCACACTGACCCATTAGCAAAATTTTCGCCCTCATACGGGCGGATTCAAGGCCTGCAAAAGGGGAAAGGCAACTATCCAGGTTGCCGCATCTCTCGGGATGCGTTGCCGGCTTACTTTCCAAAAAATCTAAACGTCAGTCCCATTGTTACAGTAACCGGATAACCGGGCGTTGCGTGGATGCGCGCGAGTTCGGCCTCGCCCGGACGCAATCGCGAGACAAAATAATTCTGCGTCTCGAAATAATGTTTGTCGGTTAAATTATCAATCGAGAGATTGAAGTCCACCCATGAACGCAGGCGTTTCGATAGGCTCAAATCCAGCACCGTTAAACCTGATGCGCGGATGGTTGCATCTTCGCCATCCAGGCGATAGCTGTTGGTGTAACGCATACGCAACGAGCCATTAAACCCCTGCCAGTTCGTCAGCGTCAGCGCCGCATTGGAAACCACGTGTGGCGCGCTATCCACATAGCGGCGCGGAAAGCTGCCGCGATAATAGGCATTCATCACTTTCGTGAGACCGGCATTGAAAGCCAGATGTCGGGTAAGTTGGGCGGCGGTCTTCAATTCAAAACCACTGGCGCGGCTTGCTCCCTTAAATTCGATGCTCCCATCGTCGGGGATATAGACCTGTTCATTGGAGCGCTCAATCAAAAACAGGTCGCCGCTCACGGACAGGCGTTTGCAATTGTAGGCCGTGCCGACTTGATAAAAGTCGGTTGTCGAAAGCCGTTCACCATCCGGTTGTTGAACGATGCCGCGCGCATCTTGACTGGAAATGCCTCTGCCGTAATTGAAGTAAACATTTGCTGGCAGACGTAGCGCAGGCGTAAACGCGACGCCGGCTTTCGGCTGGAACCGTGACGCGCCTTGCGTGCCTGAAAATTCCGGAATGATTTGGTCATCTACAGCAAAACGGAAGGCATCAAACCGCAGTCCGGCGGTAACCCGCAGGCGCGCATTTAACCAATCAAGCGTCTGTTGCGCGTAGCCCGCTGTATTGGTCACTCTGGCGTGCGCCCGGGTCGCTGTTTTAATGGGTTTGCGCGCTACGGTGTTATACAAACCGACCTTGATTTGATTGGCATGTATATTCGCGCCGGTGATAAACAGCGCGTTTTGTCCGAAGAATTTATAAGGCTTCAAAAATTGCGCGTTCGCGCCTTCCTGTAAACGCGAATCGTGTTGTTGAATCTCATCGCCATTCACGTCGTCATTCAAAAAGAAGGTGAAGTTCGAGAACAGGTCAAAGAGCGAGCGCGCCAGGAAGCCGTCGGCTTTGAAGATGGAGCCTGAGGCGAGGTCTTTACGATAATAAAGTCCGGCATTGCCAGTTTTAACCTTGCCGCCGTTATCCGGGTCAAGAAAACCGAAGCGGTCTAACCTTGCCGCCGCAACCTCATCGAGCGGCAGTTGTCCCGAAGAGAAAAAATCATTGCGCCCGAAATTGAATTTGAATCCGAGCTTTTCCCTATCGCTCAACCGATGAGTGTAATTTGCCGTGAGGTTGTCGCGCTTATAACGCAAGGGGTTATCAAACGGTCCGTTGGCGCGCGCCATTTCATAAGCGACGAGCGCTTCGGCAAATTTCAGTTGCGGACTGTAGGCGACAAAATTTCTAAAGGTATCGAATGAGCCGCCTTGCACTCTTAACGTCAGTTGCTGCGGCAACGCTTCTTTGAGACGAATGTGAACCACGCCAAGCCCGGAAAAATCGCCGTATTCGGCGCTAAACGGGCCGCTTAGAATATCCACATCTTCGACCAATTCAGGGGTAAGCGATTTGAGTTGCCCGAGATAACCTTGCCCGTGACCTTGCGTGCTTTGGTTCTGTTGAAAATTATCAACCAACACTTTCAAGCCGCCGCTGACGCCGCCGTGATCGAGGTTAAAACCGAAGCGACGAATCTCTACGGATTTGCCGCCGCCTTCGTGTTGCCCGGCGTTGATGCCGGCATCAAGCGTATGAAAGATTTGGTCATCTCTGCCAAAAAGCGAATTCTTGTAAACCGCGTCATTCTTCCGGTCAATTGCCGGTTCCAGTTGGGTCGCCGTAATCACCAGGTTTTCGTGAACCGCCGGCACCAAGAAGCGAATTTGCAGGGTGAGGTTTTCCGTCGCTTCGTTTGCCGCAAACTCGCGCGTCTGCGAGACCACAAATGGGCCTGCGATTTGAAGTGAAAACGCTTCACGCGGAACCCACAGGTTAAAGCGCCCTTCTTCATTGGTAATCGTTCTCCATTCACCCGAAGCGGAATGGACAGTTAAAGCGACGCCGGCGACCGACTCAGGCTTTTCATTTACTACCAAACCTGAAAAGGCGCGGGTTTGCTGGGCTGAAACAACCGGTAACGTGCCCCATAAAATAACGATGAAAAGAAGGCTGATGAAACTTTTCTCTCTGCAACTTTTTCTAAGCGCCACAAGCTTACTCCTCTTCCCCAACAGTTATCCTCTTCGCTTATGATTTTGTGCGGCTTTGAGGTGAAGAATTTTACCCTTCGACAAAGAGGTACGAAGGCGCTTTTATAATTGGATTCGCATCGGTTACTCTCTGAATAAATACCGGTGAACTTGGCTATATGAAAAAGAGCGCGGAGGTTGTCATTATTGGGGGCGGTTGTATGGGCGCGAGCGTCGCCTTTCATCTGGCGCGGCGCGGCTTAAGCGACGTGGTGATGGTTGAACGCGAGCCGATGCTCGGCATGGGTTCAACGGGTCGTAACGCCGGGGGCGTTCGTCATCAGTTTTCCAGCGCGGTTAACGTAAGACTCTCTATTGAATCCATTCGCCTGATTGAACGTTTCAAAGAAGCTGTCGGCTACGAAATTGACTTTCATCAGGATGGTTATCTCTTTCTGCTTTCCACTGAAAATGAGGTGGCGGCTTTTCGTCGCCATATCGCCATGCAGCAGAGCCTTGGCGTAGACGTTGAACTCATCACGCCCGATGAGGCGCAGAAATTAGCCCAGGGTTTAGAAACCCGCGGCCTCATCGCCGCAAGTTTCTGCGCGCGTGACGGCATTGCTGACCCGAACGGCATCACCCTGGGGTTTGCGAAAGCGGCGCAAGCCGCAGGCGTTGAAATTTATCGGGACACCGAAGTCACAGGAATCAAAACCCTGAGCGGTAAAATTGCCGAGGTCGAGACCCGGCGCGGCAACATCGCCACACCGCGAGTCGTCAATGCGGCGGGACCGTTCGCCAAACCGATTGGCAAGATGGTCGGACTCGACATCCCTGTGCTTCCCTTCCGCCGTCATATTTTCATTACCGAACCGCTCGCCGCCAAGGCTCATCTGGCGCCGACTTCGCGCCTCATGGTGATTGATTTTGCCAGCAGTTTTTATTTTCATCGCGAAGGCGCGGGCCTCTTGTTTGGCATGTCAGACCGCGACGAACCGTCGAGTTTTAATCTTTCGGTGAGTTGGGAATTTTTAGAAAAGGTTTACGAAAGCGCCGCCCGCCGCTTGCCTGTGCTTACCGATTTAGGCATCGCACACGCCTGGGCCGGGCTTTATGAAAACACGCCGGACGGCAATCCCATCATTGATGAGTCAAAAGAGATTAACGGGTTTTTTATGATTAACGGATTCAGCGGACATGGGTTTCAACACGCGCCCGCCGCCGGTCGCCTGCTTGCCGATTTAATTATAGATGGCGCGGTAGAAGATTTAGATATCACGTCGTTTGCTTTTGAGCGATTCACCAAAGGCGAAAGCCAGGGTGAGATGAATATCGTCTAGGACGACTTGCAAAGAGCGTCTGAACTTTGTCCCCTTGGTTGAAAAACCCTCAGTCCCTGTGTTAATCAATTAGGGTTCTCACAAAGCGCACGAAGGGCGCAAAGCCCATAAAAATTTTTATCAATAGACCCGTAAGGCGCTATCAACGAGTTGAGCGGTCGGCAGGTATCAGGACGGGTTCGATAACGTTCGGCTTTAGTGTTTCGCTAAGCATGCCTTGAAAGTTGAGGCTTAATATTGGCGCAGGCAAAACAGACCCCGCAGGCTTTTTTTTACCGCTCTTTTGCCAACCAGAATTCGGCAGGTGGCAGTTGCTTGCCGAAATCAAACTTGAAAAATTTATCCATCTTAGAGAGGCGCTTTCCATTTAAACAATGTCGGCTTCAACGCCGACCCCGAAAGGCGACGATGACTGATAATATCTGCACACATATTGATGCGATTACAACGGTCAAACACCCACAACACCGCGCGTGCGAGGAGTGTGTAAAAATCGGTGCACAGTGGGTGCATTTGCGAACCTGTCAAACCTGTGGCGCGACCTTATGTTGCGACAGTTCACCTAATCGCCATGCTTCACAGCATGCGCAAGCCAGCGCTCATCCGGTAATTGCTTCGGCTGAACCCGGAGAACACTGGTTATTTTGCTACGCCGACGACACCTTTGCTGAATATTAAAGGAATGGCGCTCATCAATTGACCGCTTAACTCGATTTTTCAGAAGGCTGACCGATTAAATCGCCCATCATCAGTCGGGCAGGTGCAAGGCTCACCCGTAAGGAAACGGTCTGCATAACGACAAAGAAAGGATAACCCTCATGATGATTTATTTGTTGGCGCTGCTCATCGGTATTGTCGCGGGATTGCGCACCATGACGGCGCCGGCACTCGTAAG
>JBIOWC010000689.1:0-3363 GCA_044868105.1 Blastocatellia bacterium
GTTAAAGAACCCGGCGCGGAATTGTAACTTCTGACGTTCGGTAAGCTGGAAGTTCTTAAAGAACGTGATGTCATGATTCCAACGATTCGGCGCTCTTAAATAAAACGGCGGCACATAAGGACCGGTTTGACCAAATGCCGGAATGGAAATTTGGTTGAGGTCTAAGACCCGGTCACGGAGTGGCGCGTTGTTGCTAAGCTGAGGATTCCCCGAAAAGACAGGGGTTACAGCGCCCGATGACGAACCGGAGTTACTGTAGGCATCGGTTCCAAAGAAGGCCAGCGACGTTCCGGCGGCAAAGATGTCGCCCTCAAATCGCAAGCGAATCGGCAAACCGCTTTGGAAGGTTGTGATACCCGACATTTGCCAGCCATTGAACAACGCATTCGTAAATCCATTCTTAAAACTATTCCTGGCAATATCAGGAATCAGATAGTTGTAAGAGAGGTTGAAAACGTGTGTTCTATCATAAGGCAAAACGCCATAGGTGCGTCCGCGCGTATCAATCGGGTCAACCACATCGCCGGTCTCGTTGACGCCGGTTGTGCCGAGCGCTTTCGAGAAGGTATAGGTTGCGAAATATTGCAACCGTTGTCCCGTTTGATGGCTGAGAGTCATCTGTAACGAGTGATACGAAGAGGTTCCCGCATACTCGTATGAGGTGATGCTATTGTAGGCCGGGAACGGACGGAATTGCGCCAGCACGCCTGCTTGTCCGGCTACGGCTACGCGCTGCACCGGGTCTGCAAGGTTGGCGTTACCAACTCGGCCGCTTAACAGGGCGCCAAGCGGAACGTAATTGATATTACGTCGCTGGGGTAGATGTCTCCCTTGGGTTCCGACATAACCGACTTCAAACAAATTGTTCCAAGGCAATTTTCTCGCCACCGACAAGCTCATAGTGGCGATTCGCGGAATCTCAACGGAATCGGGATTCGCGGTTTGAATATCAATGGAACCCACTTGAGCGAACGGATTAATCTGCGACAAGGTGTTATAGGTTAACCCTACTCCGCCTCCCAAGCCTGTAAATGAACCGGCATCAAAGGTCGCCGTATAGATATTCGGCGGCGAACCATTCAAGATGTAATATTGATAGTTGCCTTGCACGCGGTTGTAGAACAAGCCCGCGCCGCCGCGCACCACCGTGTCGCCGCGACTGCCGATATCCCAGGCGAAGTTCAAACGTGGCGCCCATTGAATACCCGGCGAATCGGTGATGCCTTTGGGTATCTCGCCTTTTGAAGCTTGCAGGATACCGTTTGGACGAGCCGGGTCGCCGTTAATCAATACGCCTTGACTGGGGTCATAAGCGTTGCGATCGAAACGCACTGCCAAACCATTTTTCTCTTTATTGGTCGGGAAGGCGGCTAAACGCATACCGTATTCGACAGTGAAGTTTGATTTCACTTTCCAACTATCCTGACCATAGAACTCGTAGTTCCTAAAGACGAAATCGCCGATCGGGACTTTCGTTGAAGCCACCACCTGCGCCGGTCGGCCAACCAACAGGTCAGCAAAAACATTGCCCGTCGATTGATTGCCCCAGTTCGCAAAGATAAAGCGGGTTTCCGCTTCGCTCTGCAAATTCTGAATCTTGCCGCCGCGCTCAAACAAGCCGCCAAACTTCATGGTGTGCGCACCATAAACTTTCGTCAGGTTGTCCGTCACCGAAAGGCTTGAGTTATGCGCAAACAACGGCAATCCACCCGGTTCCCAGAAGTCGCCGGATGTTTGACCTGACCAACTGGTAATGAAAGATACCGGAGCGTAAACGCTTTGTTGCCCAAAGGGTCCCTTAAAGTTTGGAATCCCTAGCGCCTCAAGCGTCACTTTGCTCGGATCTTTATAGTCGTTATCCAGTTTCAATTTACTGAAGCTGAACAGCACTTCGTTGGTCATTGTCGGGTTAAGGACATTCGTCATATTTACCGCCAGCGAACGCCCCAGATTGGTTCCGAGAACGTGTGACGGAAGTTCATAGGCTGAAGGGTTCCACCACAGACCACGCGCGTAGTCCTGTTGATCGGATTCCCGCGCCCAGCGAACATAGAGTTTTGTGTCATTGGTGAGATTGTAGTCAACTCTCAAGGTCTGTTGAGTGCGGTTGATGGGTTGCAAACCCTGCGACACATAGTTGTTGCGTCCGCCATTGGGGTCTGTAAAGTTTGGCAATGGATAAAGATTGATGAGCGCTCTGCCGATCGGGTCAATGCGATTGCGAACATCAAGTCCAGGGAAGACACCGTTGCGCTCGGCTTCCGTTGGTACGACATCGAAGCGCGCGCCGGGGTCTACTTTCTGACGCTGGATTTCCAAGCCATAAAAGAAGAACAGCTTGTCACGGTTCTTATTGAAGCCAATGCCGGGAATTAAAACCGGCCCGCCAATATTGCCACCCGGATATTGATAATTTTCCTCGGGTCTGGCAACTCCATTAATGGTATTGGAGCGGTCATTGGCATTGATTTTGTGGTTGCGAATGTAATCATAGAGCGTTCCATGAAATTCGCTGCCACCGCCTTTCGTTGTTGCACTGATTTGCACGCCGCTTGAACCATGTTCAGCCGCGTAGTTACTGCTTTGTACTTTAACTTCCTGAACCATGTCATTGTTGGCCGTAATAATGGTGCCGTTGTTCGAGCCAATATCAATGACTCTCGAACCATCAATACTGACATTGTTGTTTTCACCACGAAGACCGTTGACATGGTACTGATTGTTAGCATTTGCGCCAGCACCGAATCCTACAGCCTGTTGTCCAGCTTCATCCGGGTTTGGAGCCGTCACCCCCGGTAAAATACGAAGCAATTCAAGTGAGCTGCGACTAATAATGGACAGGTTTTCAATTTGTTGAGAAGTAATTGTGTTCTCTTTCGCACCCGTCTCTTTTTGAATCTGTTCACCTGCCGCTTGCACAGTAACCGTTTCACTCGTAGCGCCAACTTCCATTGTGATGTCAAGACCACGCGTATCGCTGGTGCCGACCACCACATTGGTTTGTTGATACGATTTAAAACCCTGCGCCTCAATCTTCACCGTATAAATACCCGGATTGAGTGAGCCAAAGACGAAGCTACCTTCATCATTGGTTGGCGCTTGACGTTCATCTTTTGTTCTCTCATTAATCAATGTGACATTGGCTTTTGAGATAACTGCGCCATTTGGGTCTTTAACCGTACCGCGTAAGGTTCCGCTACCGGTTGTTTGTGCATAGGTTGTGCAGGTGCCAGCTAAAATCGCAGCCAAGCAGATAGCCAGGCTATAGGAAAGGCGTTTGGATTTTGCTAAAAGCCTCTCCTTAAACGGAATTAGCATGTAGGTACCTCCTATTTGTTTTGTGAGCGAGCTAGCATTAAACTA
>JBIOWC010000690.1:0-3134 GCA_044868105.1 Blastocatellia bacterium
TTAGGGTTGCGCCTGGGGCGAATCTTTGAATATCCAGGAATAAAGGAGCGTCGCCAGTCCGGCTAAGAACATCGTAAAGGGAATAATCAGCGGCGCGGGGTGGTCGGCGGCTATCGTTAAACCGATAAAAATGGGGGACAGGACAATGGTCAACAACATCAGCATCACGCCAACTTTCATGCCCTTCGGTTTAGGTTTTTTTTCCGGCGCGTAAGGCATAGGTGATATCGTTGGCGCCACCGGCAGGGTTCCATCCGTAGCAAGCAGTTGTGAGGTTACCCCCAGTTGAAAACCGCAACCCGAACAGAAACGCATATCATTTGGTTGTTGACGACCGCATTTCGGACAATACATCGAAGACCTCGTTTATGGAAATCTCTGGTTCAGAGTTTTATATCAAGCGCTATGATAAATCAACTACATGAGGCGCATTCACCGCTTTATACAACTCATTGCATAACGACGCATTCAAAAACAGAGTTTCGCCAATCTGCGCGCGCCCATAAGAACCGTGAATATGACCGAAACAATGGACCCGCGGGCGCACGGCTTTGACGCGGTTCAACAACAGTTCACAGCCGACATGTTCATCTTTGCCAAAGGGACTATCGAGAATGCCGAGCGGCGGTCCGTGGGTGATTAAAACATCGGTGTCGTCCGGGATAAGATTCCAGTAATGAGCCAGGGCGTGGCCGCCTCGCGGTTCATTGAACGCCCAATCGAAAAACCACGGCTGATGCGGCGACCCGTAAAACTTCAGGCCTTCGATTTGCGTGCCGCTGTCTTGTAAATAAGTAATATGTTTAAGCGCACGGCTGGCTTCGTTATAAATCTGGAAAACCCAGTCGTGATTGCCGGCAATGACGAGCGTGTGTTTAAAACCAAGCGTCGCGCAATAATCATCCAGGTCGCGCAAATCATTAAGTTGATAGGCGGCGTCCAGGTCGGCGTTGCCGGAACGATTGCGCAATACGTCTCCCGCAATAATGAGGACATCACCGGCCGGCAACCTGGCTTGTTGCAACATCCCGTGACAATCTGAGGTGATGACCAGTCTCATTCGCTCAATGATAATAAATCAAAAGGGGTTGGCTCAATCAGTGTACTCACTCAAGTGTAGTCACCCAAGTGTACTCACTTAGAGGCACAACCCCTACAAGTCAGTGAAGCTTTGCGCGCCAGGCGGGCTTTCGACCGAGCCGGCCTAGGTTACTTCATGGCGAAACTATATTTGCTTGCCATGAACTCTTTGGTGTTGGAATAGATGCCATCGCCATCGAGTCCGTATTTTGCCAGCAACAGATTCTGCGGGCCGTGTTCAATCAATTTGTCTTCAAAGCCTAAGCGCAGGACGCGCACATCATAGAGTTTGTGGTGCTCTAAGAGTTCGAGCACGGCGCTGCCAAAACCGGTCATTAAATAATGGTCTTCGACCGTCACCAGCGACCCATGCGAACGCGCCAACGCTAAAATCAACTCTTCATCCAGGGGTTTAACAAAGCGGGCATTTACGACGGTCGCCTGGATGCCGTCGAACGCCAGTTTTTCTGCGGCTTTCATACAGTACGCCACTTGTGTGCCGATGCCTAAAATCGCCACATCTGTGCCTTCGCGTAAAATCTCGGCTTTGCCGAGTTCAAGCGCTTGAATCGGTTCATCCATCGGCACGCCTAAGCCGTTGCCACGCGGATAACGAAGCGAGGCCGGGCCGTTGTAATAGACGGCCGTCTTGAGCATATGCCGCAGTTCATTTTCATCTTTCGGAGCCATCACCACAAAACCCGGCATATGGCGCAAATACCCATAATCCATCAAGCCGTGGTGGGTCGGGCCGTCGGCACCGGCAACCCCGCCCCGGTCTAACGCAAAGGTCACATCGAGTCCCATCAACACCACATCGTGAAAAATCTGGTCATAAGCGCGTTGCAAAAAAGTTGAATAGATTGCCGCAATCGGTTTTAAGCCTTCCGTCGCCATACCGGCGGCAAAGGTCACGGCGTGTTGTTCGGCAATTGCCGCATCGAAGGTGCGCTCGGGAAACTCTTTCATCACTTTGCTGAGCCCCGTGCCGTCGGGCATGGCGGCGGTGATGGCGACAATCTTTTCATCTTCGCGCATCAAATCAATGGTCGCTTGCGCGAAGACATTGGTATAGGTCGGCGCGGGGTTTGCATCCTTGATGAACTTGCCCGATGAAATTTCAAATGCCGAGGTTCCGTGCCAGGCGGCTTTATCCTGTTCCGCCGGAGGATAGCCTTTGCCTTTGACGGTCAACGCGTGAATTAAAACCGGGTCGTCTTCTTTTTTCGCCTCTTCGAGCGTTTTGAGAATGGCATCAATATCGTGACCGTTGATGGGTCCCATATACCTGAGGCCTAACTCTTCCCATAAGGCGCCGGGAATAAACTGACTGGCGAGCGCATCTTTAAAAGCTTTGGCGCGGGCAATCATTTTTTCGCCAACCGCAGGAATCATCTTCACCCATTCTTCAACTTCGTGTTTGAGTTCGTGATAAGGTTTGGCGCCGCGTATGCGATTGAGATAACCGGAAAGCGCCCCGACATTCGGCGCAATAGACATCTCATTATCATTGAGTACGATAATCATCTTCTTTTTGAGATGCCCGACCTGATTGATGCCTTCAAGCGCCATGCCGGCCGTTAGTCCCGCATCCCCGATGAACGCGATGACATGAAAATCATCTTCATTTATATCGCGCGCCGCCGCCATGCCGAGCGCCGCAGAAATTGAAGTGCCGGCGTGCGCCGCATTGAATACATCGAAGGGAGATTCTTCGCGGCGCAAGAATCCGCTGAGGCCGCCGTACTGGCGAATCGTTGGGAATTGGTCGCGCCGCCCGGTGATGATTTTGTGCGCGTAAGCCTGATGCCCGATGTCGAAAACCAGCCTATCTTTCGGCGTATTGAAGGCGTAATGTAAGGCGAGAATGAGTTCTACGGGACCCAAAGAGGCGCCCGTATGGCCGCCGATTTGCGATAGCGTTTCAATCATATACTCGCGCAACTCATCGGCAAGCGGTTGCAGCTTAGCTTGCGGAAGTTTTCGTAAATCTGCCGGGTCGTTTATTTGCTTTAATAAATTCATGAAAGGTGCTCCTCAATGATTAATGGTTA
>JBIOWC010000691.1:0-2339 GCA_044868105.1 Blastocatellia bacterium
AATGGCTGCCACTTCCCAGCTTTTTTCTGTAAGACGTGAAACCGGCCTTCGCCGCACAGCCCCCCGCAATGATGCCCCTTATAAACTACAGCCACCGTTTTGTCTTCATTGAAGCCAACTGCAGACAAGGTAGTATAGCCGCCTGAATTTGGATAGACCTTATAAAAATTATTCCATCCACTCATCACGTCACCCTTGCCCCCTTCCTCAAAGATGGACTGCAAATCCTCGGCCGTAATCAAGTCAATTTGAATACGGTTATCGAAGGCGCGCCGCAGGCGATGCGGTTTTTCATTCAACCTTTTATATTCAGCAATCGCCGAACTCATCATTGCCACCGACTCTTGCTCCGGTGTAAGGCACATTTTATAACCGTCGGCCTCGCTCCGAATGACGAACCTTTTGGGGGGAGTCGGATCTGCTCCTGCTGCGGTTTGAAGGATGGCGACATAAACCGCATAGGCTTCAGCATCTTCATAAGGCGTTGGCTGAAGCTCTTGATTGATCGGCGCGCTTTGAAGAAGCCAGGAAAAGGCGATGAACGAGAATAGGATTTGTCCTACCATACGCTTAGATTATAGGGCAAAGCCTGAAAGTTAAGACAAGTGCGTTTAGAGTCACAGCTATTCGCGCACCAGATATTTTATTTTTCACGCGGCACGGCAACTGCAACGGGAACGGCGCTGAACTGACCGCGTAAAACGACTTCACCTCTGACATTCCGCAGTTCGACGAGGCGAATGTTGGTTAAAGGAAGCAGCCCAATCGGCAATAATTGACCGCTCGCCGGCTGGTCGGAAAATTGGGCTCGCAAAAAACCTGAATCGGCAATCCGCGCACCCAGAAATACGCCATCAACAAAGATGCCGAAAGATGTATTGGGTGTTAACCCATCGGCCTCAACTTTCAAAATCTGTTCGGTTTCAGTGATCTTTACATTGGCTCGGCCGCCTATTCTTTCTGTAGCATTCGGTGTAATCAGTCGCGCTTCTTTTTCCAGCGCCCGCACCGTGGCGTCGGGAGTATTGGGCTTGAGGTCGCCTTGCAAAATAATGATTTGCCCGGAGGTGTTGCGCACTTCGATGTGATGGATATTGGCGACGTGACTCAGCGAAGACGGCAAAGGGGTTTTTCCCGGCTCGCTTGAAAATTCAAAACGAATTGAACCGAGCGGGCTGACGCTTTGTTGCGCCTGAGGGCTTTCCAGGCTGAGGTCTCTGCCATCAATAAAAAGTTTATAGGTCGTTCGCACGCTCAGATTGTAGGCCTCCAACCGGAACACCTGTCGCGCCTCGGAAAAGATAATCGAGGCATTGCCTTTGGCTTCGGGCAAGGCCACCGCAAGCAGATCGGTTCGGGCGTAGTTTTCATTTACGGGACGCGCCGCATCGCTGCTATTAATCGCTTGCAACGCGTTTAACAGGTCTATGCGACCTTTACCCAGCTTGCCTGCAAAACCGGGATTGAGGTTATCAATATTTTGCGCCGAATCTTCGATTAACTTTTTCACATCAGGATTTTTCGGATCGGCGCTGAAAATCAAGGCAGCTTCGGCCGCAGCCAGCGGCGCGGCAAACGAGGTCCCGCTCCACACGGCAAAGCTCTCTTCGCGGCGGCCCGGATAGGCGCTAATCAGTTTGGCGCCGGGCGCGCAAACATCTACGTGAGCCCCGAAGTTTGAAAACTCGGCTTTCACGCCATTTAGTTCAATTGCTGCAACCGCTAAAACGTCGGCCATCGTGGAAGGGAATTGCGGAACCTTTTCATCATTATCATTACCGACCGCCGCGACCACGATGATGCCACGCTTGCGGGCATCTTCAATGGCGCTTTGCAGAAGCGCTGAAACTTCCGGCGAACCTAAACTGAGATTAATGACGCTTGCCCCATGTTCTGCGGCGTACTTTACGGCTGAGGCAACTGTAAAAGCGTTGCCCACGCCATCAGCAGGGAAAGCGCGAACCGGTAAAATTTTGGCATCCGGCGCCAGCAAAGTAATCAGTCCGGCAACAAAGGTGCCATGTCCGGCGATGGTTTTACTGGGGTCGTCGGCGGTTTCAAGCGGGTCGCTATCATTACTGACAAAATCCCAACCCCAGGCATCATCACGAAGCCCGTCCAAATCATTATCTCTATCATCATCCGGGCGATCGGCATTGGGACGATTGTCTTGCCACAGCTTGCCTTGCAATAAAGGATGAAAACGGTCAACCCCGGTATCTATAATTGCCACCACTACCCCTTCACCGGTGGCGCGTTTTTTTACCTCATTCAATTGCAAAAGATTGAACAGTTGTTGTTGAGCAAAGAAATCCGCTTGATGAAAACCCGGAACCGCA
>JBIOWC010000692.1:0-2922 GCA_044868105.1 Blastocatellia bacterium
ATTACCGATAAGGACGGCCTCTTGTTTATCTGACGAGGAGATTTTCAGTCGCAATAAATCTCTGCCGGTTGTCACATAGTTAAACGAGTAGGTTTCTATCAAATATCGGTTCTGTTCATCAACCAAAGCCGCAAACGGAATTAAATTTAACGCGCCATCCGGCGATAGAATCAGATGGCGTTTGCCGGCAAGAAATTTGCGAATCGGCATCATCAGCTTTTCATTCAGATCGCGACCGAGTTTTTTTACATCCGAGCCCGTTTCATTTACCGTTGCTTTCGGACCTCTTCCCACATCGGGTGTGCTTGGATTGCTCAGAGCTTTGCGAAAATTTGCTATGAGTCGGTCTATCTCACCAGTCTCGCCTAAATCGGCAACCTGTGGTTCACCTTGATTGAAAAATATATAGCTCGCATATCGCGGCGCGTTATAAACAAACTTTTGCGAATCATACGGGCGATAGATCACATATTCAACCAGCGCCGCATCGGCGGGAATCTGTTGTTGAATCGCCTCAAGTGTAACGCTGGCCCGGTTGGCGCGAAACTCCGAACTACGCATATTAATCTGCTGCTCAAGCGCTTCGGCTTTCTCTTCAAGAGTGCGCAAGGAGTTTTTAATTGTTGGTGACGCTCTCTCGTCCGGGCTTTTCAAAGAGAGGGTTGCAACCTTTGAACGAGTGTCATTCCACTCCCGCAGCAGACTCTTTTCTTCGGGTGTCGCATGCTCCCGAATCTTGGCAATCGGGTCAACCGTCTCATCTAATATTCGGCTCTTCCATTGCAAGAGAATTAGCGCCGCAATTCGTTTTGCCTCAGCATTCTCAGGTGCAGATTGCAGGTGTAGAGAGAGCGTGTGATTGAAATTAAAGGTGGCAGTATTCAGGTATTTCAATTTTTGTGATTCCGAACCCGCAACCAGATTGCGACGCAATAGATTATCCTGTACTTCGTTGGCGCGTTTTTGAAAGGCGATTGACTGTTCAACCTTTGCGGTTGAACGGTAGAAAGCCGCGAGATTCATTAAGGCATTGGCCATCTCCGGAGTCGCAAATCCGGCAAAGCGCTCCTCTACGGCTAAAGCCCTAAGATAGAGGTGTTCAGCTTTGTCGGGTGAAGCCGTCAGATGATAGACCATGGCCAGGTTATTCAATACCGTTAAAAGCGCGCGACTGTTTTCGCCATAGATTTTTTCTTGAATCTTTAACGCCCGAATTAAAAGAGGTTCAGCTTTTTTATAGTCCTCCTGATTCATGTACAATGCGGCCAGTTCATTCAGGGATTCTGAATTATAAACCTTATCTCCACCATAAATTTTCTCGCGGATGACCATGGCTTTTGTCAAAAGAGTCTCGGCTTTCTTATAGTCGCGGCTTTTTTCGGCAAGCCCGCCGAGGTCGTTTAAGATTAATGCGACATCGGAACTATCCGAACCGAATACTTTTTCATAGATTGTCAAAATCCGATTGTATAAGGCTTCAGCTTTGGCATAATCGCCTTTTTTATCATACAAAACCGCCAGGCTACGCAGTGAATCTGCCAGATCCGTATGGTTTTCCCCCAGGGACTTTTCAATAATCGCTATCGCCTTTATTGCGTAATTTTCTGCTTTCGGGTAATCGCCTTTGGTTTCATAAAAGACCGACAGATTAATTAAAGATTGGGCATATATCGGATTATTTACGCCCAGTGCCTGCTCTCTGATTTTCAGGGATTTCAGGTATAAAGCTTCCGCTTGCTCAAAAGCACTTTGTTTACGATAAAGCGCCGCGAGATTATTGGCCACAGCGGCCACCTGCAGAGGTTCTGCATCCGGCAGCTTGTCATAAACCGATAAAGCCCGTGTGTAAAACCGTTCGGCGTTTGCGTAATCATCGAGGCGAAGATACACAGACGCCAGATTGTTCAAGGTAATCGCAACTTCAGAATCAAGCTCTCCAAAATTTTTCACTTTAATCGCCAACGCTTGAAGCGCGATGCTCTCGGCAGTTTTCAGGTCATCTTTATCCAGATAAACTTCGGCCAGGTTATCAAGCGTCTTGGCATAATCGGGAGACGCTTTTCCGGCTCGTTTTTCTATAATTTCTAAGGCTCGTAGTAATAGGGATTCGGCTTTTATAAACAGGGTTTTTCGCTGGTAAACCACGGCCAATCCATTCAGGATGGTAATCAAATTAGGGTGATAGGCTCCGAATACCTCTTCTGCAAGGGTTAGCGAGCGGAGCAAAAGCGGCTCGGCCTTATCATATTTACCGATGTCGCGGTATAAGGCGCCGAGATTATTACAGACAACACTGAGAGATGCTTGACTGGCTTGCGGTGATTTTTCATAGATGGCCAGTGCTTTTAAATACATGGTTTCCGCTTTGCCATACTCATTGCGTTCTTTATAGAAAAACCCGAGGTTTGCGATGGCGTCTGCGACCATCCCATGCTCTTTTCCCAAGACCTTTTCACGAATCCCGATGCCCTGCAAACGAAACCTTTCAGCGGCGGCAAAATCCCCTTTTGCGCTGAACAATTTTGCCAGGTTGTCCATTAATTGCGCATTAGTCGGATGGTCAACACCCAAGGCCGATTGATTGAACTCAAGAGCCTTCTGCGTAAAAGCGATGGCTTCATCAAACCGCCTTTCCTGAGAGAGCTTCCAGGCCTCTTCATTATAAAGTTTGGCTTGTTCTAAAGAGGCTCGTTGCTGGCTGGATAAATTTCCTATCGGTTGTTGTCCGTAGACAGAGAAGGTAAAGCTATCCAGGCACAGCAACAGGATAATAAGGTGTATGAAAATCTTTGGGCTGGAATAAGCAATGCCTCTTTTATCAAAAGGCAAAATCTTTTGCATAAGACCCTTTTTCTAAATAAAAATCAAAATCGGACATATTCAAAAAAGGGGCTATCATTTATCACCTCTCTTTTAATCGGT
>JBIOWC010000693.1:0-6303 GCA_044868105.1 Blastocatellia bacterium
ATTGATGGTTGCTTGACCTTCGACGATTGCAACGGCAGGTTTCTCGTACTCGTCCAGATGTTTTTGCCGGTCGAGCCAGATGGTTCGATACTCGGCGACCTCGGTTCCTGAAAGGCTGGCGTCGGCCTCTTGACGATTGTACGCGGCGCGCCCGATGGCATATACGCTAATACTAAGAGTAGCCATCAACACCACGGAGAAAGCAATCGCATAAACTCGATTCAACTTGGTTTTTACCGCAGGCCAAGAAATATTATTTGATGACAGGAGCAATGACACTGCAAAACCCATCAACCCCGTCGCGCTTACGGTGGTGACGGTCAACCACCTGAGCGGATATTGCACGTATTGCAACTGGGGAATCAATCGCCAAAGCGGGTCTGTAAGTCGCGTTGTCATCAACAAACTGAAGGCGGTGATTAACCACAACCCTTTCAGCAAAGCCGGGCGCAACGGAATTTCTTTGAGAGACGACCGCTTGGTCCATAACACTGCGGTACTGAGAATAAATAAAAGCAGCAGGCTCAAGGCCGCCAGATTTACACCATCCAAATAATAAAATTTGCGCTCGTCAGGCGGCGGAAATATATTCAGACTGAACGCCTTTCCGATATGCTCGAACAGAAAAAAATCTTCATAGCGAACTCTGAGCGCCCTATCAAAGCGCACATAGCCTATTTCCGTAAGCAACGGGATTAGAAAGATGGAACTAATCGTGATGCCGAGCGCAATTCCGGCCGCGGCTTGCAGCAGTCGTCGAGGATTGCGTGTCATTAGCAATAAAAAAACGGGTAACAGGATGGATATCTGAAAGGTGATGGTCATATGCGTGACCAGTGACAAGGCATAACTGGCGGCTAAGTAAACCACCGCGCGCAATCCTCGCCCCGCGGCCACGCGATAGGTTGCATCAAGCACCAGTGGCAACCATACAAATGACCAATACTCGGTTAGCGCGGCTCGATGGTACAGATCAAAAATATGGTAAGGCGCAATCATATAGAGCGCAGCGGCAAGGAGACTGAGGTACGCAGAGAGATGGGTTCGGGCGAACCTGTACATCGTCAAACCTGACGCCAGCAAGCCCAACCAACAACTGAGCGTCAAAGCGAGCAAGGTGTCTTTGACAAAAATATTAAATACCGCAACCGCATAATAAGGCAGCGGCGGATAGTAGAGCATCGCCGGACTGCCTTGCCCGAAATTGCTATTGGGCAGCCAGCGCGGGTAGAACGCGCCTTCACGCAGAGCAAGGACAAAATCGGTCGCGCGGCGATAATGAATCGCCGTGTCATCGGCATTGGGAAATCCCTTGATGAACATCGGCAACATGATGAGCGTCGCAAAAATAAAGATGATGAGCAATACAATCAATTCGCTGGGCTTCGCCTGATGAATTTCATCGGAGGAATCGTTCGGCTCTAAGCTTGGGGGCTTCTCAACGGTAGCTGCATTTGGATTTGAAGATTGTGGGTCTATGGAGTTTACCTTCATGCAGGCTTATCCTGAGTGACAACGGGCTAGAGTGTCAAGTTTGGGGAACTCCAAAAATTGATGTGGGGTAGCTAAACCAACCCCTGACCAATATTGGTATCGGTGATTGATTTAAAGGGTGACATATGGTTAAGCAGATTTATTTCCCGGGCTTTTTTGAGCGACAGGCTTTTATTACCGAAGGGCGTTTGGGCTGAGATTTTTTCTTTGAACTTGAGGCGTTCATTGATTTCAGCGAGAGAAAGCCCGCAAGCGACTGAAGCGATATGAAATTTATTATTCAATCCGGTGACGCGCCTGCGATTTCGGGTAAACTTCCGGCGGGTCATATTTGACTTTAGATTGGGGAACTCACCCTTCACCATGCTTTTCTTTCGCCTTGGCTTCATCCCAATAGCGATTCATTTCGATGTGGTCGGAATCGGCCGGTCTGCGACCCTGTTCGCGCAGACGGTCTTCGATGTAACGAAAGCGGCGACGGAATTTCCGGTTCGATGACTTCAAGGCGCTTTCCGGGTCAACTCCCAACAACCGCGCGACATTCACCGCCACAAAAATCAAATCGCCAACCTCTTCGGCTACCGCTTGATGGTTAGCCACATCCTTGTCAATCTCCTGTTTCAATTCCTGAACCTCTTCGTCCAGTTTTTCTAAAACTTCGCCGACATTTTGCCAGTCGAAATCCACCCGTGAAACTTTGGTGGTCATCTGAAAAGCTTCTATCAGCGCGGGGAAATTCTTTGATACGCTGTCGAGCATCGAACTCTCTTCTGCCGCTTTGCCTTTGGCCTGCAATTCAGCGGCTTTAATGGCTTCCCAGTTGCGCAGCACCTCTTCAGAAGTTTGTGAGGTGTCATCGCCGAAAACATGCGGGTGACGATGAATCATTTTCGATGAAACGCGCTCGATGACCGATGAAATATCGAAGCGCTTTTCTTCAATACCGATTTGCGAATGAAAAATAACTTGCAGAAGAATGTCCCCCAATTCGCCAATCAATTCTTCGTCATCACGCTCGTCAATCGCTTCGATGGTTTCATAAGCCTCTTCAATCAACATCGGTTTCAGACTGTCGTGGGTCTGTTCTCTATCCCAGGGACACCCGTTCGGGGCGCGCAGTTGGGCGATGAGTTCAACTAACTTGGAGAACTGTTCTCCGGCTTCCTGGCTTGCTGAATTAAACATAGCTCGAATCTACCTAACGGTAGGTGAAAAGTAAAAAGGAAAAAGCCGCAGGCGTTAAGCCGTCGCTTTCCGGCCTGGCGATTGCGTGATAAATCGGCAGCGGAAAGGCGGGATTCAGTAATGGGTCAGGATGAAATAGGTTGGCAGGCGATTGGCGCTAAACAAGTAAAGTCCCGCCCAACGACAAGTAAAAAATTATCTCTGGATAAGTAAAAAGTTATCTTCTGATGGGGCGGAAAAAGCGGAAAAAGCGCCATCGGCTCGGGTGGATAAATCGCCATCCGTCTTTTCCGCCTAATCAGAAGGTAACCTTGTCCCTGACAACAGACCGCCGTTCTTTTAACGATAAAATATTTCATATCCCTATTTTCACACTGACCCATTACCCGGGATACTAAACCGTTGACTTCACCAGCCTGTTTGGTCTTCCTAAAATTCTTTGTTAGCATAGACATTTTTAAGACCAACATATTTTCAATACCTGTTTGAAAGGAAGCGACTAGAAAATGGCCGATGAAAAAGATCAGACATTCAAAATTTCCGATAAACGAAGATACAACCCGGACGGCTCCTTGCGTGAAGGATTTGTTGATGAGCCGCAGGTGACCATCAAACTCGAAGCCGAACCTTTGCAACCGAGCGAGCCACCCGTGAGCGAGCCTGAGCCCACGACTGCCGACAACATCGTTGCTTTCCCGGGCGCGACGACTAAATCTTCGGATGCGGAAGACCCCACAAAGGCGCCACCCGCGGCGCCCTCCAAAGCCGCTGCGGCAAACGCGGCAGCGACACCAGAACCATCGCAAAAATCCCCCCAATCGGCGCAAAACGCCGCCATTGAAAATGCCTATAATCAAATTTCGGGCGGATCGGACGCCGGCGAATCCAAAGCCCTCTTTTTAAGTCTGCTCAATATGCTTGCTGTGGAAGCCGCCATGCACATGGGGCTGATGGAGTTGCAACCCGGTGAGCGTTCGCCCGTCGATTTGGAAGCGGCGCGTCAAGTGCTCGATATTATGGGTGTCCTCAAAGACAAAACGCGCGGCAATCTTTTGCCCGACGAAGAAACAATTTTTGAGCAAGTCCTCTCCGATTTGCGGATGCAATTCGTGACCCTGGCGAGAGCAAAATAGGGTGGTCACTTGTCACGCATCACGGGTCCTTGGTTGAGCGACAGTTTTAGCAAATGACCCCTGATGCATGACCAATGACTTAAGACAATGAAAATTACTTTTCTTGGCACAGGCACATCGGTTGGCATTCCGAGCATCGGTTGCGATTGCGACACCTGTTTATCGGATGACCGGCGTGATAAACGGTTGCGGGCTTCCATCTTGATTGAAGAAGGTGCGTATAAAATCGTTGTTGATACGTCAACCGATTTTCGTTATCAAGCCTTGCGCATCGGCCTCAAACGACTCGATGCCGTGCTGTTTACGCACGCCCACGCCGACCACTGTTTCGGTTTGGATGATGCGCGCCCGTTGATGTATCGCAATAAAATGGCGATTCCGGTTTATGCGACGGATGTGACCTGGGAAGGCTTGCTTCGGGTTTATGCTTACGCTTTTCAACCTTCGCAATCGGGCGTGCCGCAAATTATTCCGCACACCATCGAAAGCGATTTCACCCTCTGCGGCCTGGAAATCAAACCGCTCACCGTGCTGCATGGAGCGCTAGCGGTGACCGCCTTTCGCATAGGGAATTTCGCCTACGTTACGGATTGCAATGTGATTCCCGACACCACCCTTGCCGAACTTCGCGGGCTTGATGTGCTGGTTATTGATGCGCTGCGATTTAAAACGCATCCGACCCATATGACATTGGACGAAGCCCTCGGATACATTAAAAAGTTGCAGCCGCAGCGCGCCCTTTTAACGCATATCTCGCACGATATTAAACACGCTGAAACCAGCGGACATTTACCCGAAGGCGTGGAGATTGCTTACGACGGATTAGAGGTGACATTGTACTGATGATAATTTGCCGCGACTTGAATGCTTGTGAAATTCAAACACCGACGATTTTGACCTTCGGCGTATTTGATGGCTTGCATCTTGCCCATCAGGCAATCATGAATCGTTTGGTTGACCGAGCGAAATCCAAAAAGCTTCCAGCTACGGTTGTCACCTTTGACCCCCATCCGCGCGCGGTTTTGCATCCGGCAAGCGCCCCCCCGCTCTTGCATACCTTTGAACAGAAGATGGAAGGGATGGAGCGATTAGGCATTGACCAGGTTGTGGTTTTAAACTTCACCAAAGCGCTTGCCGCCATGAGCGCAGAAGATTTTTTGCAGCAGATTATTTTTGGCAAGCTTGATGCTCGAGAGGTTTATCTGGGACAGGGTTTCGCATTTGGCTATAAACGACAGGGCAATTTCGCTTTGCTGAAAACCATCGCCGAAGGCCTGTACCGCCAGGCTGAAGAAGTGCCTGAGATATTGCTTCGCGGACAGCGAGTCAGTTCGACGGCCGTAAGAAATCTGCTCAGCGAAGGGCGCATCAATTTAGCGCGGCGCATGCTCGGGCGGCCCTATGGCGTAGAAAGCCGCGTCGTTGAGGGTCATAAAATCGGCAAAGAGAAATTACATTACGCCACCGCGAATTTAAAACCGCACAATGCCGTCATCCCCGCAAACGGCGTTTATATTACCTTGACGTTGATTGAAGGCGAATGGCGACGCTCGATTACCAATGTCGGCATCCGGCCGACGTTTGGCGGCGATACGGACGTCTCGGTTGAAACTCATGTGATGGATTTCGATCAGCAATTATACGGCGAAAAAATTCGCGTGCGCTTTTTGCATCGCTTACGCGGCGAAAAGAAATTTGCTTCGTTGGACGCCCTAAAAGCGCAGATAGACCGCGATTACAAACGCGCGGTTAAATATTTTGAATGCGAAACCGTCAAGCGCAATATTGAGTTTCGATAAGCCACAAATCATTAATAGTTCTGCAGTTTAATTCCTCCCAAAAGTATTGAAAACCATCAGCAATTTAATATGATGGAAAAGTTTTCGGTGATCGGCGCTGCAAACTATCTGCTTGCGAGGAGGCTGAAGTCATGTCATTTCCGATTGTTATTCTGTCGGGATACAAAGTTGAACTTGATGAACTGGGATGGATGGCCGAGGTGTGTCAGCGGTGTAAAAAAGTGCAGCCCTTTTCGGTCTATGACCAAATCCGCAAAGATCACATCTATTTTATTAACGTCAATGTTCAAGAGATTGGCAAAGTTCTCACCTGCGACTTTTGCGAAACCAGCTTTGTGTTGCCCAAGGGGACGGTCGTAAAAACCGATTTTGGCTGGCGCCGAGAACAGGGCCTGCAACCGTTGGTTGACCGAACCAACCCTCAACTCGGTCAAGTTCCGCAACCTTCCATACCGACGCCCGCAGAACTGGAAGCCTTATTGATTTCCATTGACGAGAGAAGCAAGGTTCTAAACAAAGATGTGAAGAACGGCATCATTCTGGGCGGCATCCTCGGAGCGTTGGGCATGGGGGTAATAGGTTACCTTACCGGCCTGATGGGATTGACTTTTCTGGGGTTTGATTTGTTCGGACACACTTTCATGGCAATTTTATTGGGGTTTGGCGTCGGCGCGATAGTCGGCGCGGTTCGT
>JBIOWC010000694.1:0-20729 GCA_044868105.1 Blastocatellia bacterium
TTGGAGATTAACTTGAATGAGTTTGAAGCTGCAGCCTTACCGCATTTGAATGAGCTGTTTCGCGCTGCTCAACATACGCTCGCGAGTCGCCAGGAAGCAGAAGATGTGGTGCAGGAGACCTTTTTACAAGCCTGGAAATCGTTTCATCGTTTTGAACCCGGCACCAACTGTCGCGCCTGGTTATTCAAAATATTATTTCACGTTATTCATCACCATCGTCGCAAATTGTACAAATTCACCTGGGTCACCCAGAGCGAAGAAGAATCGCTTGACGAGAGGTTGGTTTATGAAGCGCCCATTGCACAGCAAATCAGCGACGAGGAGGTGCTCGCGGCACTGCAAAAAATTCCTCAACATTATCGTGAAGTTGTTTTACTGGCTGACGTGGAAGAGTTCTCTTATCAGGAAATCTCCGACACCCTGACTATCCCCTTGGGAACGGTGATGTCGCGTTTAAGTCGCGGCCGAAAATTGCTCCGCAAAGAGCTTGCCGAGTTTGCCGCCGGGTTTGGCCTTGCAGTCGAGACTCCGCAAGTTGCAACGCCATAATTTAAGCGGCTATCGAAAAGGCATTTTCGCGCCGCATTCAGGGCAGAATTTCGGCGCGCCTTCGGGTTGAAACCCGCATCCCATACAAGTCAACTTCACTTGCAATGGCGAACCGCATTCGGGGCAGAATTTGCTGCCCGTGGTTTTCGCCTGGCAAGACGGACACGAGATAGCGCTTTGCGGCGCGCTGCTGCCGACGCGCATATCAACGCCCGACGTGTAATCGGTCTGCTGGGCTTTCTCGTGCAATTGATTGCGCGCGGCATCGCTCATCGCCTGAGCGCGATTGGCGGTGAATTGTTCTTCGAAATCGGGAGCGCAATCTTCGCAGAGTCCGGCTTTGGCGTTCCAACAGACTTCCGGGCACACCCATTTACCGCAGCGCGTGCATTGTTTGAAATAACCTTTGGCTTCTTCGACAGCCGCCGCAAACGCATCATCGTGGGCTTTGCCGCCGATGGAGCGTTGAATTTCATAAGCGCTGTTTCCGGCGTTTGAAAACACCCCGCCAAACAGATCGCCGGCCGCGCGCAGCAGCCCGCCGGCCATTCCGGTTATCGAAGGTTGAAATCTTGTCATATGTCCGTTGCCGCATTTATCGCAGAAAAATTTGAACTGATAACCGCGGTCGGTTGATAGGTCTTGATGGTTAGCTGTGAATGCAATTAGCGCCATAATGACTCTCCTGAATTGAATCCCCAAGACGTCAAAAAGTTTTCCACAGAACTTGTGGAAAACCTTGTGAAAAACCGGCTTGGGAAAAATGCAAATTTTGAGATTTGGGGACTTTTAGCACTTTGCACAGATTTTGTTCAAAACTAATTTACATCGTAAAGCGGAATTATTTCAACAGTTAAAAGCTTTGACATAATTTTTACAGGCTTTTTGCCCGATTATTTAAAGAACGCCTCAGGATTTATCCTGAGCCTGTGCAAAACTTTGCTCAATTTGCTTCAAGGCAATTCCTAAAACCGCTACTTGAAGCCCAATCTTTAAGCAAAATCCTCTTCTTTCATCTGTCCGAGCCGGTCACGAAATTCAAATGCCGGACTCAACACCTTACGCGGTTTTGAGCCTTCGGCCGGCCCGATGAAGCCTTCGCGCTCCATCATATCTAAAATCTTCGCGGCGCGTCCGTAGCCGATTGACAGCCTGCGTTGCAACACAGAGGTTGAGGCCCGACCCATATCCGTGACAATCAATAAAGCCTCTTCGTAAAGCTCGTCACGCTCGCCCATATCGCCATCGAAACCTTCGGCTTCCTGTTCGCTCATGGTCACGAGTTCATTGAAATCCGGTTCGGCCTGTTTGCGCGTGTAATCGGAAATCGCTTTGACTTCAGCTTCGTTGACAAACGAGCCATGCACGCGAATGATGCGCGACGTGCGCGGCGGCAGAAAGAGCATATCGCCTTGCCCGAGCAAGGCCTCTGCGCCATTGGTATCAATAATCGTGCGCGAGTCAACTTTTGAGGAGACGCGGAAGGCAATGCGTGAGGGAATGTTTGCCTTAATGACGCCGGTGATGATGTCTACCGAAGGCCTTTGCGTCGCGAGCACCAGGTGAATGCCGACGGCGCGCGCCATCTGCGCAAGCCTGGCAATCGAGGTTTCAACTTCGCTGCGCGCCACCATCATCAAGTCCGCGAGTTCATCAATGGCGATGACAATATAAGGCAGCGATTTGGGCGCATTGGGGTCATCGGCCGAAAGCGTCGGATGGGTCAACTCTTCGACCTGTTTATTATACTGTTCAATGTTGCGCACGCCATATTTGGCGAGTTCTTTGTAGCGATTCTCCATCTCATTGACCGCCCATTTCAGGGCATTGGCGGCGCGTTTCGGGTCGGTGACGATAGGCGTCAGCAGATGCGGGATGTTTTCGTAAAGTCCAAGCTCGACGCGCTTGGGGTCAACCATGATGAACTTCACTTCATCGGGCGACGCTTTGTAGAGAATCGAGCAAATCAGGGCATTCATGGTTACGGATTTACCCGCGCCGGTCGCCCCGGCAATTAACAGGTGCGGCATATCGGCAAGGTCTGTGATGTACTCTTCGCCGTTAATGGTTTTGCCGAGCGCCACCGTGAGTTTCGATTTCGAGTTTTGAAACTTCGGCGATTCGATGACCTCGCGCAGGAGAATTTTTTCGCGGTGCAGATTCGGCGCTTCAATGCCGACGGTTGATTTGCCGGGGATGCGGTCAATGCGAATGGATTCGGCTTTGAGCGCCAGACAGAGGTCATCGGCAAGTCCGACGACGCGGGCATACTTGATGCCGGGGTCGGGTTTGAATTCAAAGGTGGTGACGACGGGACCCGGATTGATGCGATGAATATGGCCCACGACCCCGAACTCTTTACATTTTTCCGCGAGAATCGTCGCGCGTTCGCGGAGTTCATCTTCGGCTTGTTCATTATGTCCGATGGGCACTTCGAGCAAGTTAATCGAAGGCATCTCATAATTGGTTGCCGCCGTGACCGGCTTGCGTTTCGGGGGCGGTTCTTTTTCAAGCTTTGGCGTGCCGAGTGGTTTGGTCGGCACGGTTCTTTCGATATAAGCCGTAGAAGTCATTTCGATGACCTCCGGGTCCATGGTAACTTCGGCGGCCAGGTCACGACCGTTCTTCAATAATTCGGTTTTGGTGGTGTAGGCTTTGTAGGCTTCTGCAGCCTGTGTGCGCGCCGTTGCCGTTGTCGGAGTGAGCGCCGCCACCGCCGTTTGCTTTTGCGCCGAAGCCGCAAACCGCTGCGGCTCCTCTTGGTTCTCTTCACTCACAGGCTCAGGCGCTTCGTTGCGGCTGGGTGTCGCCGCCTCTGCGCGAAAGGTTTTGTTCACTTGCGGCGTAATAATCGGTTCAGGTTGCGCTTCGGCACTCTCTGCTTTATTTACAATCGAGGGCGTTGCAATAACCGGTCTCTTTTCCTTAGCACGCTGCTCTTCCGGCTTGACGGGGTTCTCTTCCTCAAGCTTTTTCCGACGCTTCTGTTCGGCTAACAGCTCGCGCTCGCGCGCTAAACTTTCTTCCTCCTCAAGGCGCAAGGCTTCGGCCTTAGCCTGCTCCCTTTCTTCGGCGGCCATCCGGCGGCGTTCACGGTTTTCGGCCCACCAGTCTTTCAAACGCGCCGTCAAACTCAATCCGGATTGATTAACCACGATGCCTTTACCTTTGACGCCGCGAACCCAGGCAATGACCTGAGTAACCGACAGATCTAAGGTAAGCATCAATAAAACGACCGTCGCAAAAGTCAAAACAATCCCTGCGCCGACGGTGTTCAAGACGCCGGCCAAGGCGCCTTCAACGATGTAACCAACCATGCCGCCATTGCTCGCCGAATGTTCAAGCATCGCCAGCCCCAGGGTTGGAAAGAGCGCCAGAAAACTGGCAATCGCGATGAGCAAAAACGTCGAGCCGGTGGCTTTGCGCAGGGGAACGCTTAACAACTCTGTGAAGAACATCCGCCAGCCGATAAAGATCAACAAAACCGGAACGACGAGGGCGGCAAGCCCAAACCATTCAAGCAACAGATTGCTGGTATAGGCGCCGACGGTGCCGATGAAATTCGTCGGTTTCTGTTGCGGCCCGACCGAATGCCAGCTTGGGTCTTTCGGATTGTAGGTAAACAGACTGAATAAAAGTAAGATTGCGATTAACGCTAAAACGACAGCCGTGACTTCATTGGTCAGCGAACGCTTTTTCGTTTTACCCGTCCTTGTTTTACTGCTCATGAACAAGCCCCCATTCTTTCAGGCGAATCTTACGACATCCTGAATGAAGAATAAAAGTTCAATCTTGGTTTACAAAAAACGAAGCCGCAAAAAGGCGCAAATTTTTTCGAGGACGCTTCAGCAAATTGCTCTCAACGCCAAAGAAACCTGAGCAAGTTCACTGAATCTCTTGGCCTTCCTGCGGCTTTCAATTAAATGTAAGTTCGTCGCCGGCTCGTCAAGAAGAATGCAGATCATCCCTCCTTACAAGCTGGGGCGACAAATTTTTACTGATGTTCAACTCGTCGCAACGACTTCTTCACGCGCTCCTTTGCTCTTGAAAACCAGATAGCTTTTAATGAACTCATCCAAATCGCCATCGAGAACGGTTTCCACATCCGAGCGTTCATACTTGGTCCGCACATCTTTGGCGAGTTTGTAAGGGTGCAGCACGTAATTTCTGATTTGCGAACCGAACGAAATATCGCGCTTCGATTCTTCAAGTTGCGCGGTCTCGGCGCGCCGTTTCTCCATTTCGAGTTCATACAAACGCGATTTCAAAATCCGCATCGCGACTTCGCGATTCTGATGTTGCGAGCGTTGGTTTTGACAGGTCACCACCAGTCCGGTCGGCAAATGCGTGATGCGCACAGCCGAATCGGTGGTGTTGATGTGCTGCCCGCCGGCGCCCGTTGAACGATAGGTATCAATGCGCAAATCCTTGTCTTGAATTTCAATCTCGACATCTTCTTCGATTTCGGGATAAACGAAAACCGAAGCGAAACTGGTTTCGCGGCTCGAACCGGCATTAAAGGGACTGAGCCGCACCAATCGGTGGACGCCCGCTTCGGCGGCCATCAACCCGTAAGCGTAATCGCCCGCCAGCGTGAAGGTCGCGCTCTTGATGCCAGCCTCTTTGCCCGGTTGTTCATCAACCAGTTCGGTTTTAAATCCGCGCCGCTCGGCCCAGCGCAAATACATCCTCAAGAGCATCTGCGCCCAGTCTTGCGCGTCGGTGCCCCCGGCTCCGGCGTTGATGGTGACAATCGCATTGCGCGCATCGTTAGGCCCCGAAAGCAACATTTCGGTCTCCGTCTCTTCGACCTCGGCTTGCAATCGGTCCAGCAGGGTTTGCAATTCTTTCAAAGAGCTTTCGTCTTCACTGGCAAACTCAAATAGTACCGCTGCGTCGTCTGTGTCACGCTCGAAGGCTGCCGATTTTTCGATGGCGCTTTCCAGACGGCTGCGCTTTTTCAAAGTCTTTTGCGCCTGCTCCTGGTCGTTCCAGAAATCCGGTTTGCCAATCTCTTCTTCGAGGCCGGTAAGCTCTACGCGTTTGCTTTCAGCGTCAAAGAAACCTCCTGAGTTCTGAGGCCCGCAGCGCAAGGTCGTCGTATTTCGCTCTTAATTCATCAATCATTCTTCTTCATCTTCCTTTTTCATTCGTTCATATATCACTGCCGCAATGGCCAGCGCCGCGCTCAATATTGTACACGTAACGGCAAAGACATCGCCGTAGCGCGTGTAAAAAGTTGCAGGGTCGGCCTCTTCAACCGTACTAAAATTCCAAGCCTGCGTGGCGGTTTGAAACATGGGCGCTTCATCAACAATATCGCCATATCTAGTAATCCCCGCTGATAACCCTGAATTGGTTATGCGCGTCAAATCAATATTATTTTCAACCGCGCGAAAGACCGCTTGCGCTAACAGTTGCCGGGCTGCCGGGGTTGGTCCAAACCATGATTCATTGGAGCTTTGTACCAACTGGGATGCCCCATCATTCCTGAAGCGCCGCGCAATGTCCGGCCGGGTTATTTCAAAACAAATCATCGTGCCGATGCGAGCCCCGGAAACTTCACTCAGGATGAATTGCTTGCCGGGCGTTACATCGGCAACCAGCGCGGGAATTTTATCCATAAAAGGAATCCAGCCGCGCGCCGGCACATATTCGCCAAACGGCATCAATGCGAGTTTATCATAGCGATTGATGAGCTCACCACTGGGGTTAATCAGCATCACGCTGTTGTAGGTGGCCTCTGGCGCGTCCCCCGCTTTCGCTTCACCCCAACTGTTCATCAATAAATAGACCCGGTTGCGGGTGGTGAATTGGGCGAGTTGTTTCCGTAATTTTTCATCGCGTTCATATTGAAATGCCATGGGCGATTCGGGCCAAATCACCAACTGCACCGGCTCACCCTTGGGTTCACCGGGAGCCAGGTGCAAGTTATGCGCTTCCATCTCGAGTGCCTGTTCAGACAAATTGATATGACGCAAAATTAATTGCTCAACGAATTTTTCATCCTCCCAATTGCCATTAATTGGAATATTCGGCTGTATGGTTACCACGCGCACCGTCGGCGGTTTGGCGGGAGATTGGGAGCGGGAATTGAGCAGGACAAGAATGACCAAACCAAAGCTAATGGCCAGGACAACGATTGCGCGACGATAGCCTAGATAAACAATGCCAAAGACGGTCGCCGTGCTTACGACCACCAGAAAAGCGCTCACCAGATAAACGCCGCCGAATTTCGCCGTTTGAATCAAGGTCGCTTGAAAGGCTTGCGAATAGCCGAGCGCGTTCCAACCGACGCCGGTTATTTGCAGGCGCAACCATTCGGTGGCTACCCATAGAACCGGCGCCGACAGAATCGCCCAGCCGCCGAACGCTTTAATGGTTTGCGCAAATATTCCTGCAAAAAGGGCTGTAAAGCTTCCGAAAATTGCCGCAATCAGCAAGGCAATCAGATAGCTTATCCACAGCGGAATGCCGCCGTAGTTATTCATCGAATAGGTCACCCAGTAAGAGGTGCCGAGATAAAAAATCGTCCCCGTCGTCCAACCCAGTGAAAGCGACGGCCAGAATTTTTGTTCGCGCGCCACCGCCATCAGAAGCGGCGCAACCCCGACCCAACCGAGCGACCATAGTCCCCAGTTTGGGAAGGCAAAGACCAGTAATAAACCTGAAATCACGGATAAAAAAAGATTGCTGACAAAAGGTGGCGAGGCCTGCTGAAACGGCAGCACTTTGGTCACCCGTAACCGCGAAGCGAGTATGTCTTCCTGCGAAAACGTGCCTTCCGAAGGCGGATAACTGGAATGGTGAGTTTTGGATTTTAGCTTTTGGATGGTTTCAATTTTGGGTTTTAGATTTTGGATTTTGGAATGGGGGGTCCCTGAGAATTTTGAATTTTCGATTTTAGGTTTCCAGATCGGCACAAAGCTTTTGGGCATCAAGCACACCTCGTTGAATCTAAAATCCAAAATCTAAAATCCAAAATTTATTTGGCTTGTTCGTGAACTAAATCTGCCATGTAAGAACTGCGGACCAAGGGGCCGGCAAAGACGGCGCGCAAGCCCAATTGTTCGCCATAGGTTTTGTACCCTGCAAACACATCCGGGTGAACATATTCTTCGACGGGCAAATGTTTTCGCGTGGGCTGCAAATATTGCCCGATGGTTACCACATCCACACAGGCGGCGCGCAAATCTTCAAGCAAGCGCTTCACTTCATCAGGTCTTTCGCCAAGCCCGACCATAAACCCTGATTTGGTCAAAATCTCCGGCGCGTAATGGTGCGCCTCTTTCAAGACATCGAGCGATTGCCGGTAATCGGCCTGCGGACGCACCGTGTGATAGAGCCGCGGCACCGATTCGACGTTATGGTTATAGGTGTCGGGTCTGGCGTCAAGCACGGCGTGAAGCGCCTCGAAGTTCCCCTTAAAATCCGGGGTGAGCACTTCAACCTGTGCCGCAGGCAAACGATGCCGCACGGCGTGAATGGTTTTCGCAAAATGTGCCGCGCCACCATCTGTAAGTTCATCGCGGTTGACCGAGGTGATGACGACGTAACGAAGGCGAAGCTCGGCCGCGGCCGCGGCCACCTGTTCGGGTTCGTCGGCGAGCAATTCCATCGGCAAACCCCGCCCGGTTTTCACCGCACAGAATCCGCAGCTACGACTACACACATCGCCTAAAATCATGAAGGTCGCCGCGCCGCGCGCAAAACATTCGTGGCGATTCGGGCAACGCGCTTCTTCACAAACCGTATGCAAGCCGCGCGTGCGAAGCATCACTTTTAATTCGTGGTCAGCTTCGGCGTGGCGCTCCGGCTTTCGTAACCATTCAGGAAGTCTGGGGGTGGCTTTGGGTTTTAATCCTTCGAGTTGAATCAACATAATTTCAGATGCTGGTGATTTGCAGGTCCGTGCACAACGATTTCGGCGCGCCCGGTTCAAGGTTTATCATTTTGATAAATCTTCAATGTTTATCATTTTGATAAATCATGGTCTGTTTGTAATGCAAGGAAAGCTCATTTGCTGCTCGCTGGGCATCCTGGCGTTCTTTGTAAATGCCAATATCAACATGATAGAGACCGTCGCCGGCTTGTTTGACATAAGCGCTCAAATATCCGGCGCGTTTGAGTTCGAGTTCATATTTTTCGGCTTCAGCGGCGGTGCCGCAAGCAGCCACGTGAATGACATAACGAGTTTCAGCAGTTGGCGTGTCACTGTCGGCTTCTGTAGCCGCAGCCGGATTGATTGAATTGGGCAACAGGTTGGCGGTCTGTTTCTGCGCCGGCGGTTTACTTTCGCTTTGATTTTCTGTTGGCGCGATACTGTTTTTAATGACGCTTAATCCCGCCCAGAACGCGACAAACATCATCACTAGGCCGATGATAAAAATAAGTACGACCTGTTTATTGCTGGCGATGGGTTTGGCGACGCTCATATGAGTCCGAGTTTCCATAATAAAAATCCCTCTTCAGATAAAACTAAGGGGGGGCTTAATCGAATTGCCTTCAGAGCGGTTCTATTTTTTCAGAGAAGCGATTGCATAAGCAAGCTTGTGAGATGTGATTTTGCAGATTATTGAAGGTCGTGAACCCACAAAATAGATTTCTTAAAGGATTGAACGGGTTACGCTTTGTGCAGTAGAAGAACCGCAAGCCGCTGAGGCAATCCCCCGTCGCTCCGTCACTGGCTCTATCCATCACCACATCGGCGCCATCGTAGAGGAAACTCGTCGTCACCCCGCTACTACTCCTCGAAGCCCGCCGCATCAGAGCCCTAGCTCACCGGCTCGCCACCCGGCAGCGTCACTTGAGTCAGCCGGCCGCGCGCCTCCCAATTGGAGGTCGTCCCTTGGGCGTCGCTCCTGGTCGTCGCCTGTCCGAGGTTATCCGAAGGTGTAGCTCGCCGTGCCCATCTGCGCGAGGCGGTTGGCAGCATCAGCCGGGCTGGCGGTCTTGGCCAATAGAAGCCGCGGGGCGCCGCTCATTGCGATGAGGGGTTCGAGTTCGTCATCGAGATTTTTGGTATAACGAAAATCCTCCAGTGCCTGACTGGCGGCATTCGTGGGCAACAACCGCGACAGCCGACTGACCGCGTCATAAGTGTGAACCAGGTTCATCGGCTCTCGCATTGAAAAACTAACGAAATATCTTTCGATAAAATGAAGTGGGACATTTACGGATTGGGCCGGCAGAAGCCCATTAAAACGGGGATTATTAACGCTACACGGTTCGCTTAAGCTGCCTTTACAAGCCCTGGGAATTATGACATTCTGCCGACGCGCGGGTGCAACTTCACAATCATCATTCACAAACTTGAAAGCTTTCCGCATAAAATTACTGAACCCGGAGGGGGTATGACCATTGTTGATGGCTTGAAACAATCTGTCGCCAGGCATCCAGATAAAATCGCCTCTATTACGGCTCATCGAAACTACACCTTCAAAGAACTCGACGAACGCGTGAACCGGTTATCGAATGCGCTCGCTGGTTTAGGCATTAAAAAAGGCGACCGCGTGGCAATCCTTGCCCTCAATGGTCACCGCTACCTTGAACTCTACTACGGTACGGCGCAACTGGGCGCCGTCGTCGTGCCCATCAACTTTCGCATTCCGCCAGCGGAAGTCAACTACATCATCAATCACGCGGAAGCCGTCGCCATCTGTGTGGATGACACCATGAAACCCCTGATTGACGCGATTCGCCCGCACCTGGGTACGGTCAAACATTTCATCTCTATCGGCGACGGACCGTCCGAAGACTATCTGGATTATGAAGGCTTGCTCGCCGGCGCTTCTCCGCAGGTTGAAAGGGCAGCGGTTACTGAGGATGATTTGCTTGGGCTCTTTTATACCTCGGGGACGACGGCGGAACCGAAGGGCGTGATGCTGACGCATAACAATATGCTTGCGAACAACCGCCACTCGATTGCCGTGCGACCCGCCAATCCGACCGATATTTATTTGCACACCGCGCCGATGTTTCATCTGGCCGATGGCGCGGCGACGTTTTTGAATGTGACCCACGGAATCGCGCAAAGCTATCTGGCGCGCTTCGACCCGCAGGCGGTGCTTGAGAAGATTCAAAGCGACCGCATCACGACGATGGTGTTAATTCCGACGATGATTAATTTCCTGCTGCATTACCCGAAATTGAACGACTATGATTTGTCGTCGCTCAGGCACATCACCTACGGCGCTTCGCCGATTGCGCCTGAAGTTCTTAAAAAAGCCATACAGGTTTTCGCTTGCCAGTTCGGGCAAGGTTACGGACTGACGGAAGCTTCGCCTTTGCTGACGGCCCTAACCTTTGCCGACCATCAAGCGGCGCTGGCGGATGAAAACAAGGCCAAGCGGTTGGCTTCCTGTGGTAAGCCTGTGCCGGGGGTTGAGGTGCGCGTCGTCAAAGACGATGGCACGCAGGTGCAAGCGGGCGAAGTCGGTGAAATCATCGCGCGCGGTCCGAATATTATGAAAGGCTACTGGAAACGCGAAGCCGAGACTGCTGCCGCCGTGCGCGACGGCTGGCTATACACGGGCGATCTGGCGACGGTTGATGACGAAGGCTATCTGTATCTGGTTGATCGCAAAAAAGACATGATTGTGTCGGCGGGCGAGAATGTTTTTTCAACCGAAGTCGAAGCGGTGATTTACGAGCATCCGGCAATAAAAGAAGCGGCGGTGATTCCGGTGCCGAGCGAGGAGTGGGGCGAAGCCGTTCACGCCTGCATTGCGCTTAAAGACGGCGCGAGTTTGACCTACGAAGAGTTGTTTGAATTTTGCAAAGCCCACCTGCCAACCTATAAAATTCCGCGTTCAATGGAAATCATCGCGCCTGAACTGCCGAAAGGCGGCAGCGGCAAAATCTTGAAGAAGGATTTACGCGCCAAACACTGGCAAGGTCGCGCGCGCTTGATTGGATAATTAATATGGATGAAGGTACACAGAAACAGATAGAAGCTTCTCGCAGCCAGAACGCTCTTCCCGCGTCTTCAACGCGGAAAACGTGGACGCTCGCGGTTCCAGAGGTTGCACCTCTGGCTACCTTCTTTGCGCCGCTAAAGCGGCGGTAAAAGACTATACAAATTACGGAGATTATTGAGGGGGTTATTGAATGGACCTGACACTGACACCGATTCGATTCAAAGACCGCGCCGTGCGGGAATACGGCAGCAAAGTGGGAATTGTTGATGGCGACAAAAGATTCACCTATGCCGAGTACGGGGCGCGTTGCAACCAATTATCGAACGCGCTCGCGGGGCTGAATGTCGCGCGCGGCGAGCGCGTCGCCTGGCTCGGTTATAACAGCCACCAACTCCTGGAAGCTTATTACGGCGTGGTGCAGATGGGCGCGGTGCTTTTGCCTTTAAATATTCGCCTGACGCCGCACGAGTTGACTTATATCTTAAACAACTCGGAAACCGTGACCCTCTTTTACAACAAAGATTTCGCGCCGCTCGTCGAATCTTTCAAACCCGAAACCCAGACGATTCGCAATTTTATCTGCATTGAAGATCAGTACGAAACCTTGATACAGGCTGTGGGAGCCGATTTCACGCCGCCCGCCGATATCAAAGACGACGATCTGGCGGAACTCTTTTACACCTCGGGCACCACCGCAAACCCGAAAGGCGTGATGATGACGCATCGCAATCTATACCTTCACGCCCTGCAAGTCATCGCCGGGTTAGGCATCCGCGATCATCACACGCAACTGCACACCATTCCGCTTTTTCACGTCAACGGCTGGGGCACGCCGCACACCTTAACCTGTATGGGCGCGCGTCACATCGTGGTGCCGAAATTCGACCCGCTTGAAGTCCTCCAACTCGTCGAACGCGAACAGGTCACCCACCTGGCGGGGGTGCCGACCATGATTTATGCGCTTTTGAACCATCCGCGCATTAAAGACTTCCGCCTCTCTTCGCTTGAATTCATCAACATCGGCGGCGCGGCTTCCGGGCCTTCGCTGATTCGAGAAGTTGAACAGACCATCGGCTGTCGCGCTTATTCGGGTTACGGACTGACAGAGACCACACCGGTGCTGACGATTTCATTCCTCAAAGAACATTTGAAAGATTTGCCTCAAGAAGAACGCTGGCAGCGACAAGCCATGACCGGCTATCCGTTTCCCGGCATTGAGATGAGCATTATGGACGGGGACGATAATCACTTGCCACACGATGGCTTAACCCCTGGCGAAATCGTCGTCCGCGCTGACAACGTCATGGCGGGGTATTGGAAACTGCCGGAAGAGACCGCCCGACTGATTCGTGACGGTTGGTTTCATACGGGCGATATGGCGGTCGTTGACCGCGAAGGCTACTACCTGATTGTTGACCGCAAGAAAGACATTATTATTTCGGGCGGCGAAAATATCTCTTCCATTGAAGTCGAAAAAGCCATCTTCTCAAGTCCGGCAGTCTTAGAATGCGCGGTGATTGCGGTGCCGGATGAAAAATGGGGCGAAGTGCCGAAAGCGATCGTGGTGCTCAAAGCCGGGCAGCAGATGACCGAAGAAGAGATGATTGCCTATTGCAAAACCCAATTGCCGGGATTCAAAGTGCCCAAGTCTATTGAGTTCCGCGACGAATTGCCGAAAGGCGGCACCGGCAAAATTTTAAAGAAAGAGTTGCGCGAAGCTTACTGGAAAGGCTTCGAGAAGCGCGTGCATTGAATTCTTGATTACCCCGGAGACACAGAGGTCTAGAGAATCCTGCGACTTTCGCTCGGTTTTTTTCCATATTAATCTTCTCTGTGTCTCAGTGTCTCTGTGGTTTGTATCAAATCCTTCAGGGAGAATATTTCATGGCAATCCAAAGATCAGCCGTTCGCTTGCTAGTGGTTTTACTCATCGCTTATTTCCTGCTTTCATCCACGCCGCGGGCGCAAACCGCCAAGCCGCCCACGCCAACCAGTGGCAAGCGTCCTAACCGCCTGGTCATTCGCAATGCGATGATTATTGATGGCAATGGCACGCCCGCATCAGGTCCCAAGGATATCGTCATTACCAACAACCTCATCACCGAAATCGTGGCGCTTGACCCGGTTGCCGTCAAAGCCGGCACCGCCAAACGTCCCGCCGCGGGCGACGCGGAGATTGACGCAACGGGCAAATATGTCCTGCCGGGACTCATCAACCTGCACGGGCATACCCAAGATGAACGCGGCGGCACGCCGCAATCGGTAGATTATTGTTTGAAGATGTGGCTGGCCTGCGGCATCACCACGGTGCGCGATGTCGGGGCAACGAAAAAGACTTTAGAGTGGCGCGATAAAAGCGCCCAAAACGCCATCGCCGCGCCGCGCCTGTTTGCTTATGGCGTCTTTACCGCCCCGCCGACGCCGAAAAATGTTGATGAAGCGCGCGCCCGGGTTCGCGAACTCAAAGCCGCAGGTTATGACGGCATTAAATTATTCGGCGTTGACCGCGACCTCATGCAGGCGATGGAAGACGAGGCGCATAAAATCGGCTTGCGTATCGCGCATCATGTCGGCGTTGAAGAGACCAATGCCTGGGATGATATTAAATTCGGCACCACCAGCATTGAACACTGGTACGGCATACCGGACGCCGCTATTGAAAGCGGCCGGCAGAATTTCCCCCCTTCCTATAACTACAACAACGAAGTAGACCGTTTTCGTTATGCGGGCCGGTTGTGGCGCGAAGCCAGCTGGGAGAAGTTAATGAAGGTGCTCGACGCCATGGTTGCAGCCAATGTCGCGTGGACGCCAACGCTCGACATTTACGAAGCCTCGCGCGATTTGCAACGCGCTCAGACGCAACCGGCATTTGCCGATTATTTGCATCCCGTCTTGGAAGAATATTTCAAACCGAATCCGGCAAATCACGGTTCGTACTTTATCGGCTGGACATCGACGGATGAAGTGTTCTGGAAAGAAAATTATCGCCTGTGGATGCAAGCGCTCATGGAGTTTGAAAAACGCGGCGGCACCATTGGCGCGGGCGAAGACGCAGGATTTATCTATCAAATGTACGGCTTCGGTTTGCTGCGTGAACTCGAACTCCATCAGGAAGCCGGTTTTCATCCGCTGAAAGTCATTCAACACGCGACCGGCAATAACGCCAAGATACTTGGACAAGAAGAGAAACTCGGTCGCGTGCGCCTGGGGTTTGCTGCCGATTTAATTGTCGTCAATGGCAATCCGCTCGAAAATTTCAAGGTCCTGCAGCCCAGCGGTATCGAAGAGATTCGCGATGGTCGAGTGGTAAAGACCGGCGGCGTTGAATGGACAATCAAAGATGGTATTGCCTTTCATGCGCCGACGCTGGCTGTAGAAATTCGCGAGATGGTCGCTAAGGCGCGCGCTGAAATGAAAGCCAAAGCCGCGCGCCAATAAATTTGAGGGCCCACGAGCAGCGATTTCGAGGCGCAAAGTTAATGTCACTTTGCGCCTTTCGTTTTGCTCATTAACAATCACCCCGCGAGGGATAGCAAACCAGCTGTGAATTTTGTTTGCAGGAGAATTCAGAACACAAGATAAATGAATGCGCTTTGAAGCTACCGCTTTTTGAATTATAAAGACTGCTGCAAATTTTATTGACTGAGGATAACGGACGCATGACCGCTTACCAGACCTATCATCACAATCGCAATTACGGTTGTCGCATCACGGAATTTATTTATGAAGGCTATCGCTGTGTCGCGCTTGAAAATGAAAAGCTGCGCGTCACAATTGTTGCCGACAAAGGCACGGACATTATTGAATTTCTTTACAAACCGAAAGATGTTGATTTTATGTGGCGCTCCCGCGAAGGCCTGCGCCCGGCTTATTTGCCGCAGCACATTCGCCGGTCGGGAACCTTTTTGGATAACTACGCGGGCGGCTGGCAAGAACTCTTTCCCAATTGCGGCAATCCGTCGGAGTACCTGGGCGCGGAACTTGGACAACACGGCGAGGTTGCCATGCTGGGCTGGCGTTACCGTATCATCAAAGACGAGCCGGATGAAATCATAGTGCGTTTCGATGTGCGTACCGTGCGTACGCCTTTTTATTTGGTTAAGACCTTTTCGCTCAGGCGCCATGAAGGCGTGTTGCGCATTCACGAACGCGTCACCAATGAAGGCGGACAAACTGTAGAGTTCATCTGGGGACATCATCCGGCCTTGGGGCATCCGTTTATTGATGAAAGCTGCCGCGTGGACGCGCCGCCGTGTCGCATTCGCACGCTGTCGGAATACACGGGCGCGACTTCGCGGCTGGTCGCGGGTCAAAATTCCAAATGGCCGCTTGGCGAAGGGCGTGACGATTGGAGCGTTGATTTATCGCAGGTTCCCGGGCCTGAGGTTGAAGCGGCGGATATGGTCTTTCTTGAAGGCATCACCGACGGCTGGTTTGCGGTCACCAACACCGATAAACGTGTCGGCTTTGCCATGCGTTACCCGGCCGATATTTTCAAAGTTCTGTGGTACTGGCAAATCTATCGCGGCGGGCGCAATTATCCGTGGTGGAGCGCGACCTATAATATCGCCCTTGAACCCTGTGTCGCGTTACCGAGGTTAGATGAGGCGATAAAAAATGGCGAAGCCTTAAGGCTTGCCGCCGGCGCGAGTTTAGAAGTCGAATTCCTGGCCATTGCTTACGAAGGCCTGGGAGTCGTAGACCGCGTTGAAGCCGACGGCTCCATACTCGGCGGTTGAATTTTAATCATCAAGGCCTTGAAACGGGCTACCATAGCCCATTTCAAGGCTCAGTCCCTGGTAGTTGAGGCTGCGGGAATCTCGCCGCCCGGCGGCCCGTAGAAGATCACCCATACGGCAAGGTCATCGGAAAAGTCCTCAAAATGATGCTCGGTTCCTGCGGCCACAAACATCACATCGCCTTCTTCAAAGGCCTCCCGCTTACCATCGTGAACCAGGACGCCTCGTCCGCAAATAATCACATAGACCTCGTCCTGGGCGTGCGGGGTCTGTTGATTTGGGCGCACGGGAAGCGAGAGCTTTAGATTGAGGGTGCCGCGCTCTAAAAGGCTAGCGGAGTGCTCGCCCGCCGGGCCAGGAATACGCGCCCGGGCCTCACGAAGATGGATTACGCCGCTGCGCGCTGGCTTACTCATGCTCTACCCCTTGCACGAACTACCGCGGTTTGGCGGTCGCCGTAACCGGCTTTTTGGCGGTCGTGGTTTGCGGCGCCGTGGTCGTCGTCGCCGGTTGTTGTTTGAGATATTTCACTCGTTCGATTCCCTGCTTGGCGGTTTCATCCTTTTGCCCCGACGCTTGATAGGCTTTCTCGTAAACGCTCAGGGCTTTATCCAACTGTTTATCGCTTTCGTAAACGTAACCGAGTTCGAGCATCACCGGAAGATTGGTGGGCGCAAGTTTCGAGGCTTGCTCTAACGCTTCGGCGGCTTTCTTCCACTGTGACGAGCGCGAATAAGCTATGCCTAAGTTAATCCAGGCGCTGCTGGCGTCCATATGCGCATGCGCGTATTTATCCAGCAAGGGGGCGGCTTTCGCGTACTGTTTATCAACCAGATAGGATTGTCCGAGCAAGCGCCAGGCGTTTTCATCATCTTTTACGGCAACCAGACGTTCGCCGGTGCTGATGGCTTGTTTAAGCATCGGCGGATTCTTTTGACTTTGCGCTAAATAGAGTTCCGTCAGCATCGTCAGCAAATCCACATCTTTCGGTTCGATGGCCAGTCCTTGATTTAGAGCCGTGATGGCCTGGTCCGGGTGCGCGAGTTTTTGATGCGCGTAAGCCAGATAATAGTAATTGCTGGCATTGGTCTTGACTTCGCTGATGGTGGTCGTCAGCACCGGAATCGCTTCGTTATATTTTTCACTAAAGATATAAGCGCGACCGAGCGCGGCGCGGGCATTGGGTTCGACCTTTTGTTGCAGTTTTTCCGTCAAACTCACGTATTTCGTGAGCCCCGGAATGGCTTTGTCGTAATGCTTGAGCTGGTATTCGGAAAAGCCGATGTAGTAATAAGCCGCCGCCTGCCCTTTTTCATCTTTCGCCTGTCCTTTTTCATCCTTGGCGGCGGTTTTCAAATAGTTGTTAAACGCGTCAACGGCATCTTCGTAGCTCTGTAGGTTGTAGTGGCTTGCGCCGATGTAATACCAGGCTTGCCAGTAATCGGGATTGGTTTTTAGCAAGGCGTGAAAGGCTTGCGCGGCCTGGCGGTACTGTTTTTGATTGTAAAGCGAAATCGCGCTATCCCAATCCTGCGCGGTGACGCAGGTCGCGGCAAAAGCGATAAACGCGAGGGCAAGGGTTAGCAAGGAAAACTTCTTCATAGCTTACGTCTCTCCATTCTTCTGGGCTTCTCAGATTTTAAGCTTCATTGAAGGCCTAACTCAAGGCACAACGCCCGGTTCAAAACTGAGAAGGGCGAGCCGAGGTTTTTCGTTGCCCATCGCGTTATTTTGTTGACTTGCCAAGCGTCGGCGCAATCAAGCACAATAACCGTTTGTTGTGACCAGTGGCTCGCAACCTGAGGATTAATCCCTAAAATTTATGAAAGAGGTTTCGTAATGAAAAAATTTCTCTCTTCTGCCGTGCAGACGCTAGCCATTGGCTTGCTCGCAGCAATTTTAACCGGCGCCTTGAACCGCTCGGCCATTGCTTACCCGATTCAGGATAAGCCCAAACCTACACAAGCATCTGCCGATGAGCAGAAAGCCTTAGCCAAAGTGAAAAGCGCGGCGACCATGGCGGCGAAAATCGAAGCCGCCAAAGAGTATATGAAAAAGTACGCAAACGGAGTTGAGCGCTTTAAGTTAGTTCAATACCTGGGCAGCGAACTCTCTAAAGCCGACGCCGCAACGCAAGCCTCGACAGCCGAAACGTTGCTCACCCTATTTAATAACCCGAAAGAGACGGCTTTAATCAATTCGATTTTGATAGATGTTTATGTAAAAGGAAATAAAGCGGACGAAGCGTTCAAAGTCGGCGGCCCTTACCTGGAAAAAAACCCTAATGATGTGGTGGTCTTTTCCCAACTGGCGATCTTCGGCATCGAACAGGCTAAACGCGGCAACGGCAATTTTGCGCAAGCATCGCTCACCTATGGCAACAAAGCGATCGAATTAATCGAAGCCGACAAGATGCCGGAAAACCTGGATGCGACGGCCTGGAGCGAATATAAAACCAAATGGTTGCCGCAGCTTTATCAATCGCTCGGCATTCTGTCTTACATGATGAAAAAGCAGGATGACGCAAAAGCCCGGTTTGAAAAAGCCGTGGCGCTCAATCCGAATGAGCCGTTCAACTATGCGATGCTCGGCAGCCTGGCCAACGAAGAGTATCAAAAATACGCTGAGCAATATAAAGGACTGATGGCCGGACCGGTGAAAGATGAAGCGTTGAAACGCGCCAATGCCAAGCTTGATGAAATCATTGAGTTGTTTGCCCACGCCGTCGGGCTTAGCGAAGGCAACCCGCAATATCAAGCCTTGCACGACCAGTTGATGCAAGACCTTGAGGCCTATTACAAGTACCGCAAAGGCTCAACCACCGGCTTGCAGGAATTGATTGCCAAATACAAAAAACCGTAAGCCTCCGGTATCCTTGGTCACTAGTCATTCGCGTTGCGGCAATCCGCGGTGTGCAAAGGCCGATAACCAATGACGAGTGCCCCCTAACCGATTAAATTTTGAGGAGAGTGAATGCCTGTCAGCAATGAAGAGTTCCGTACCGCGCTCGGTCGTTTTGCCAGCGGCGTTACCGTCGTCACCTGCAAAGATCAAGCCGACGGGTTACATGGTATTACGGTGAGCGCCTTTTGTTCGGTCTCTTTAAATCCGCCGCTCATTCTGGTCTGTATTGACAATCGTTCTTCATCGCTCGAACACCTGGCGGCTGGTTGCCTGTTTGCCGTCAACATTCTCAGCGAAGAGCAACAACACCTGTCGCAAAAATTCGCTTCGAGAGACCCGAATCGTTTTGCCGGGGTGGATTTCACAGAAAGCGAAGCCACGCGTTCGCCGCTTCTCGATAACGCAATCGCGCACCTTGAATGTCGCGCGGTTTATAATTATCCGGCCGGCGACCACACCATCATTGTCGGCGAAGTCGAAACCATTCAAGTGACGGATGACAAACCGCTGCTTTATTGTCGCGGCAGTTATCAGAAGATGGCTTGACGGCTCTTGCACCGGCCGGGTGAGAAATCGTCGTTGCTCGAAACCTGCAATCCGCAAGGCGGGTTCTCACCCAGCCCGCGAAGACCACCTCGTTCACCAATGTCTCATTGGTGAGGCCCTATCTTCACGTTACCCTTAACCCGCCTTGCCTTTCCCTGAGTTCCCCGCCTGGGGGATGACCACTGGTTTTTCGGCTAAATTTTTCTCACATCTTTGGGTGTTTCTCTGGAAAACCCCGCTTATTTATTTTTTCTTCCCTAATAGTCAGAGCCCTCTTGAGCTGTAAATTCAAGCTCTGCACTTTTAAATTCGGTAGGTCGAAACGTATGAAAAAATATCTTGTCCATTTGACGGCTTTTGCGGCTTTGCTTCTTCTATTGCCAATTTCAGGCAGCCCCTCACAACAGGTTTTCGCCCAATCGGGCACCGTATTCGGACCCGAAATCTTTACCCGGGGTGAAAATAATAAAGCGAAATTCACGCGCACGTTCAGCGCTTCGGAAATTTCAATTCCCTACACCCTCTCCATCACCCATGGAAATCGCGATGGTTCACAACGCGTCAAGAAAGTTGCGGTGACGCTCAATGGGCAAACGGTGAATTTCACCAAGAGCAAAGGCTCTTTCATTGCAGCGGTTCGCTTGCAATCACAAAATGAACTCTTGATTGTTATCAAAGGTGGCACCAGCGACAGCTTCTTAAAAGTTTCCGTTGAGCCGACGCGAACCGTTCTGCTGAACAGTCCCGATGAGGCCGGCTTCGATTCCAGTCAATCCGGCATTGGCTATATTTTCGGCATTTCGGTCGATTCCGCTTCGCACCGCGCTTATCTGGCTGATGGTTTGAACGATTCGATAATCGAATTTAATATCGCTGAAGCCCATACCGTACGCAGCTTCGATAATATTGATAACGATTCCATCGCCGGTAATGCCGGCACCTTGTCAGTATGTTTGAACGCCTCATCGCATAGCCTGATGGTCGTCAACCAAGGCGGCACGGCGGTCACCGGTTCGCAAACCAATGGCAGCCTTTCGATTGTCAATCTCAGCGACAGCTTCATTCGCAACTT
>JBIOWC010000695.1:0-3978 GCA_044868105.1 Blastocatellia bacterium
TATTGCAATTAAGCAAAGCGACAATTTAACACGGACGGACTAGGCGCCGTCAAACCATTTTTTGCGAAGGAGCAAGATTCGTGTTCAACTCTAATTTAAAAATCCTTTTTCTGGTTCTTGTTTTGACCTCACTGTTCATCACCGCGTGCAATGGTGACGCCAATATATCCGGAGCTGACGATGCGCTTGCTAAAGTTGGCTCTAAAGATATTAAACTCAAACAGGTTGATACGCTCATCAAACGTCAATTACTCCAAAGCCCGGGCTCAACCTTTACGCCTGCGGAACTCGCGGCGGCACGTTTAACCGTTCTTGATTCGCTCATTCAGGAAGAGGCGCTGTTCCAACGCGCCCAAAAAGACAACCTGGTTCCCGACGATGCGAAAGTAACCCAGGAAGTGCAGACGCGGAAACAACAAGCAAAGATGACCGACGAACAGTATCAAGCTCAACTCAAACAAGCGGAAATGACCGAAGAGGAATATAAAGAACAGACGCGCCGTGAAATGGCGATCACCGCTCTACAGGATAAAGAAAAGACGCGCGTTTCTGCGCCAACTGAAGATGATGTTAAAAAATATTTTGATGAGCACAAAGATGAATTCAAAGCTGTTCGCGGCGCCTCGATTTCACTAATTATTGCCACTCCTACCGCCGAAGGCATGGTGGGCGATGCGGTTGGCGAAGCCGCTGCCGAGCAAAAAATTAAAGCCATTTACGAACAGTTAAAAGCAGGAGCCGATTTCGCCACGATTGCCGCGCAACGCTCGGAAGATAATTCGGCAATCCGCAATGGCAACATCGGATTTTTATCAGAAGACCAGCTCAAGCAAGCTTTCCCGACACGCCCTGAAATTGTCGCTCGCTTGATGACTCAAATGACCGATGGTCAATATACCGAACCTTTGAAAGATAACCTGTCGGGCAGTTGGGCAATCTTCAAATTAAACGGCCGACGCGAAAAGACCGAAAATCTCTCATTGGAGAATCAGGAAGTTCGCCAGAGCATCATTGATAATCTGACCCAACAACGCCAACAAGTGTTATTTAAAGCGTTGGTTGTAACCGCCCTTGCCGACGCCAACGCCAAAAACTATTTTGCGGAGCAATTGGCAAAAGACCCCAAACGCATCTCTGACATGAAACCTTCGGCATTGTTACAACAGGCGCAACAACAGCAATCGCAACAACAACCGCAGCAACCACGAGTTGAAAATCAAAATACGGCTCCGGCCAACAGCAATGCGGCTGCGCCAGCAAAAAACGCCAACTCGGCTCCGGCGAATAGACCGGCGAATTCCAATAGATAGTAGTCAGTAGCCAGTAGTCGGTAGTCGGTTGGGCACAAACGGATCACCGACTACTGGCTACCGACCACCGGCTTCCAACCATGCTGTTTCGTCTCGAAGAAGTTCACAAATTTTATGGCGCGCATCGCGTTTTGCGCGGTCTGACATTTCAAGTAAACCCTTCTGAACGCGTCGGGCTTGTCGGTCGCAACGGCGCGGGCAAAACCACCCTCTTTCGCTTAATTACCAAAACCGAAGAACCCGATGAAGGTCAGGTCTTTTTTCTAAAGGGACTGCGTATCGGCCTGCTCGAACAACGCCCGACATTTGAGAATACGCAATCCGTGCGTGAGGAAGCGTTGTCCGTGTTTAGCGAATTTCGCGGGCTCGAAGAAGAGATGTCGCGGCTCGAACATTTGATGGGCGAACTCGCAGGCGCAGAACTTGATGAAGTCATGCACACCTATAGTGATCTCAGACATCGCTATGAAATCGAAGGCGGGTTTACCTATCAGGCGCGCGCTGAATCGGTGCTGGTCGGTTTGGGGTTCAAGCCTGAAGATTTCACACAAGCTGCCGATATTTTAAGCGGCGGGCAAAAGTCCCGGCTGGCGCTGGCCAAACTTTTACTGACTGAACCCGATGTCTTATTGCTTGATGAGCCGACCAATCATCTCGATGTCAATGCGGTCGAATGGCTCGAAGAGTTTCTAAGCGAATATAAAAAAGCCTTCGTCATCATTTCGCACGATAGGTTCCTGCTGGACAAACTGGCAACTAAAATCGTTGAAGTCGAATCCGGGCGGGCCAATGTTTACACCGGCAATTATTCTGCCTTCATACGCCAGCGCGAAGAACGACAACTGGCGCAAATGCGCGAATATGAAAAACAGCAGGAGATGATTGAACGCACGGAGGAGTTCATCCGTCGCAATCTCGCAGGGCAAAAAACCAAACAAGCGAAGTCGCGGCGCAATATGCTCGAACGGCTTGAACGAGTTGAAGCCGTCGGCGAGTCACAAGCCACCAATTTCAAAATGCAATCCGTGGTTCGCACAGGCGACAATGTGCTCGCGGTTTCTGATTTGGCGGTTGGCTATGGAACCAATAAACTCGCATCAAACATCAACTTTCTCTTGCACAGAGGCGAACGCCTGGGCGTCATCGGCGCGAATGGCACCGGCAAAACCACCTTCTTAAAAACCATCATTGGCGACCTGGTTCCGCTGGCAGGCGGCACGACCTGGGGCGCAAACGTCAATCTTGAATATTTTGACCAAGAACTCTCAAATCTGGATGACCGCGCAACGGTATTGGAAGAGATGGCCGTCGCCGCGCCGCGCGCAACACCCGGCGAACTGCGCGGCTATCTTGCCCGCTTCCTCTTTACCGGCGATGACATTTATAAATCGGTGGCGGCGCTTTCTGGCGGCGAACGGAGTCGTCTCGCGCTCGCCAAATTAATTTACAGTCGCGCCAATGTTCTGGTTTTGGACGAACCAACCAATCACCTGGATATTCCTTCACGTGAGGCTTTGGAAAATGCCCTGCACGAGTATCAAGGCACGATTATTACAGTTTCGCACGACCGTTATTTTTTAGACAAAATTGCCAGTGAAATTCTGTTTTTTGAAAAAGGTGAAGTGATCCATTTTAACGGCAGGTATTCTGAGTTCTATGAATTTCGCCATCATAAACAACAAACCCAACAGGCTGATGCCAAACAGAAACAACAAGCCAGAACCAAGCAAGCCATAGCAAACGCCTCTCAGAAATCCAAAAAACGTGGACGCTCGATTGAACAGGTAGAGACGGAAATTCATTCACTGGAAACGGAGCTGGCGGGACTGGCAAACCAACTGGCGAATCCCGCCGCTAATTGGGGGGCGCAGGAATATGCGGAAATTCATTCGCGCCAGGAAACCCTCTCAACTCAACTTGAACTGCTTTATCAGGAATGGGAAGAGGTCTCCTCTTTAACCAATCCCTAATCTACTACCCGCGCAGTCTTCCCTCACCCGAAATATTTTTTCAGTTCCTGATTGAGCAACTGTTGAAATTTGCGTAATGCGGGGTTCGATGCGTCGCTAACCTGTGGCGACCAATAGACCAGGCATTGATTCCAATGTTCAAGCGTGAGGTTATTTTCTTTGAGCACAATTTCGCGGTCTATCTGCTTCGATGGGTCATTCGGGTCTTTGCGATAATTCATCTCGGCAAACAGTCTGGTGTACTCTTCCAGGCTGATGGGTTCAACGCCGCCGCGTTTTTTATCCATCGCCGGACTATAAAATTTCAGAAAACCAAGCGAGACGCGATTTTCCAAACTCGGATCAGCCATGCGAGCGGTCCATCCTTCTTTTGCGGCTTCCCAGGCTTCGCGCGAAACTCTGTGGGAATTCGCAATGGCTAAACATCGCGCTTCGTCTTCTCCGCAATCACTCATTTCAGCCAACAAATTGGCGTACAGTTCAAGCGACACACCGCTAATCGGATTAAACTCCCAACCCGTCATCTGCACTTGATTAGGATGCGCGGCGGGTTGTGCCGAGTAATTTTGTTCAGGCTGCTTTACTGAAAGCGAAGGGGCTTGGGGAGTTGTTTGGCTCTGGTCTAATACACTCTTTGCCGCGTCCAATAAATTAAAATTTCCTTCTTTGAGTTTATTCCAAAAGCTCATGCTATATCC
>JBIOWC010000696.1:0-8245 GCA_044868105.1 Blastocatellia bacterium
CATGGTCACCGAAGGCCAGAAATCAATGGCGTGAAAATGCAGAATGCCGCCCGCCTCATATTTGCGCCGGCGCATGCGTTCAATCGCCAGTTGATGAAGCCTGGCAACATAGCTTTGCGTCTGGGGAATATATTCTTCGAGCGTTTTCCCGTCGGGTCGCCCCCAGGCGCGCATCGCTTCAAAGATTTGCAGTTTGTGAAAGACCCAATCGTCCTTGTGGTCTTCGATGGGCCAGTGATTGGGCAAAAATTCTTTCAGCGTTTCCATATTCGGCAGCGCCGTCGCGCCCAGTTCGGAAATAAATTTCTCTTCGGTTTTGGTATATTCCCAAATCGTGCCGCCGTACCACCCTTCATAAACGTGCGCGTCGCCGTAACGCCCGGTTGAACGCACCACCGGACGATGTTCCGCGTCAAGCAGTGCGAGTCGCCCGGCCAAATGTTTCGTCAGCACGCGGTAATTTTCCAAACTCTCTTCATCCGAGGTGGCCCAAATGGCAATGCACGGATGATTCTGCACATAGCGAATATGCGGGTCATAAAGCCTTGCCGCTTTCAAAGCGAAATCGCTGTCTTCCGGATACCAGGCTTCGAGGTAATCCTGCCAGACGAGAAGGCCAAGTTCATCGCACAACTCATAAAACTCAGGATTTTGAAAATGGCAATGCAACCGAATCATATTGATATTCAGGCTTTTCATCAGCGCCAGGTCGCGCGCGTATTTTGCTCGCGTCATTTCGGACATGAAAAGTTCAAAATAATAAGAATTGGTGCCGCGAATAAACATGCGTCGCCCATTGATATAAAAATTCCAGTTGACGTGTTCGATTGAACGAAGGCCGACGGCCTGAGCCCGCTCATCGGAAAGTTTGCCGGCCATTTTAACGCCCGTCGTCAGGGTATAGAGGTTGGGTTTTCCGTGATCCCAGGTCCACCAAAGCGCCGGCTTATCAAGATGAAATCGCAAATTCACGATTCGCGTCTTGACCTCAATCAGAGCGCTTGCCGTCAGTTGTTCTTGACCGTCGAAGTTGCGCGGCGCGAGCCGGAGTTCAAGTTGCGCCTGAGTGGTTGATTGATTATCGAGCGCGACTTCAACATCCAAATCTGCCGAGCCGTCCGGGTTAAGCTGTGGACGCGTGACAACCCCCTCAATAATCACTGCGCCGTGTGCCAGCAAATGAACGCCACGCGTAATCCCAAGCGGCGTAATGTCATCGGGTTTCTGGTCAACCGCGCCATAAGAGCCTTTGACGGTGTACGGTTTATGCCGCCAGTAATAATCAACCGGCGTCCACACGCGCACCGTCAGTTGATTGTCGCCGTCGAAATTTAATTTATCCGCAACCTCAAATGAGTAGGGGTCAATGTAACCTTCGTGTCGGCCTAAAAATTTCCCATTGAGCCAGATGTCGGCGTAATAATCGGTCGCCTCAAATTGCAAGCGAAGGCGTTTGCCTTTCATTGCTTGAGGCGGTCGAAACGAGCGCCGATACCACCATTCCTTAAAACTGATCCATTCGGCTTCGCGGCGAAAATAGGCCGGATATTTCAGAATCTGTGTGTGTACGGCGCCGGGCACCTCGACGGTCTGCCAACGCGAATCATCAAATGTGGCCTGGTAAAACTTTTGCGCTTCCCCTTCACCTTTTTCGGCGTGGGTTAAACGCCAGTCGCCATTGAGCGAGAATTTTGTAGTCGGGTCAGTCGGTACATTTATTGTCCCGGCCCGAATCGCCGCCGGCGATGAATCATTCATTTTGCCGCTTTCAATTCGATAACTCGGTGTGCGTTCGGCTTTGGTGATTTTCGGCAACGCGCCAACCGGCGCGGGTTCGCTCGCGCGCGCCAGGATGGGTTGCGCAAATCTCCGGTAATCAGCGCGCGCATTGAGCAAGGTCTCTGTACCTTTCCATTGCGGAAAACAGAAAGCGATTTGCGATGACCAATCATCGCCTTGCACAATCTCTGCGCGTTTGATTTCGGCGATACCTTTCTGCTTCGGCTTGGTCGCGTCGCTTAAACTCTTCATCGCATAAAACTGACGCGCGCCGACCTGAAACCATCTCAACGCGCCATCGAGTTCAAAAAAGCTACAGGCGCCGTAGTTCTCTTTCGGGTTGTAATAGAGCACCTGCCCGCCGGGCAGTTCATCAAGCCGGGTTGCGGTTTCGAGCGCGTTTGCAGGGGTAATCGGTTTGTGCGGCGGGTTATCGGTTTCCCAGCCATCCGGAAAGCCTAGCTCTTTTCCGAATATCCAATGCGTAAAAGGAAGGTAAGGCGAAGCCGAAACGGCGGAAAAGAAAAATCCGTAGTTGCCGGTAGCCAGTAGCCGGTTGCCGTTAGCGGGTGGTTCTTTAGCGGCTTTTTCAATGCGGGTGCGCCAGATGATCACCGGGCTTTCGGCATACCATTCAAACTCCCACACCTCGATTGCGTCCGCGAACTTTGCGCCGGTCATACGCACGCGCGCCCGCAACGGTCCTCTTTCGATGATTTCAACATCCGTAAAGCCTGAGGTGCGGCGCTCTTCTTGCTGGTCGCTGTTGCCGGCCCCCGGCCCCCGACTGAGAGCCGTTCCCCAACCGGCGCTTGGTGTGCCGAAGGCCAACGGTTCTTTGAGGTCGGGCGAAGTCTCTACGAGGTTGACCAGGCGCGCCTCGCCTGCGGTTTGGTTGTAGGCCTCAAGGATGGCCGGCGGGGTGTTGTCTTTACCGAGGTTGATGATGATTTGAAAACGGCTATTAGCAATTTCAAAACGCGAAGTCGCAATCCGGCGCGCCACCATCTCGTTTGGGTATTCGCCGCCCTTTTCGTTGATGCTCTTTTTATTGGCAAATTGCGGCGAATAGATGAGCGTATAGGTTGGTCGTTCGCCGGGAATCAAGGTTGCCGGAAAGAGAATCTCGGCGTGGGTAAGGCCATCGGCGCGCACGGCTGAGGTCGCAACCTGAAGCGGCAATTCCCGACCTTGCTCATCAACCAGGCGCAACACCTCAGCGCGCGCCTGATTCAAGTTGAGGTTGAGATGAACGCGGACGATTTCATGGTCGCGGCGTTCGATGCCGGTCGGTTCTTCGAGTTTAATCGCCCACTTTTGATGTTGCGCGTGCGCCACGGTCGTCAAAGCAAGGGCGCAGAAAAGGAGTGCGAAGACGCTCTTCATAACGCAGGGGTTTTATCATAAAAACTTTTCAGCGCATAGCATCCCGCGTCCATTCGCCATCAATCATTCGCAAAATGCCGAGCGGGTTGGCGTTTCGCAGTTCTTCGGGGAGCGCCGTGTCGGGAAAGTCCTGGTAGCAAACTTCGCGTGTAAAACGAAAAATCGCCCGGGTTCCAACAGAGGTTGACCGCCCGTCCGAGGTTGCGGGAAAGGGTCCGCCATGAACCATCGCGTGACCGACTTCAACACCCGTCGGAAATCCATTGAATACCAAGCGCCCGACTTTAGTCTCCAGTACCGCAAGCAAATCCGCGTAGTCGCGCAAATCCTCTTCGCTGCCGTGAATAGTCGCCGTCAATTGTCCTTCTAGGGCGCGCGCGGCGTTTAATAATTCTTCGCGGTTGGAATGTTTGACGATGAGCGTCGTCGGGCCGAAAATCTCTTCGTAGAGTTCCGCTTGACTGGCAAACGTCTGAGCATCGGTTTGAAATAAGGCCGCCGCCGTTTGAAAGCCGGGACTGGCTTGCGCGGCTTTGAAGGCGAGGCATTCCGTTTGACCGGCGCGCGCCGTGACGCTGGCTTGATAGGCCGATGAAATACCTTGCGTCAGCATCGTAAAGGTCGGCGCCGCCGTCATCAACTCGCTAAATTTTTCCGCAAAAGCCGTCGCGTCTTCGTCGTCCCGAACGAAAATCAAACCGGGATTGGTACAGAATTGTCCGGCGCCTACAGTGACCGAGGTATGTAAACCGCTGGCCAGCGCTTCGCGGCGCGCTTTCATCGCTTGCGGCAAAATAAAGAGCGGGTTGACGCTGCTCATCTCTGCATAAAAGGGAATCGGTTCAGGCCGCGCTTGCGCCAGCCGCAGCAGCGCCAGTCCGCCTTGACGCGAGCCCGTAAAGCCAACGGCTTTAACCAGCGGGTGCTGAACCAACGTCTCGCCTAAGCTATTGCCAACGCCATAGAGCAAAGCGAAAACGCCTTCCGGCAAGTGACATTCACGCGCCGCTTGCTGGATCGCTAACCCCACAAGTTCAGCGGTGCCGGGATGCGCCGGGTGAGCTTTGACTAAAACCGTACAACCGGCTGCCAGAGCCGATGCTGTGTCACCGCCTGCGGTTGAAAATGCCAGCGGAAAATTGCTTGCGCCAAAAACCAGAACCGCGCCGAGCGGACGCATTAGCGAACGCACATCAGGTTTAGGCAACGGTTGGCGCGCCGGGTTAGGTTTATCAATACGCGCATCAACCCACGAGCCTTCATCCAGTAAATCGGCAAACAGTCGCAGTTGATTGCAGGTGCGTCCGGTTTCCACTTGAATGCGCACGCCAGCCAGAGCGGTCTCGGCGCAGGCGCGCGTAATTAAGGGTTCACCGATGGCTTCGATGTTGGCGGCAATACGGCGTAAAAAAGCCGCGCGTTGTTTGCCCGACAGGCGGCTGTATTCGCTAAACGCCTGCGCGGCGAGTTGCACCGCCGCCTCGATTTCATCGTTGCTTGCGGCGTAGTAAGCCGGTTCAAGTTGTTCGCCGGTTGCCGGGTTAAAAGCATAAAAGGTTGCGTCGCGAGATGCGCCGCGTTGATATCCGATGATTGATTGGCCTGTTAATGTCAATTGCTGGTCTCCTCAATGTAGGCACGGAAAACTGTCGGCTTTAAGGCAAAGTTGAATTACTCTGCAGACCGCCATTTGAAAGCCCGATTAGGTTAATCAAGCGGCTCATTGCTGATGTTCGCTCAAGCCAAATTCGGGCGACTGGCGAGCGCCTGTTGAATAATCGCTTTTGCGTCTTCCAACTCTTTGCCGATGAGTTCAAGTCGCGGCGGCCGCACGCGAGCGCTCCCCAGACCGACTTCGGCCTGCGCCAGTTTGATGAGTTGAACAAACTTGGGCACCGTGTCGAGTCTCAGCAACGGCAAAAACCAGTTATACAAAATCATGGCTTTTTCGGTTTCGCCGGCCCTTGCATAGTTGAATAAATCTACCGACTCTTTCGGGAAAGCGTTGACCAGTCCGGCTATCCACCCGCTTGCGCCAACCGCAATCCCTTCGACAATCGCATCATCAACACCGACGAAAACTTCAAGCCGATTGCCGATGAGGGCGCGAATCGCCGTGACGCGCCGCACATCTGTGCTTGATTCTTTTACCGCCTGAAAATTCTCATGGTCAGCCGCGAGTTCTTGAATCTGTTCGGGCAAAAAATCTGTCCCGTAGGCGACCGGATTGTTGTAGAGCATAGAGGAAAGCTTCGTCGCCTTCATCGTCGCATCAACGTGGTATTTCATCTCGCGCCAATCGCCTTTGTAAACATAAGGGGGCAAGACCATCAGCCCTTGGCACCCGACATCGGCAGCGGTTTTCGCTTGAGTGACGGCTTCCGTGGTACTGAGCGCCGAAATCGCTGCTACCACCGGCGCGCGCTCGCCTACGGCTTTGATGATGGTCTTCCAGAGCCCGACACGTTCGTCGAACGTCTGGGTGTTGCCTTCGCCGAGTGAACCCGGCGCGACAATCCCTGTGCAACCCGCATCAATCATCCGGTTGCAATGCGCCGCAACGAAATCATGATTAATGCTTAAATCTTCATTGAAATCGGTCGTAATCGCGGGCATCACGCCCTTCCAAATCATCGTCATATTGATTCCCTCGCTAAATTATTCGGGTTTGTGTTTGAGAAATTAATTTAAACCACAGAGACACAGAGAGAATATAAAGAACATAAAATTTCTCGAATCAACCCATTTTCTTACCTCTGTGTCTCTGTGGTAAAAAACATTTATTTCGGGTTTGTCCCCACTAACGTTCCAACTCTACACGGGAAGGCCGGGGGGCGAATGGATTCCGCGTTCCAACCAAATAAAAATTCAGTTGCGCCGCCGCAGATGCGCCCCTGACAGGCGCCCATTCCGCAACGCGTGTGCAATTTCGCTTCGCGCCAGCCGCTCTGTTTTTGTAATCGTTCAAAGGGTACATCTTCACAACGACAAACGATAGTCGTTGCCTGAGCCAACTTTTTCAACTCATCGCGCAACGCAAAGGTATCATTCAATAAATCGGCGAAGCCTTGCGCCTTGGCGCGCCCCTGGAAAAGTTTCTCCGCCTTATCAGATTGCCCGGTTGCTGCAAAGCCGGCAATCTGTCCTTCGATGAGCGATAATTCCAGCCCGCCGATGCCGGTTGATTCGCCCGCGCAATAAATATTTTCTACCGAAGTTTGTTGCAGTTGATCAACTTGCACGGCGCCATTTCGGGTTGCGCAGCCCAGCAAGAGCGCCAGTTCCGGGTTCGGCAACAGGTGAAATCCGCAAGCCAGATAATCGCACTCAACCTCCCAGGTGCGTTCGCCTCTTTTAAGCGTGACCCCGGTAAGCCGGTCTTCGCCGTGGGCTTTTGTCACATAACAATCCGTCAAATAAGGCACCCCGAATAAAGTTTTTTTCAAGGCGATCGCCTGCATCAACTTTTCCGCATCGCCGAGCAACCCGACGGCGAATTTCATCAGGCGCTTGAGCGGAGTCTGTTCAGCGATGAGCAAAACCTCTGCTTCATGCTTTCTCAAATAGGCGGCGACCGCCAGGAGCAAAGCGCCGCTTCCGCTAACGACGATGCGCTTTCCGGCGACGGACAGACCCGATTTCACCAGCGCCTGCAACCCGCCAGCGCCCGCGACATTCGGCAAGGTCCAACCGGGAAACGGCAGGAACCGCTCACGCGCTCCGGTTGCGAGAATCAATTTCTCGTAAACGAGTTCGCACACCCCATCAAAAGTTTCGGCAACCAGAAGGTTCGGTTGCGGGTGTGCGACAACCTTTGCGCCGCCGATGAAGTTGACTTGCGCGGCTTGAAATTTGTCGAACCACTCGGCGCTTTCAAGCGCTGCGTGTTTGCGTTTTTCGCCGCGCCAGATTTGTCCACCAACCGCCGGGTTGTCATCAACAACCGTGACGCGGTGATTTTTTTTTGCCGCTGTAAACGCGGCGGCAAGCCCTGCGGGACCTGCGCCGATGATCACCACAGCGCTTTCGGGAGTTGGCTTATTCATCGGTTTGCACCTGCATATGCTCGCGGCAAACAATCTGACAACTGCGCGCGTGCGCCCGCCCGTCAATGGTTAGGCGACATTCAAAACAGATGCCCATACCGCAAAGTGGCGCGCGCCGGTCGCCGCGCACAGATTGGCGAAAGCCGATAAAGCCAGCTTGCATCACCGCTGCGGCAACCGTAGCGCCTTCGGGCACGCGAACCTCAACGCCATTGATAGAAAGCGCTACCTCTTTAGCCATGAGCGGCATCCTCAACTTTCCGCGTGGGTAAATACGGTTCAACAGGAATCTGTGAAGGTCGTTTGAGCAGCTGGTCAACCAGAAGTTTCGCTGTGCCGGTTGAGGTGGTGATGCCTAACCCTTCGTGACCGGTCGCCAGCCACACCTGCTCGCTGGTCGCCGACTTGCCAATGAGCGGCAATTTATCAGGCGTGGCGGCGCGAAAACCTGTCCAACTGCGAAGCGCTGAAAGGGTAGCAAGTTGCGGCATATATTCAACGGCTCTATCGAGCATGCGTTTGAGCATCGCGGTGTCGACTTCCGCCCCTTCGACACCGAATTGACGCGATGAGCCAATCAAAATTTGTCCGGTCTTGCGCGGTTGAGCGTTAAAGGCCACGGATTCAGCGGTCATCGAATGCGCACTTTTCAAATAGCCGAGTTCAACCAGTTGATGACGGACGAAACCCGGATAACGGTCGGTGATGACCAGATGCCCTTTGCGCTTTTTGACATCAATGCCGGGCGTCAGTTCCGGCGACCAACTGCCCGTTGCATTAACCGTGATAGGGGCAGCGAGTCGGGTGCCGTCGCTGAGCGTCACCCCGTCAGGGGAAATTTCGGCGACCGGTTTGCCAAGGCGCAAGGTTGCGCCGCGCGCTTCAGCCTGTTCAATAAAATACCGCGCCGCGCACGGCGGATAAATCACACTGTCTCGTACAACCAGCAAGCCGCCGGCAAGTCCCCGACGAAGACCTGGCTCAGCTTCGGCAAGCTGTCTTGCGTCGAGCGTTTCAACCGCCACGCCGCGCGC
>JBIOWC010000697.1:0-3350 GCA_044868105.1 Blastocatellia bacterium
TATTGATCCCGCGCTTATCTTTGCCGATGACTTTCGGCTCTTCGGGAATCACATAATAGCGCCAAATTTTCTTGCCGGTTTTGGCATCCACAGCCAGCACGCCGCCGCGAAAGGTGCAGCATTCATAATTCGGATACTTCATCACTCCGCCTTCTTCGTGCGAAGCGACTCCGATGTAGATTTTGCCGTCGTAATAAATCGGCGAACTCGTCGCCACGGTATCTTTGTGGTCATCAATGCGAATCTTCCACATCAGTTTGCCGGTCTTGGCATCCAGGGCATAAAGCCGTCCCGCAATATCGCCGTAAAAGAGCAGGCCATCGGCATAAGCCGCGCCGCTTCGCGAAGAACTTGCCGGGGTATCTTCAAATTCCCAAATCTTCTTGCCGGTCTTGGCATCAACGGCATATTCCTTGCCATCCCAGGAGCCGAAATAGACCACGCCGCCGACGACCACCGGTTGACTTGATACATCCGCGCCCGCTTCAAATGTCCATTTCAATTTGAGTTGCGCGGCATTTTTCGGGGTGAGCTTTTTTTCATGCGGATTGTAGTGCGAGCCTTCCAAATCGCGCCCGTACATGGGCCAATCCGAAGCGGCAACTTGTCCGTTGGCAACCGGGTCTTTCAAAGCGGCGACGGCCGTTGATGACTGATTGATGAATGAGGAAACCAGAATTTGTAATACGAACACACAAATAGTCAGAAAGCCTCTAAAACGCATAATCTTTTCCTTTCGGTGCCCTTGAATGTTTTAGTTGTAATTGAGAGCAAACAGATTCTATTGGATAGATAAAATCGTTTCAACTGAAAGGCCAAGGTTGTGGCAAAGTTGATGCACGGAACGCCGGGAAAATCAGGGGGCAGGTTTTACAGATGAATTTCCCCGCCGATGCAGCCGCTAGCGCAGATGATCTGCGAAAATTCGCGGCCTCTTTTGTAGCGGCGAGGAATTCGCATTCGCCGCTGGTTTATTGATTTCCCCGATGAAATTTCCATCCCCTTTCCAGCTCTCTGAACGGCGCTTTGGCGAGCCTATTCCCTGACGTTCTCGCGTTGCCGTTGTCGCTTTGGAAAAGTAATATGTCTGGTATGCAACAGAAGACAGCGGCCATCATCGTCATCGGCAATGAAATTCTCACCGGCAAATCCGAAGACCAGAATGCCAGCTACTTAATCAAGGAACTCTATAAACTTGGTGTTGCTTTACGCCGCATCGTCATTATCCCGGACGATATGGAAGACATCGTCAGTGCCGTGCGCGAATGCGCGGCGCGTTTCGATTATGTTTTCACTTCCGGCGGCATTGGTCCGACGCATGATGATTTGACGATTCCGAGCATCGCCCGCGCCTTTGACCGCCAGATGACCCGGCATCCCGAACTTGAGCGCTTAATTCGCGGTTACTTTGGCGACGAGACGGATGACAAGCGTTTGCGGTTGGCTGATGTTCCGGCCGGGTCGCATTTGGTTGGCGGCACCAGCCTGAGTTGGCCCGTCGTCGCCACAGAGAATGTTTATATTCTGCCCGGCGTGCCGGAATTCTTTCGCAGAAAATTTGAGTGCATCCGCGACCTCTTTCAAGCCGAGCCGTTTTATGTACGCATGGTTTTCACACGCGAAGAAGAGTTGGACATCGCCACGCGACTCGATGCCGTCGCCGCCGCCCATGCGGATGTTGAAATCGGTTCGTATCCGGTGTTCGGCGGCGAAGATTATCGCGTCAAAATTACCATCGAAGCGAAAGAAAAGACCGCCGTTGAACGCGCCCAAAAAGCCTTACTCGACTGTTTGAATTCCCAGGACATTGTCCGCACCGAATCGAACTATGCCTAAGGGGTTACCGCCTCTGCGGGCAGATGTTCCGGCAGAAAGAAAAAGGCGATGCCGAAAATGATGTAAACCGCCAAGAGCAGCACGCCTTCCATCCAATTCGATTCGCCATCACTGGCAACCTGGCTCACAATACCAACCGCAAGGACGACGGTGATGACTTCAAAGGGCGTAAACAGCAAATCCATCGGCTTGCCTATCGCATAACTCAAAAACACCAAGACCGGCGCAACAAACAACGCGATTTGCATACTTGAGCCGACAGCAATGTGATAAGACAAATCCATTTTGTTTTTGAGGGCCATCAAAATCGCCGAGCTGTTTTCAGCAGCGTTGCCAATGATGGCGACGACAATCACGCCGACGAAAATTTCCGTCATGCCAAGTTGTTTTGACGCCGGCTCCACCGCTTCGACTAAGAGTTCGCTCATCAAGGCGACCATCGTCGTCGCCGCAATTAAGACAATCAACGCGGTGCGCGGTTTGAAATGGACGGGCTCATCATGGGGTTCGCCGCTCCCCGTATAAAGGTCTTTGTGAGTCCGCAAAGAAAAGAGCAGACTCAAGATGTAAGTGAGAAAAAGGATGAGGCAGATTTCCAGACTTAACCCCGACTCCTTCTGCGACCGGCCGCCGGTAACCCAATGAAAGACCGCCGGAATCAACAGCCCGATGGCGCTCAGTAACATCAAGGTTGCGCTCATCCCGGCGGCCGTGGGGTTGAATTGTTGACGCTTATATTTCAGTCCGCCCGCGAAAATACTGACTCCCAAAACCAGAAGAATATTGCCGAGAATCGAGCCGGTGATCGAGGCTTTCACAACTTCTGTGAGCCCCGCGCGCAAGCCTTGAAAGGCAATAATCATTTCCGCCGCGTTGCCGAAAGTTGAACTCAGCAACCCGCCGGCGCCGGCGCCCAATTTCGACGCTAAACTTTCCGTCGCCCGCCCCATCAACCCGGCAAGCGGAATGATGGCCAGTCCCGAAGCCAGAAAAGAGAGAATCGGCGAGACGTGCATAAAATGAAAAATTACTGCTACGGGGACGAAAATCAAAAGCCCTTCCAACCAGTGTTCAACGAAGCGATCTTTTAGTGAAGTTTTTCTTGTCGAAGCTTTTTTCATGGCTTTGTCTATTTATCTCCTGTGATTTCCCTGCCTGTTGTACGGTCGTTCAAAAATTCCGACCAATTGTACCAATTGCGCTTGATGCTTCAAGCTCAAGTCAGGCAATGTAGCAACAAAACAGTTTGCCTAGAGGTTGACCAGATGAGTGAAGGCCAATGGTTTGAACCGGCTTATGGAAGATTGCTCGATGATTTTCATATCGGCGAGGTTTATCATCACCCTTGGGAAGTGACGATTGATGACGGGTTGCTCAGTTTGTGGGCGGCGTCGTTTCTTGACCCCAATCCGCTCTATTCAAGCCGCCGTTTTGCGCGTCAGCTGGGCTTTCGGGACCGAGTGGCGCATCCGATGGCGCTCATGAATCTGGCGCTCAGTTCTTCGGTACACGAT
>JBIOWC010000698.1:0-2436 GCA_044868105.1 Blastocatellia bacterium
CCTACCACCAAATCAGTGGACTCACTCAATCAGAGGGTTCATTCAGGCATCGCCCCTACAAGCTGGCTGGATTTTTACGCTATTTATTTCTCAAAGAACATTATGTCTGGCTATCTATTCGGCGTATTTTTCAATTGCCAACCACGCTCTTATCACGCCTTCTTTGGCTGACCATCAACCCTCGTCCGGGGGCGGATTTTTTCTCCCGAGCATCATCGAAGAAAAAATCCGCCCTCCCGAAGGCCATCAACCGTGGAGTCTATGGAGTGATTGGTGATAATTGAAAATCTTCTTGTAAGGCTTCAACACCGGTTTTCAGCGAAGAGGCAAGTAGCGGAACCTTTCTTCTCAAGAAGCTGACCACATTTTCGGAGGAGCCGATTGAAGCGAGCATCCAATCCACATATTGAGATAACCTGCATATTGCATAATTCTCTTTATCTTTGGCCTTGCCGACGGCCTTGTCCATGAAGGTTTTGGGATTCGCTCGTTTCAGGATCGTCTTCTGGAAATGAGCGATTAATATGGGCGTATCTGGGGCTGGCTTGCCGTTGACGGTGATGGGTCCTCTGATGGGTTTAGTCTTCTTTAGCAAGCTAGAGGTCGAATAGACGAACTCCAGCATCAATTGGACGGCCAACAGGTCATCCCAATCACCGGTCTCACCGACTCGATGAGAGACGTTGACGAAAGGGTCATTGCTGCTGTCAGTATCAATAAATGGCATAATCAATCTCCTTCAAAGTTAAGGTCGAAGCTCAGGACTTCGTGAGCGCAGGGATATTCGACCTGTGGTCGGCACGGTCCTGAGCCTCGAAGGGCAGCGAGCCTGGGCTCGCCAACAACTGGTTAATGGCTGTGACTTTCTGGTCTGGCTTATTGCATTTTCAGAAGTGCATCCAAGGCTTGCTTTGCCTGAGCGTCATTCGGGTTGATCCGTAAAACTGCCTTTAGCTCAACTTCAGCCTCGATAAGTTTCTTCTGACCCATGAGCGTTAGGCCGAGGTAATAATGCGGACCGGCGGTCTCGGGAGCCAGGGCGATGGCTTGTTTCAAGGTGGTGACGGCTTCCGGGTATTTGGATGATAAGTAAAGGGCTCGCCCAAGGTTCTCATACATCAACGGATTCTTGGGCTCTAGTTGCGCCGCCTGGCGAAATTGCGCGACCGCCTTTTCGGGCTTGCTTTGCAGAAGCAGAATCTGCCCCAAATCGGTGTGCCATTCAGCCCGACCGGGTTCTAACTTTACCGCTTTTTGATACTGGGTTTCAGCGTCCTTAAGCTTTTTTTGATCCTTTAATACGGTGCCGAGTATATTGCGCAGTTTGGCATTATCCGGTTCTATTTCTATGGCTTTTCGATAAGCCGTTTCCGCCTCGGCAAATTTATCCTCCAGATATAACGTCGTGCCCAAGTGATTCGGCGATTCCGCAACCCGGCTCGCCGGCTCATTGCGCCGCACAAAAATAAAATCGCCGCCTTCATCGCCGACCTCGCGGATTTCACCATACTTCGGGGTTTGGGCATTGGGGCTGTTATTGATTACCGCTTTGCGCATACTGCTAAACAAAGTTTCTGCTGACAGGTAGGCTTCACGGTTTTCATTCAGGCGTTTTAAGAAGTAGGCGACGAAGACACTCTTATCCGGCACCTCGGCCATATCGCCGCTGGTCATGGCATTCCGGCTCGGCAATTTGTAAAGCTCTTGGATGGGACGAGGAGCATTTTCAAAAGCGGCACGGGTTTTGAAGATGCCGCCGCTAAAACAGGCGTCGGCCACCAGTAAGGTGTGTTTGGTACGTATACCGCTGATGTAATCACGCACGGTGCTATTGGAGAGCCACTCGGCGCGGTCGTCTCGTCGGGCATCGCTCGGAAACCAGAAGCCTTGATTGATGCGCCCGTCCCAATAGCCATGACCGGCATAAAAGATCAGCAGGTTATCCTGTTCGGTCAACTTATGAGAGAGTTCATCCAAGGTCCGAATAATGGTGGCGCGATTTGGGTTACGCAATAAGGTGACATTGGCCGGCTCGAAGGTGTAGCGCGTGATGAGCACCTGGTGAACCCGTTCGGCATCCTGTAGCGGATAATCTAAACTTTTGATACCCGAGGTCGGCGCGAAATCGCTGACCGCAATCAGTAGAGCAAAATAACGCCCCGGCAGAGCTTCAGCTTTTTTCGTCTCCGAAATTTGTATTCGCCGATGCGCTTGGGCTTTGGCAAAAGGGAGGATGGTAATCAGGGAAATAACAATAAGCATAATCTGGATAGCTATAACAATGATTTTCACAAAATTGGTCTTCATAAATAAGCTCCCCATTTCTTATAGGATTTTTATTTGCGTTCGTGTCAATAAATGCCCCCATACCCAGGCAGTAACGCCAGACCGGACGGCCTTAATTTGCGCAAATCTTCACCTGTTCATTTGCCGGGA
>JBIOWC010000699.1:0-27959 GCA_044868105.1 Blastocatellia bacterium
TCACGACCGCCGATTGCGCTTGAATGCCGCGCAAAATCGGTTCTGCGATATGCGTCAGTTCCGCCCCACCCGCTTGCGCCATCACCTGAATGCGACACGCGGCATCCAGTGTGTACATTGAAAGGAAGGCTTCAGCCGCGCTTCTGCCAACGGTGAGCAACCCGTGGTTGCGCAAAATCAAACAACTGTTGGTTCCCAGATCAGCGACCAGGCGGGGTTTCTCTTCTTCGTTCAAAGCCAACCCTTCATAATCGTGATAACCGACGGAAGAGAGCGGAAAGAGCGAGTGTTGCGAAATTGGCAACAAGCCCTGCTTTTGCGCTGATACGGCAACGCCATGCAGGGTGTGCGTATGATAAACACAGTGCGCGTCTTCGCGGGCTTCATGCACGGCGCTATGAATCGTAAATCCGGCAGGGTTGATTGAATAAGGCGAATCCATCACGAGGTTTCCCTTCAGGTCAATCTTTACCAAACTTGAAGCGGTGATCTCTTCAAATAAAAATCCATAAGGATTGATGAGAAAGTGATGGTCGCCGCCCGGCACGCGCATTGAGATATGCGTAAAAATCAAATCGTCCCACTTGAAATAGGCCGTCAGGCGATAAAGCGCTGCCAAATCCACACGCGCCTGCCACTCTTCGGCAGAAACCTGGTCGCGAATATTAATTGCTTTTGCTGTTTGCATAAACCTTGCTCCTTTGAATCTGTAGTCCAAGCAGCAGCGCCGGACTATAGACTTAACGCCCGCACCCAGGGTCGGGCTACCGTTTTTTATTGTCCTTTGCTTGCCGCTGGTGGCGCAGGACTGGTTACCACATGACCTTTTTTGACCGTGAGATTGAGGTTCTCATCTATGGCTTCATAGAAGATGCGTCCTTGCATCATCTCATCGCTCGTGGTCTCGCCCCAACGAACCGGTTTGGTCGGGTCGGGATTAAATTTATTCCTGGTGCTGTTATCATAGGTGCCGATAAATTCGACCGCTGTTCCTTTAGGTACGCGCATCGGTTCACTGAGCAGGTAAACGCGCTGCCAGTTGAAATCATAGCGCGGAACGGTGAGCACGTCTTCGACGCGACCATCGGGGTAAGTAAATCGCATCACATAGGATTTGCCGCGCAAGTGCATATGGACGTGAAAGAAACGAATTAAAGCATCTGTGCTAAAGGTCTTTTTATCGGTGAGCGAATAGTTCCCATCGTTCGGTTGAATATCCAGATCTTTTCTATCGCCAAATAGGACGCGCAAATTTTTCTTCACAATGCCGTCAGCGAAATAAAGTCCGACAGCGGTTTGGTCAAGGCGTTCAACTTCGCTTGGCGCATAATGAATCTGGATGCCGAGTTTCATGCCCTTGGGAATCATGACCGCGGTGCCTTCGGGAAGCATAATCGGCTGGACGCCCGGCGCCCAACCCGACACCATAATCGTGCCTCTCGCCGAAGGATCAAAATCACCTGCGATATAACCTTCGGGCGGCGTCTTGAAATTCGCGGGCACGACATGGGTGTTCGCGTGATGCACAGCTTTTAGATTTCCCGGTCGGGTTTCAATCGAACGCAGCCAGGTATTTTCCGGGAAAACATAATCAAATACAAAAAAGACGTACAAATCTTTTTGTCCGGCTTTCACCGTAAAAGGCTTTTGCACTTTGACGACGACATCAGGTTGCCCAAGTTTCCATTCATCTTTCCAAACCTGCGGCTTGGGGCTATCTTTCACGTTACCTTTGGCGGCGCCGCCATCAACCCATTTCGTGATGGTGGCAATTTCATCGTCTGTCAGGCGCGGGTCGTGTTGATAACGTCCGATGGCGCCGGTCGCATGAAAAGGCGGCATCTCGCGGCTGACCACTTTTTCTTTAATCGAGCGCGCCCACGGGCGGGCCTCTTCATAACTGGAAAAGGCCATCGGCGCAACGCCGCCGGCACGGTGACACTCTTCGCAACGACGTTGAAAAATCGGCGCCACGTGTTTAGTGAAATTGATGCTCTCTTTGCCGGTATTGCTTGATGCAGAGGACGGTAAATAACCCATCAAGGCCAGCACACCGATGGCAGTCAGAAAAATTACTTTTTTCATCGCAGGCACTCCTTACTCAACAGAAAAACTTAGCCACGAATTGCCGGAAGTGTTCAAGCATAACTCGTGGCTAAGTTTTATCCAAAACGCGAGACTAATCAAGCTTAGAATGCGAACTTCAAGCCGAATTGAATACGGCGCGGGTCAAAGGCCGAGGTGAAGCTGAGCGGTTGACCGGGCCCGCGATTCTTATCGCCTTTGAGATTGAAAGTTCCCCGATTGTAATCGGGGGCCGCCGGATTGTTGCCGAGAATATCATTCACAGCCGCAAAGTTTGTGTGATTGAACAGATTGATGCCTTCGACTGAAAATTCGATTCGGGTGGGACTGTCATTCGTAAACAGGAAGGCTTTGGTAATGCGCGCATCAACGCGAGCGAAGTTCGGACCGATGCCGGAATTTCTCGGCACCGAGAACAAGCGATCGTTCGCGCCGCGCGTGTCGCCGTTAATGTCAACGCCTGTATAGAGCGTAAAGGGAATACCGCTACGCAAGGAGACCACCGGACTGAGCGACATATCGGCAAAGAGGTGATCCATCAACGAATCGCCGCCGTGTTTATAGGGGCTGGTGAATACGCCGCTGAACACGAAATTGTGACGAATGTCAAAAGATGATAGCCCGCGTTCCAAATTCAGTCGCGAGGGGAACGGCGCGTAGAACGCCGAGTTGTAATCGGTCACGTCATCAATGGTCTTTGAGAAGGTGTAACTGCCTTGGAACGAGAAGTGGTCGCTGAAGCGTTTCGTGAGCGATGCCGTGCCGCCATGATAAATCGAATTGCCGATGGACGCATAAACCGTCTGTTGCGTAAGCGTCGGATCGCCGCCTCTGGCCGGATCAATGACATATAGCGGACCGAAGGCGGGATTGCGCCCGACCAGTCGCGGATCGCTGGGCAACGCTTCAACATAATTTCTGGCGTGCGGCACTTGCAGGTGAACCCCGTGATACATTTGATAAGCGAGTTCCACGGACATGGAATTGGTGAGCTTACGCTGCACCGCCAAATTCGCCTGAATGGAGTAAGTATTTTTGTAATTCGGGTCTAATTCAAAAGCTACGCGACCCACGCCTCGCGGGGCTGTGCTGATGCCGAGCGCCTGCAAATCTGCCGCGGTTAAGGTTCCAAATGGCAGCTTGCCGGCGGCGCGTCCCGCCGCCCAGATTGCCGCAGGGGTTTGGGCTGCGGGGAAGGCCGGGGTGCGGAAAACCTGATTGATAAACTCGCCGCTGTCATTTAACAAGTTGGTGACATAGATAACCTGATAAGGAATCGGCGCATAAAAGATGCCGGCGCCGCCACGAATCACGGTGTTGCGATCACCGAATAGATCCCAGGCAAAACCGAAACGCGGCGAAAAGTAGGTATTATTTTTTGCCGGCGCCGGTTCGCCGTCATAGTCAACGCGGAAACCGTAATCCAGCGTCAGACGTTGCGAAACCTTCCACGAATCCTGCGCAAACGAGCCAAAATAATTGGCTCGGTCTTCCCAAACCGAATTCCCGAAACCTTGTCGGTAGAGGAACGGCAGATTGTTGTTGAAGGATTGCAGGCTGGTGAGCTGGGTTCCGGGTATCGAAGCGCCGGCCGTCGTGGCATTGCAATTGGCCAGCGGGATGCTATTCAGTTGGCATATGCCAACTACAAATGCGGTTTGGTCTGCCGTCGGTACAATGGCAACCAGCGGGAAAATTCCCGATGAAAAGTTCCATTCGCCGCTGAACCATAGTTGGTTATCAACTTTGTAATTGACCGGACGGAATGAGGCGCCGAACTTGAAAGTGTGCGCCCCTTTTATCCACGACACGGTGTCTTCAAACTGATAGCGGTCTTGGAAAGTATTGAAGGGGGTTAAAAACGGACGATTGAAATTTCCGAAACCCGGAATCAAGAGTGAGGTGGTGCCGGGCGCGTGCGGCTCCGTCACGGCGGAATTCTTCGGCGCCAGTTGAGCGCGCACGATGTTGACAAAACTTGAGCCGGAATTATGCGTCCAGGTCACCAAGGTCGTGTAATCCCGAACCGTTAAATCTGTCGAACTGGAAGGGGATTCAAAAGCATCGGTGGTCAATTGATCGTTGAAATTTCGCGCCAGCGAAAAACGCCCGGTGATGGTGTCGCGATCGCTCGCCTGATAATCAACGCGGGTAACCCAGGAATTCAGCTTGTACTTGGCCGTAAATGAGCCGTTGTTAGCAGAAATCAGATTCAAGGTATCGGGAAAGGTCGCCGCCGTGGTCGTCAACCGGTTCGCTAAATTCGCGCCGATGCGTTGCAGGTTAGCGTTTCCCGAACTTTGAAACCGTGCCAGTAAGGCGACCTGCGTGGCACTCGGATTGAGAAACGGACTACTGAGGAAGTTGCGGAAGCGCGTCAAATCAAGCTGTCGTCTCTCATAGTTGGTAAAGAAGAAAAGCTTGTTTTTCACAAACGGCCCGCCGAAAGTAAATCCCGGATAGAATTGCTGCTGAAAAGCTTTCTTGGCATTGAGGTCAAAAAATTCCCGTGCCGAAGTTTTCTGCGAGCGGTAGAAAGCATAGACGCTGCCATGAAAATTGTTGCTGCCGCCTTTGGTGACGACATTGACGGCGGTGCCGGAAGTAAAACCGAATTCTGCGGCGAAGGAATTGCGATTGACCTGATATTCCTGTATCGCTTCCGGGCTGAGTTCATAGCGCAATTGCCCAGATCCGTATTCATTTTCGCCGCCATCAACGGTAATCAAGTTATTACGCCCGCTGCTGCCGCCGATGGAAAAACCGGATGAACCGAAATTGAACCGCGCCCCCCCTTGTACACGCGGCGCATCGGAACTCGATACGCCGGGCAGGGTAAAGACATAAGCGGTGAAGCCGCGCCCGATATTCGGCAGATTTTCAATTTGGCGATTCTCAATGGTATTCGCCTGTTGCGTGCGCTCGACTTCAACAACCGGCGCTTCGGTATTGATCTCAACAATGTTGCTGACCGAACCGATTTTAAGCTGTGCATCATAGATAGCCGTCTGCCCGACATTCAGGGCGACTTTGTTGACCACTGAGGTATCAAAACCTTGCGCTTCGATACGTATTTGATATTCGCCTGGTTGTAGCGATGGAATCTGATATTCTCCGCTCTCGTTGGTTTGCGCTGTGCGCGTCGTTCCGCGCTCAACGCTTTTAGCGGTGATTGTGGCGCCGGCAATTACAGCACCGTTTGGGTCTGTAATGATGCCTTTCAAGGTTGCCGTGCTGACATCAGCTTGGGCAAATACAGTCAGGCTTTGTGCACTGACTAAAGTCAGCAGACACAAAAGATTGAGAACTTTTTTTAACATAACTCCCTCCAGTAGCGGTAATGGAAACAGAATTGAATGCGGGAGGCCCCGAGAACACGTCCCGCAGGAACACGGACTTCAATTGAAATTGACTTCTAAACCTGGCGTGACCGAAACAGATTTTTCCGGTTGAATGCCGATGCAATGATTAATTGCATGAGGTATTTTCAATGCAGATGGTCATGTATTCGGTCATACCACTATAGAATCCGAACCAATCTTGTTTTTATCCTTCCGAATTAGAGAGCGAACTATTTAAGCTATAAGTTTACGGCGAACTTATATACCTCATAGCATTTTACGTCAATGCACATCATTTCAACCTACGAGGCATCTACAACAAACCGTTTTCATCAAACCCACTAAACCGCAAAATATATCGGAGAACCCTTGCTCGTATCTGCGCCTCCGCAGCTCATGGGCTTACGGATTTCTGAGGCCGCTATGCTTGTTTAAGATTTTGCTGCCGTCGTCAGGCAGATGCCGCTCAGAAAAATTTCAACGAAGGTGTGCGCAGTATCTTCCTGAGAAAGCTTAATAAAATCTACTTCGCGAAAGTGTCGGGCGATGGCATGGTTATACACCGAACCCAAAAACGACATCACCGTAATATCCGGGTTGAAATGTCGAAAGATTCCTTCGTTTTGTCTCGTGAGAATATAATCGCGTAAAAATCTGAAGAGCGGGCAGACTTGCTGCTCACGATATTGTTTGGCGAGCTCGTGACCTTCGAGCGAAGAGTGCAGTCTCAGGCACAAAAAATCCGGGTCGCGCTCGTAGTGCCCGAGAATTTCCTTCGCGACAAAGAGAAACAACCCTTTATCATCACGACGTTCAGCAAACGGGCGCAGCGCTTTGACCCAGCTTTTTACAACCAGCTCGCTCGATTTGGTATCGAGAATTGCCGTGTAAAGTTCTTGTTTAGTAGCAAAGTGTCGAAAGATGGTGACTTCATTGACCCCGGCGGCAAGCGCAATCTCTTTGGTGGTGGTTCCTCGGAATCCGTTTTGAGCAAACAGGCGGATTGCGGTTTTGAGAATCTTCTGGCGCATTTTGCTATCCGGTTTGGGCTCTGCGCCTTTCGCAACACCGTTTATCGCAGGCAGCTGATTCGATGGTCTTCGTGACATAGGGGGTTCTCCAGTGAAGTCCGAATGCAAGCAAGTACCCACTTGCATTTTCGAGCCGCATCATATGAAAATCGGAAAAGATTGTCAATCACGATTTCCTTTGTATAGGCCGTTTATTTCATCTTGCCCAGCAGTTGATAAATCCACAGGAGCGCCGTATTCATCAGTTGCTCACCTGCACCGATGGCAACCGGTGACACGGTGTTGTCTGCGCCATAGCCGCCTTCGGCAACCGCTTCGATGGTGGGGAAATATTGATGGTAGCCGTTGGCGTAACCAAAAAAGAAAAGCTGTTTGACTCGGGCTCGCTCTTTAAGCCGGATGGCGTGATTAGAAAAAAATTCGCCCGAGGCGCCAACCAGAGCGATTTCGCCGTTAAGCAACGCAACGGTCAGCCGGGGACGCACGCCCTGCTCATATTCATCAATGAAGTTGGGAATGAGTTCCGGGAAGAAGGCTTTTTCGTAGGCCGCGCGCACGAAGGGATTCTTTAAATCTACACGTGGGGCAAAAGCGAAGCGGTCCTCTTTTACTTCTAGCGAAGGCTTGGCAACGGTTTCAGCTTTCAGAGATGAAACAAGTTTAATCACCTCCTGACCGAGCGCTGCGCCGAACGCTTGATAACCTTTATTGGCGCCTTCATTGACCGATTGGTCGCCTGACGCACCTTGCATAAACAGGGTCGTCGTGCCCAGTTCTTTATCAACTGTCGCTTTCATTGCGCCGACATAGTCGGCAGAAAATTTTAACGTGAGCGCCGGAATGGTTGTCGGATGCGCGGTAAAATTGACAATCACGGCAAGCGGTTTTCCCGCCATATCATCAAAGCGGCAGACGGTTAAATCCTTGTCGCTCGGCTTCGGTTCAATCTTGGTGTGACGGTTGCGATTGAAGCCTTCGAGCTTCACCGCGCCGGTTGCCATCTTCGCCGCCGTGAGCTTCGTGTTGGCTTCAAGGATGGCGGCGACAATACCGTCTTCCATCTGTTTGTAGTAACGAAGCGCGGCATCAAATTTACCTTTGCCTTTGCCGGCCTCGTCCGTCAGTTCAAGCACCGGCGTGTGATGCGAATGCGAACCGGCGATGAAGGAATATTCAATCCCCGCTTCATCTTTAATGCGCTTGCGAATGGTTTGCAGCGACGCTTCGGCAGGTGCACGACCTAAATCCAGACCGACGATGGCCAGTTTTTTAGCGCCCGCTTGAATGACCACGGCGACCGCATAAAGCGGGTCGAGCGTGCCTTGCGACAGCATATCGTGACGCGCCCCGTAACCCCACATCGGCACGCCCTCTTTCGGCGTGATGTCGCGTTTACCGACTCCGACTTTGAAAATCGTTGCATCGTTCGCGTTATTTTGAGCTTGAATTGATATAACAGGAACAAGGAGAAGCAATGAACCGATTAGGCAAACACTTGTCAAAAGTCGAATCCAACATTTTGTGTTCATAAGTTTATTTCCAGAGGGAAACTTTCAAACTCCTTACCCGGCAGGCGTCGAGCGAGGATTAGAGCCACCCGTCAAGAAGAAGAAGCGCTATCATTAAAGCGATGATTAATCCTGTATATTTAATAAAACTTATTCGAGGTTTAGAGTGCACAAAAAAATGCGGCACAAAGTAGTAAGGAATATTAATAGTCAAAGCTATTGCTCCTGAAACAGGTTTTGAAAACCAGCTCTGTAAGATTGCTCTAAAAATGTAGAACAGGATTAAGCCACCGGCAAAGACAACCAACGACCCAATATCCTGCCTAACATTTTTAAACGACCAAACCTCTCGGCTGAAAAATTTTTCTGTCTTTTTCATAACCAATCCTTAATACAAAGCAGGCATAAAAGTTTTACAAAGCCAAAACACTAAGCTTGTTGGACGGTCTGAACCAATTTCGTCAGCGAAGCTTTCGCATCGCCGTAAAGCATGCCGGTGTTGGCTTTGAAAAACAGCGGATTTTCAATACCGGAAAACCCTCGGCCTTTGCCGCGTTTTAAAACAATCACCGATTTCGCCTTATCCACTTCAATAATCGGCATGCCGGCAATGGCGCTTTTCGGATTATCACGCGCGTCCGGGTTGACGACATCGTTGGCGCCAATCACCACGGCGACATCGGTCGCCGACATTTCCGGATTAATTTGCTCAAGCTCATACAACGATGAATAGGGCACGTTGGCTTCGGCAAGCAACACATTCATATGACCGGGCATACGACCGGCAACCGGATGAATCGCATATTTGACAATCACGCCGCGCTCTTCGAGCATCTCGCCGAGTTCGCGCACCGCGTGTTGCGCCTGCGCGGTCGCCATTCCGTAACCGGGAACAAAAACCACCTGCCTGGCATAAGCGAGTTGCACACCGGCATCATCAGCCGAGACTTCGCGCATCTCGCCTTGCGCTTGCACGCCCCCATCTTCAACCGGCGCGCCGAAAGCGCCGAACAAGACATTGGTAATCGAACGATTCATTGCCCGGCACATCAAGATGGAAAGCAAGAAACCCGAAAACCCGTCGAGCGTCCCGGCGATGATTAACACTTTGTTGTCAATTGCAAAACCGGTTGCCGCCGAAGCCAGTCCCGCGTATGAGTTCATCAGTGACATCACCACAGGCATATCCGCCGCGCCTATCGGCAAAACGATCAATACGCCTGAGAGAAACGCACAGACGACCATCACATAAAACAACTGGGTCGAACCGGGAAAGATAATCAGGTAGAGAAAGATGCCGTTGGTTAAAAAGAACAGGGTAAGGTTAAAGATATTCTGCCCTTTGTAAGTAATCGGATTGCCGCGCATCAACTCCTGCAATTTGGCGAAGGCCATCAGACTTCCGGTTACCGTGAGGCTTCCGAACAACACTTCGAAACCGAGCGCCGCCATCTTGAATGAACCAAGCTCGGCGCTGTGACGGTAATATTCCGAAATACCGACGAGTGAAGCGGCGAGCGCTCCGAAAGCATGCGATAGCGCAGTTCGTTGCGGCATCGCTGTCATGGGCATCCAGATAGACATGGCCGCGCCAATCAGTGAACCGATGACCAAACCGATAATAATCCACTGGTAGCTGATGATTTCGCGGTGCACCAGTGTGCCAACGACGGCCAGCAGCATACCGATGGCCGCGGAGTTCATCCCCAGACGCGCAGTTTTCGGATGGCTGAGTCCTTTTAAGCCAAAGATGAATAAAATGGAGGCGGCGAGGTAGGTGAATTCAATAAAGTATTTCATTCCGATCAGCGTCACTCCTTCGCGGAATCTTTTTTCTCGGTTTTAGTGGGAAGTTTTTCTTTAAACATCCTGAGCATTCGGTCGGTAATCATAAACCCGCCGACAACATTGATAGTCGCCGACACCACGGCGACAAATCCTAAGATGGTGCTAACCTGGTTGTACTCTGCGCCCGCTGTGACAATAGAACCAACCAGCGAAATTCCCGAAATCGCATTGGTCGCAGACATCAGCGGCGTATGCAGCAAGGGAGGAACCCGCGAGATGACCTGATAACCTAAGAAAGCCGCCAGCGCAAAAACATAAAGCGCGGCAAAAAAAGTTTCAGCACTCATGAATATTTTTCTCCTACGCTAGATTGAAAGGAAACGCCCGTCCGCCGCTTAAGCGACCTGAACGCAACGTCTGAGTTGTACACATTTCATTTCCCCGAAAACGCCGCTTGCAGGCGCGGATGCTTTGCTTCACCTTGATGCACAGCGCAAGCTCCGGCGAGAATGTCATCGCCGAAATCCAAATTCAAGGCGCCGTCTTTAATCATCAAGCTTAGAAACGCCGTAATATTTCTTGAATACAACTGACTCGCGTGCACCGGGATGGTCGCCGCCAGATTCAAGGGAGCCATCACCGTCACGCCCTCTACTTCAATGGTTTCTCCGGGCTTACTGACCGCACAGTTACCGCCGGTTGAACCGGCGAGGTCAATAACCACTGAACCGCGCTTCATTCCATTGACGGCTTTTTCCGTAACCAATAGCGGGGCCGCGCGCCCCGGTACTTGCGCTGAAGTAATGATGCAATCAACCTGTTGCGCTTCGCGCGCAATCAATTCGCGACTGCGGTCCATCACCTCTTCGGTCACCTCTTTGGCATACCCGCCGGCATCTTCGGTTTGCAGACCATCCAATTTGACTTCTAAGAATTTTGCGCCGAGCGAGCGCACGGCTTCCCCTGCAGCGGCGCGAATGTCGAAGCCTTCAACGACTGCGCCGAGTCTTCTGGCCGTCGCAATGGCCTGCAGTCCGGCAACCCCGGCGCCGAGCACCAGAACTTTTGCGGGCGGCACCGTCCCGGCGGCTGTCGTCAGCATGGGAAACATTCGCGGCACACGGTCAGCCGCCAGCAACACCGCTTTATATCCAACGATGGTCGCCATCGAAGAGAGCGCGTCCATCGCCTGTGCCCTTGTGGTGCGCGGCACCAACTCCATTGCAAAGGCGGTCACCCCGTGTTCAAGCGCCGGGCGCAGATTCAGGGGCTCATCAAGCGGACGCAAAAACCCAATAATGACGGCGGTTTTTTTGAGTCGCGCCACCGTTTCGTCATTTGGGCGATTGACACAAACCAGGACGTCGGCGCCTTCAACGAGCGTCGCGCGGTCGGTTGATACACTGGCGCCAGCCGCCCCGTAATCCTCATCACTCGCGCCAGCGTTTACCCCGGCGTTGTTTTCAACGGCGATATTGACCTTCAAGGCGACCAGTTTCTTCACCGATTCAGGCAATAAAGCGACGCGCGATTCGCTCACTTCGGTCTCTTTCAAAACGGTTATCTGCATGACAATCTTCTTTTATCGAATTGAGGTCTGAAAGGTTCTACCCCTTAAAAAGTACAACCCTTATCGAATTAATTTATCTATAGTTGGGAAACACTTGGTTGACTGAGAAAAATTTTGGTGCAACAGTGACTGTCAAAATTCACCCTTAATTTCTCATCTAACCTGAGTTCAAGCAAGTCTAAAAACAAAAACGGTTGCAACTATCAAAGTAATAATTGCAACCGTCAAAGAAACCCGCAAAGGTCATGTCATCTACTTCCTCTCTTGTTTAAGGAAAGTCAGCTGTCATTCTATTTATTTCGCGCCACATTTTTACCCGCTTTTTCTTGCGCCAGGTTCTTGCCATTGGCCGGCACAATCGGCAACAGCACCCGCGAAGGGTAAGCTTTGTTATGATGCACCGTGTTCATGGCAACCCGCGTTTCGCTGTCGGCGCGAAGCGGTTTTCCGGTATTCGGATTGGGGTCAAAACGCGGGTCATTTGAACTGCTGATGTGAATGGCCAGCCGATGCCCCTTATTAAAAATCAAGCTGGTGTTCCATAAATCAATCGCCAGTTTATAGACTTCACCCTTCTTCATCAGGACTTCTTTGGTGAAGCCTTCGCGAAAACGCGCGCGAATCGCTGAGTCCAAAACCAGGCGTTCAGTTCCATCCGGGTAAACATCAACCAACTTCGCCACAAAATCCGTATCCGGCGCATCCGATTCAACGAAGAGTTCAACCGTCACCTTGCCGGTGACTTCGAGCGGTTCGCTCAAGACCGGCGTTTGAAATTTCAACACATCTTTGCGGTCGCCAATGGCGCGTTGGTCCATTGGACCCTTCTTCAAAAAGAGGTTGCCGCCGCCCACCGTCGGCACAGGGTTTTTCGGGTCGTAAGCATAGGTATCGCTGCTCTTGGTTTCTTTCGGTTGCGCAGTATCCAAGCCGCCACCCGCACCCAAAAAGTACGGCGTAATCTTTGACGGCGGCGGCCAACTGGCTGCCGTGCGCCATTCATTGCCCGGCGCTTTCGCATCCGTCACATCGCCCATCACGTAATAGCGCACCGGTGGCTCTTTGGCGATACCGTTATCCTGACCCTTCAGCCAGTAATCGAAAAAGCGAATGCCGAGTTCCGTAGAGAGATTGCCGCCAAACGCGCCGACACCGGAATTCGCCGGATATTTCACCTCTTCAAGCAGCCCGTGCGCCCACGGTCCCATAATCAATTTCTGATTGCCGGCGGCGCCTTTGCCGCCCTGTTTTTGAATCCCCATAAAATTTTGAATATTGCCTTCGGAAAAAATGTCATACCAGCCGCCGTAGTTGTACATCGGGATATGAATCTGGTTCCAACGCTTGGACATCTCATTCGAGTCGTAGGCCCCGTCATAAACCGCGTGCTTGAAGGTATCCAGCAACACATCTTCCGCGCCTTGGCGTTTGAGCCAGAGTTCGTTCAACTCTTTGCGAAACACGCCGCCCATAAATGCCGATTGATGATAGATGCTCGAACGCGCCACCATCACAAAGGCGGCGACCAGATGCGGCGGGTTTTCCATGGCCGCCAGGTTTGCCGCAATGCCCATTGCCGACGCGCCATACATGCCGACTTTGCCGGTTGACCAGGCCTGATTGGCGCACCATTCAACCGTGTCATAACCATCTTGCGGGTCTTCAACGAAGGGATGATAGGCGCCTTCGCTTTTGCCTTTGCCGCGCGAATCCTGTACGACGAAAGCAAAGCCCGCTTTCGTCCAGGCCGGAGCGCCGGTGCTGAAAGATTCCTTGCCATAAGGCGTACGCTGGAGCACGACGGGAAAAGGTCCCGCGCCTTCAGGCAAAAAGATGACGGTGGCCAGTTTCACGCCGTCGCGCATCGCCACCATCTGTTCAAGTTTTTTGAGGGATGGCGCGGTTGCCTGCCCCGCAGCAGTTGATTGTTGCATGGAAGGCGCCGCTAAAAATGCGCCTAAACAAAAGATGAGAAGAAACGAAAACGCGAGTTGAAATCTCTTCATTGTTGCTTTCCTTTCAAGATGTTTGCGAATTCCAAAACCCCTGGTGAACCGCTAAGGCTTCTGTCGTTAACAGCGGTCCAGCGACTTCGACCTCGTCAACGGCGCTGGCAAAAATGATGCGGCAAGAGATGCGCAATCGTTCACCCGCCTGTTTTGCCAATGCTTCACCGCTGAGCGCGTAAACCACTTTGCGAATCCCCGCCCAATAGATAGCCCCTGTACACATCGCACAGGGTTCCGTGCTGGTGTAAAGCGTCGCCTGCTGGCGCGCTTCTTCGGAAAGCTCCTGAATCGCTTTTTGCACCAGGTTGGTCTCTGCGTGGCGGGTCGGATTGCTTTCCGTATTTACGGTGTTTTCTGCAGTCAACACCACTTTATGGTCAATCACCAGCAGCGCCCCAAACGGATGATTGCCGTGCGCTCGCGCCTGACGCGCCAGTTCAATCGCCTGTCGAATAAATTGCTCTTCAACTTTCATCGCTGATATTTTGACTGGATTAAATAATTCTCCCAGGTCTTATTATTCAGTTCTGCTGCCAGTTCTGCTGAACCCTCACAACCTTTTCCAACATTTTCAAAATAAAGTTTTGAACCGAACATCCCGCCGGCTGTTGATTTGATGAAATTTGTTTCTACGCCATTTTCAAGTAAGAAAACCTGGAGGCCGTGTTTTTTTATCTCTTCGTTAAGATGAGGTATGGAACGAAACACTTTTTTAGCTTCGTCAATTAAAATGGCTTTATCTGTATCAACATTGCTCCATTTGATCTTTACACCACCGGCATCCTTCCAAATTTCAACGACGGCTTTTATTTCAAATATCATTCCTACTTTCTTATTTGCATACGCGCCAAAATATTTAGCTCGGCGATGCGAATAAGCGCCGCCTGTATCCGGGCAGGTATAAGCATTCATCTTGCAGACTCGTTCATACGATTTTCCGCAATTCACCACATCCAACAAAAAATGCCAGTTTGCCTTATCAAATCTGCTCATACGCAACTTTTCTTCACAACGGGTTGGGCAGTAGGCCGCCTGATTTCGATGACCTACTGCCCACTAAAATTACGCCCAGACATAGCCGAACTGAGTGTTCGAGGGTTGCGGGTTTTCTTTGTATTCGGCGCGCAGTTTATCAATCTCGTCATTCTTAATGGCTTTGCGTTTGGCCTTCACATCGAGCTTGTAAATACGCGCGGCGTTGCCACCGAATATCTTGGCTTTGATCTCCGGGGTCAATTGTTTATAGCCATATTTACTGGCGACTTCGTCGCTAATCTGGAAACGACGGAAGCGCTCAATCTGGCTTTGCGGCGAGCCGCCCCAGATCGAATCCGTGCCCCAAACAATATTGTTCTCCATGCCCATATTCAACAACTGTCCGAAGAAATGCATCGCCTGTTCGGGTCGCGCGCCTGAAAGACCATTCCAGGTTGAACCCAGTTCAAAATAAACATTCTTCAAGCTGCTGCGTTTAACGGATTCCATTAAATCCGAACACCAGGGAATGTACTGCGGGTCGGCGGCAGCGCCTTCTTTGCGTCGCGCTCCCGGATTCCAGCCCGAATGATAAATCACAAAATTAATATCGGGATGGTCTTTGGCGGCTTTCTCGACATCGCCCGGATGACAGTTCTCTTCGTTAAAGAGTCCAAGCGGAAGACCTCTGTGAATACAGGCGGTCTTCACACCGAGTTTGCGCATCTTCGCCCAGAATGGATAAGCGACTTTTTCGTCGTCCAACCGGTAAGGCTTCAAGGGTCCTGCGAGACTGCCGGGATACATTTTCCAGGAATCAACCTTGAGGACTTTCGCTTGACGCTCCATCTCTTCAAGCTCCGAAGGCCCCATGTTCGGACGCAGTATGCCGTGCGAGAGCATCCGTTGCGAACCCGCCCACTGATTAATGGCATTACGGGTTTTGACCATTTTATCCGGCGGCAGAATATTATCTTTCCACTCGCTGGTCGGTACGCCGCTGATGATTGCCATTACCGTATCGGAATCGAAGAACAACTCTTTGGTGTAGTGCAAGCGGTTCAAGCCGACCACCGCGACCCCCAAATCTGCGAATGCCGGGCGGAGTCGTTTAATGAAGTTTGCCGCCAGTCGTCCGTCTTCACTGTTTTTGTACCAATCGGCTTCGACATCAACGTGATGGGTTTGATTATCGAGAATGAAATCCTGGTCTTTGGGCCATTTCTCTTCCCAGGCGGCCGGTTCTAATGCTTCCACGGGGTCAACATCATAGGTTTTGCCGAAGACCTCGTTGAAGCACAGCATGGCGGCTGCCATGCCGCACGACGTCTGTAAAAACCGCCGACGCGAGAGCCCCAATTTTTTAGCATTTTTGTCGGCAAGCAGGCGCAAACGCTCAACGACTTCACGCTCCTGTTTGGATTGCGCGGGCGGTATAAACTCTTCGTTTGAAGAAATCCTATCAGGGATGGGCGACCGAATATCGGATTTGTCGTCCACATAGCATTTTCTAATCCAAGACATAACACCTCTCCTTTTTAGCTGGAAGAATAAATGGCAAGATGGAACTTCCTCGCTCCACTGTCTTGTTTTGAGATTAGTTGTTCGAGGAAGGCGAAATCAGTGTACTCAGAGAGCCTGGCAAATTCAAACGGCGTGGCGTATTTCTCAGTTCAGCAACCATCGCTTCATGACTACGCCTGCTTAAAGTTTTTTAACGGAATATCACGCCTTGGCAGTTCAAATTGAATTTCCCTACGGGTAGCGCAGATGCTGCAGATTTGCGCCGATAATCGGCGCTCATCTGCTACGTCGGCAACAATCCGCGGGGAAATTCGAGGTGATGGCCGGCTGCATGATTTTCCGTATGACCCGGCTGACTACAAGCTCTTTAAGTATTTTAAACTCTCAGGCACTTGCTCCATCACGTGGCTCGATTCATCTTCGATGATGTGGTACCTGATACCAAATTTGCGAGCCGCGCGCACAATACCGGCAATATCTATCATTCCCGTGCCAAGCCTGACATTTAACTCTGCATCGCCGCCGCCGCTGAGGTCGCCTTTCGTCCCTTGCTTCATATCTTTCAGATGTAGTGACTCAATGCGTTTCGGATATTTCTTCAATATTGCCAGCGGGTCTTGACCAGGGTAGGCCACATGGAAGGTATCGAGTTGAATGGTGACATATTCAGTAGTTTCCATCATCAGCTTATCGAACAAGGTGCCAGTGCCGTAGGGTTGAAACTCATAACCATGTAGGTGATAGCCAAAGCGCAGTCCTTGTTTAGCAAGGCGCGCCCCCCAATTATTGAAATTGATAATCGTGCGATTACAATCTTCGAGCGTAAACTTATCACCATGCGGAATCCACGGAACGATTACATATTTGGCGCCCAGGGTCTTCGCGTCTTTAGCGACACTGTCGAGGTCTTTGGCGAGTGAGTCATAATCGGCATGGGTGCTGAAACAGCTTAAACCGGCTTTATCAAGTAAGGCGCGAAACTCTTTTGCCGGCGCCAACCCATGCGGATAGGATTCGATTTGGGTAATGCCCATCGCGCGGATTTTCGCCAGCGTTCCCGGCAAATCTTCTTTGATTTGATTGCGAAAACTATAAAGCTGCACGGCAATCACTGGTTGAGCAGCGCGCGTCCTCGCTAATGAATTTGAGATAGAAACCGGCAAATAAACCCCCACGATCAACAAAAAAATAAAAAATAAGCGAAATATTTTCATGAATCTCTCCCTGCGGGAACCGCGCGAGCAGCCTATCACCCAAAACAACGGCGGTTCAACTCAAGATTAAAATCCCGGGTTATGAGACCAGCCTGAGCGCATATCAATTGCTGACCGGCTTACCAAAACTCGCCAGCATAATGGGGATGGCATCCAAATCATCACGCGGCGCAAGGGTCCGGTCGGGATTGAAGTAATTATTTAACATAATCGAAAACGCCAGGCGTTCACCTGCCGCAGTAGTCACATAACCCGATAGTGCATAGACAAATCTGAGCGTGCCGGTTTTGGCATGGACATTTTTTTCCGCCGCCGTGCCGCGCATTCTTCTCTCTAACGTTCCATCAACTCCAGCTATTGGCAACCCCTCTTTATAACCCTGACCGAGTTTGTGTTTGTCCATAAATTTGAGCAGCGCAATTGTCGCATTCGGCGTAACCAGGTCTTTGCGCGACAACCCCGAACCTTCCTCCAATAACACATCTCCTTTTTTGACTCCGACTTCATTCAAAAACGTCGTCATCACTTCAAGCCCTCTTTGTTCAGTCGTCATTAGCCGGTCATCAATAGTCAGTAAAGGATTCGTTGTCACCCCTGGTGAACTGGTGTTTGAGACAGTCGTGTTCGACGGGTTGGGGTTTACGCCGACTTGCAAGAGCAATAACTGGGCATAGAGATTCTGCGAAGGTTTCAACATCTCACGCACGATGTCTTTCATGGGCAGCGATTCAACGTATCCGAGTTCGATATATTTTGATAAATCAAGCGGCGTGACTTCACGGTATTTCGGGTCAAGCGTTCTTAAGCGTCCGATGATGGTGATGCCTTGTTTAACCAGCGCCTCTTTCAACAAGGTTACAAAGAGCAAGGCCGGGTTGTGAACCGCAATTGAACTGGCAAAGCCTTTGGCATTATCAATCGCCAGACGACCCGACACATAAACGAGATTTTCAGCAACCGGACGATAAAACCGGATGCTGGTCTCGACGCCCTTTGGCGCAGTCTGTGTGCGATTGATGAAGGTTAAATAGCCGCTCTGCGGTCCGGTGGTGATGCGACAGGGCAAGCCTACACGTTCGGCGGGCTTAACAAAAAAGTCGAGCGAGTTATCGTGAATCGAAAGCGCCGAAACTTCGGCGCCGTAATATTCCTGCAAATCATCCCATTCCCACCCTGAACCGAATGGCGGGGTATTGAAATAACTTTCATCGCCAACCAAATCGCCTTCGATTTTGCGGATGCCGGCGCCTTTGATTTGTTCAACCAGGCGCTCCAGCGGTTTGTCATAGTTGCCGTCGTTAAGCCTGGCCGCAATAGTCGGGTCGCCTCGACCATAAAGCATCAAATCGCCTTTGAGCGTGCCGCTTGCGTCGGGTTTTTCCGTAGCATAAATCGAAGTCCTGATTTTGAAATCCGCGCCTAAACGGTCAAGCGCCAGCGCCCCGGTGTAGAGTTTAGCGTTCGATGCCGGATTGAAATATTTTTCAGCGTTGTGCTCAAAGATAGTTTTGCCCGAATCGAGCGAGACAACTTTGACGCCCCACGACGCAGGCGTAAAACGCGGCTGCGAAATATGGGCGGCGAGTTTAGCAGCCAGCGCCTCGTAGCTTTCACTCTGTTGTGGCGCTACCGATTGCCCGGCAAACGTCGAATAAACCAGCACACAGATTAAAAGCGATGAAGTAATCAAGCGGTTCATTGATGAAGTGACAGTTCGTTTCATTGATGAAGTGACGGCTCGGTTCATTGCGGTTGAATCTCCTGCAAATCTTTGGTGATGGTGACCTGCTTGGTTGATAAATTGATTTCAGCAATTTGATTTTTGCCATCGGCTCTGTAAATCAAAATCAGATTATCGGCGCGATTCGTCTCGTAAAGAATCGCTTCTACATCGTTGATTAACTCTTTGTAATCACGGCCCGATATATCCGACAAGGCCACCGTCCAGCGGTCGCTTGTCGTCAGATGTTTGTCGTTATCGCTATCGGTTTTGACCACCCGATAATACAACCATTTGGCGCCACTTGGCACGGCTTTGCCCGCATCTTTTGTCGGCTCCGTTTGCGGCGCGGCTTTGCTCTCTTTCGCCTGTCCTGCGGCAGGCAAAACTTTCGATTCCAAAATTAAATAATCATTGGTCGGCAACAGGAGATGGCTCGATTTATCCGCTAAATTCACAAACAGATAATTTCGCGCATAGTCGGCTCTGGAGCCGTCGGATTTAATTGAATACTCTTCGCGTCCTCGCGGCGTAGCAATGGGAGCCATCAAATAATCGCTGCCCACGAGTTCCTGAAATGTCCCGAGTTGAACTTTTGGGTCATTGGCATTGGTCGGCGGCGACGCGTTGGCTGCGGAATGTCGTTCAACAACCGGAACGCCTCGGCCAGCGCCGCCACAACTTGCAGTAGCGAAAGCCGCCAGGAGTAAGCCAATTGCCGCGACGATTTTCAGATACCGAGATTGAATCAGGTTTTGCGACTTCACTTCTCAACTCCTTTTAGAAAAAGTTGAACGCTCAGATGCGCGATTGTTCATTTAAGTTTGGTAAATAGCCTGTTCCACCGAATGCGATGGTGACCGGACGGGTCTTCTCCTGCAGACCAGTAAACCGCCAACGCTTTGCCGGTTATCAATTCTTGCGGCACCGTACCCCAATAGCGACTGTCCTGGCTGTCATCGCGATTATCACCCAAAACAAAATAATGTCCTTGCGGAATTTGAAAAGATTTATTCATAGCAAAAGGCGCATCTTCACTGAAAAACTCTACTTCCAACCGATTGGCGCGATAATAGACACTGTAGGGCCCTGCGCCTTGCGAAGAAAGCTCTTTCAAAGGTCTTTGCGGAAAATCCCCTGCGCTGTCATCAACCATCAGCCGCCTCTCCGCCAACTCCTTGTCATTGATGAATATTTTCGTGTCCCGAATTTCAATGGTTTCGCCCGGCAGACCGATGACCCGCTCAATGTATTGAACCGACGGGTCTTTCGGATGTTTAAAAATGATGAGGTCGCCGCGTTTTATCTCCTGAGCGGAACGGCTCACGAAAACGCGGTCACCAATTAAAATAGTATTTTGCATGGCTCCGCTAGGCACTTTGACCGTTCGCATAAAAAGAAAGAAGAGCAGTACGGCGATAGATAACGGAATCAAGATAACGGCCAGGAGAATCTTTTTTCTTGTCGTCATGGATTTACCTTTCAGGAAGCCGTTTCATCGGAACGACTATATGATGTAGCTTGGTATCTGGCTGCCGTGATGATTAAATCTCAATATGACTTTGCGCCACAAGTTGAAATGGTTGCTGTTGTTTACAACTCTGTTGTTTACAACTCTGCTGTTTACGGCTTGTCTTGCCTGTCGCAATCAGCATCCGTCAACCGGTAAAGACGCGCGCCCAGCGCTTGCCGGCGAACCGGAAACCTATTCGGCAATCGTGGTGCGCTTGATTGAAGAAGCCAATCAGCGAGAAGAGAGCGCCACGCGCATCGTCTGTTCAGGCGAAATGCGGCGCGAAGAATGGACTGAGGCGAGCGCCAAACGCGCCTTGATTTTTCGTCCCGATTTGGGGAAAAGTTTTTTGCTCGATCTGGACAACCGGCTGTATGTAGAAAGCGACCTCGGGCCACCCCCTACGGCAACCGATAGCCAAAAATCATCCGCGAAAAACAGCAATAACGCGCCTGCTGCTGAAAGTGACGCGCCTGCTGCTGCAAATTTACCAGCGGTAAATTTACCAACGGTTGTTGACGATGTCCTTGTAACGCGCATTGAAGAAGAGCCGGTGAGCGTTGAAACCCGCGCCCTGCCGGATGAAAACCTGGAAGGCCGGGTTTGCCAGGTGGCGGAACAAAAAGCGACCTTTGCCGACGGCCACGTTGAGATAACCCGGACCTTTTGCGCGGCATCGCTAAATGGCTTGATGGTCAAGTCCGAGCGGGAAACCTTGGCCTCGTCACAACGAATAAAAATTACCACTGAACGGCGGGACATCAAATTGGAGGTATCGGCCGATGAGTTTGCCGTTCCCGCGGGCTTCAAAAAAGTTGAACGCTTGTTATATCGTTAATCTGCGTTTGCCTCGATGAAAAGCCGATTCCATTTTGCAATAACGGAAAGGAAAAACCCAAGATGAGCGATTCAATTGTTAAGCATTATCTGGAAGACTCGCTTGAGCAATTTCGCGGCATGAAAAAACTCGCTGAAAAAGCCCTGGCGCAGCTCTCCGATGACCAGTTTTTTGTTAACCTTGATGCCGAATCAAACAGTGTTGCGCAAATCGTCAAACACCTTGCCGGCAATCTATTTTCGCGTTGGACAGATTTTTTGACCAGCGATGGCGAAAAAGAATGGCGCCAACGCGACATCGAATTCATCATTGAATCGGGCGATTCCAGAGAACATCTGATGCAAAGATGGGAAGACGGCTGGCAAGTTTTGTTCAACGCGCTTGCGCCTTTAACCCCTGAAGATTTCGAGCGTCAGGTGGTCATTCGCGCCGAACCGCACACCATTGTTCAAGCCATCAATCGGCAACTCACACATTATTCGTACCACGTCGGGCAGATTCTCTTTCTCGCGAAACATTTGAAATCGCAGGACTGGAAAACTTTGAGCGTCCCGCGTGGTCAATCCGAAGCCTTTCGCCAGCAGATGTTAAGTAAATTCAAATCTCAAGCCTGATCAAGTTGAAGAGGTGAAGAGGTGAAAAAATTTCATTGCTCAAAGAGCCGCAGAACTAATTCAAAAACCGTCAAATCGCCGAGCCACAAAGACAAAAGGCCGAATCAAAAAACCTTCGCGCCTCCGCTCTGGCGCGGCGTCTCTGTGATGAAAAAAATCTCTTCGCTCATCTTCGTCACCCTTTTTCTAAACTCCATTGCCCTCTTCGCCTACTATGAACCCCGCGCCGCGAGTAATCGCCCGCCCAATATTATTTTCATTTATGCAGATGACCTGGGGTACGGCGACATCGGTTGTTTCGGAGCCAAGGCAATCAAAACGCCGAACCTCGATAAAATGGCGCAAGACGGGTTGCGGCTCACCAACTTTTATACGGCATCGCCGATTTGTACGCCGTCACGCGCCGCCCTGCTTACCGGTCGTTATGCGGCGCGCATGGGGGCTGAACAGATGCAACTGGCCAATGTCCTTTTCCCCACCAATCAAACCGGCTTGCCGCAAACCGAAACCACTGTGGCTCGCGCCCTTAAACAAAAAGGCTACCGGACCGCCTGCATCGGCAAATGGCATTTGGGTCATGTTGCGCCGCATCGAGCCATTGACCATGGCTTCGATTATTACTTCGGCATTCCTTACAGCAACGATATGCGACCGACACCGCTGATTCGTAATCAGGAAACTATCGAAGAGCCGGTCAATCAAGAGACCCTGATCAACCGCTACACGTATGAAGCAATTCGCTTCATGGAAGGCGCGAAAGACCACCCCTTCTTTTTGTACTTCGCGCATAATATGCCACACATCCCGCTTCATGCTTCGCCAAAATTCAAAGGGAAATCCGCAGGTGGTTTGTATGGAGATGCCGTCGAAGAGTTGGATTGGAGCGTAGGCGCGGTGCTGGCGGCGCTCAAACGACTGGGGCTTGAACGCGACACCATTATTTTCTTTTCAAGCGACAATGGTCCCTGGTATCAAGGCAGTCCGGGCAATTTACGCGGGCGCAAAGGCTGGACCTATGAAGGCGGCATTCGCGAACCCTTCATCGTTCGCTGGACCGGACACATTAAACCCCGTTCGGTTTCCGATGAACCGGTTTGTACGATTGATTTTTTCCCAACCGCAATGGCGCTTGCCGGCCTTTCGGACAGCGCCGCGAAGCTGGCGCTTGATGGCAAAAGTGTCTTGCCGTTTTTTCTGGGAGAAGAGAAGAAGAGCCCTGAAACGCTCTATCTTTTTTTTGACGCGGTCTATTTGCAGACCGCGCGCCTGGGAAAATGGAAGATTCATCTGGCGCGCTGGAATGTGCCGCGTTATGTTCCGGGTTCACGGCAAAACCTCACGCTGGCTAAACCGGAACTTTACGACCTGACGGTTGATGCGAGCGAAAGTTATGACTTAGCCGGCGACCACCCCGACATTGTGAACAATTTGCGAACGCGCATTGCGGAAAGATTAAAGAGCTTTCCCGAAGAGATTCAACAAGCAAACGCGGAACTCACGAACCGGCTGAAATGAACGATGAAGCTGGCGTGAGCCCGAGGTGGTAAACAACGTCTGGTGGTAAACAACTTCGGTTGTGGTTTTGCACAAGAGAATGAAAATTTCTCCTTCAGAAAAAAAATCATCTTACGCAAACTTACAAGGGCGGTCGTTGCCTTATCTATTGGTGGCGCCAACCGTTGCGGTGTTGTTGGCGCTGTCCATCTATCCGCTTATCTTCGCGATTAAAACCAGTCTGCAAAACAATGCCGGCCAATGGACGTTGGGAAATCTTGCGCGACTCGCGAGCGACCAATTCTTTTTATCGGCGCTCTTGCACACCTTTATTTATGCCGCGGTGGCCTTGACGTTTGAGTTCTTTTTCGGGTTAGGGCTGGCGCTCCTGCTTGACCGCAATTTGCGCGGACGCGGATTTTTTCGAGCGATTATGCTGGCGCCAATGATGTTGCCCCCGGTGGTGGTCGGGGTGGTCTGGCGGCTGATGTATAACTCGGATTTCGGAGCCATCAACGGGACATTAAAATTTTTCGGTATCCATACTGAATCGCTGGTCTGGACAGCGTCGCCGACTTTGGCGCTCCTCAGCGTGATTGCCGTTGATGTGTGGCAATGGACGCCGTTTGTCTTTCTGGTTTTACTCGCGGGACTGCAGGCCATCCCGCAAGAGCCCTATGAAGCGGCGCGCCTTGACGGGTCAAACGCCTGGCAAACTTTTCGCTACATTACGCTGCCGCTGCTGAAACCCGCGATTTTGATTGCCCTGCTGTTGAGAACGATGGATTTGCTCAGGGTATTCGACCAGATTTTTATTTTGACCGAAGGGGGACCCGGCTTTGCGACAGAAACCGTGAGCCTGTATATCTATCGCACGGCGTTTCGCTTTTTCGATTTCGGTTACGCAGCGGCAATGTCATTTGTGTTGTTGATTCTCACCAATATCATCAGTGTGCTGTACATTCGTTTGTTACAAAAACAGGAACCGGCGTGACAGTAAAACTTGGAGCGCGATGAATCAATCATCTCAAAAACAAAAGTCTCAATGGTTGAAATATGCGCTGCTCGTTCTGGCCTCGCTTATTGCGCTAGCCCCAATTTACTGGATGCTGACGATTTCCTTAAAGAGCGAAAGCGACCAATTTGCAAGTCCTCCGAAGTGGTTCGCCTTCACACCAACCCTGGCGCATTATGAAGACGCGTTCATCAATCGCTCGTTCGGACATTACCTATTGACCAGCGCCGTGGTCGCCCTGCTTTCAACCTTTTTTGCCATGCTTATTGGCACGCTTGCGGCCTATGCGCTGGCGCGGTTCGAGATGCGCCTGCAACTCAATAAGCGGTTGTCGGTATGGATTCTTTCAACGCGCATGTTTCCGCCGATTGTCACCCTTGTGCCGCTCTTTTTAATGATGCGTGATGTGCGACTGATCAATACCATCACGTCGCTCGTTGTTGTATACACAGCCTTCAATTTACCGTTTGTGGTGTGGATGATGCGCGGCTTTTTCAATGAAGTGCCGCGCGAGATGGAAGAAGCCGCGCTGGTTGACGGCGATTCAAGAATGGGGGCGCTCTGGCGCGTCATCTTGCCGTTGGTGACCCCCGGTCTGGCGGCAACTGCAGTCTTTTGCTTAATCATTTCGTGGAATGAATTCTTATTTGCATTGGTGCTTTCGCAGACCGAAGCGGCGATGACTTTGCCAATCGGCATCGCTGGGCGCGTCACGCAATACGAAACCAAATGGGGGGTGATGAGCGCCGCAGGCGTTGTCGCTATGGCGCCGATTTTAATCTTCGCCTTAGCGGTTCAACGTTACCTGGTGCGCGGCTTGTCGCTCGGCGCGGTTAAGGGGTGATTGCAGGGTTTACCAAAGTCAGCTTGATTTTCAGAAAAATAATGAAGAAAAAATTACTTTTGCTCTGCGTGATTCTGCTGCACGCTCACCCGGGCATTTCACAGGTCGCGCAAACTGAGGCATCAAAAATTAGCGAACCAGAGCGGCAAGCGGTCGAGGCCGCCGCTACCGCTTTCGCCGCCCGACTGCAGCAGACCAGAGATCTCGCGCCGCTGCTTACGGAATTTTACCTGGCCGATTTTATAAAGCGTAATTTGCCAGCTTCATCTCCAACCTCAGCAAAATTCATCACGCTGAACTTTGCCCCGGAGATTCCAATTAAACCGGCGCTCATTCATCAGGCGCGTCTGCAAGATTGGCAAGCCCTATATGTCAATTATCAAAACCTCAAATATTTTATGGTGCTTACCATCGCGACGCTGCCCGAAAAGCGAGGCGCACCACAAAACGAAATCTTTCCGCCGGCCGTCGAAAAGCTGCTTAAAAGTCAGGCCGAGCGGGTGAAATCGGGAATTCATACGGTTAAAGAGTTGCGCGGGTTGAACGCCGCACTTGAACAAGCGTGTATGAATTTGCGCGGACAATTCATCAAGCAGCCGCCTGAATTAGCTCCTACTTATCAGCAACGCAGGGGGCAATTCCTGGCTCAGCATGGCAACGTCATGCAGGCAGGCGTACAGGTCAAACCGCAAGCCGATTCAGGGTTTCCGCCTGAGACGCGATTTTTTAATATCGTCACGGATGCGCCGTTTTTTGAACTTCGATTCGTACTAACGGCCGCCGGCCTAAAAATACTTTTTGCAAGGGTGTATCCATACAATTAATGAAAGTCCGCTTTGACAAGGTAAGCAAAAATTTCGGGCAATCAGTTGCGGTTGACCAGTTGAATCTAACAATTGAAGACGGCGAGTTTGTGGTCTTGTTAGGGCCATCGGGTTGTGGCAAATCTACGACTCTGAGAATGCTTGCCGGACTCGAAACCCCGGACGCGGGCGACATTTTTATTGGCGATGAGCGGGTCAATGAGGTGCCGACGCAGGCGCGCGATATTGCCATGGTCTTTCAAAGTTATGCGCTCTATCCGCACATGAGCGTTGCCGAAAATATGGCCTATCCGCTCAAGGTGCGCAAGATTGCGCGTGAAGAGATTGCGCGTCGCGTCGCGCAGGTTGCCGAAATGCTTGATATCGCGCGCTTGCTTGAACGCAAACCGAAAGCCCTGTCGGGCGGCGAACGCCAACGGGTGGCGCTGGCGCGCGCCGTGGTGCGCGCGCCGCGGGTTTACTTGATGGACGAGCCGCTTTCAAACCTTGATGCAAAATTGCGTGTCCATATGCGCGGCGAGTTGAAACGTTTGCAACACGATTTAGGAACCACAACGATTTATGTCACACACGACCAGGCGGAAGCCATGACGCTCGCCCATCGGGTAGCGATTATGCGAGCCGGCAAGCTTCAACAATTCGACACCCCGATGACAATTTACAACCGACCGGCGAATCGTTTTGTTGCGGAGTTTGTCGGCAGCCCCAGTATGAATTTCATTGAAGGCGAATTTGATTCGGCAGCCCGTAAATTTACGGCTAATGGTTTTGTGATGCCGCTTTCAGATAGTCAACTGCGGCGGTTGAATCATCGCCAACTCATCACCTTGGGCCTTCGCCCTGAACACATCAAAGTTTCTACTCAGCCACAATCGGACTGGTTGCCGGCCACCGTTTATGTAACGGAGTTGATGGGCAATGAAACCATTGTCTTTTTACAAATCGGCAGCGAGAAATTAATCGCCCGTGCTTCGTCCGATTTTCGCGCTGATATCGGCGCGGCGATTTACATAAAAATGGAGAATGAAAAATTGGATTTCTTCGACCGGGCAACTGGCGAAGCCATCCGGTGAAAGGACCCGAAATGAAAACCGCACTCAACGGCGCGACAACGATGAAGGCCGATTTGGCAACCGATATTCGCGCCGCAAAAACTGCAGGCTTTGATGGCCTGGAAATTTGGGCAGCGAAACTGCGTGACTATTTAACAGCGCACACGACGGCTGATTTAAAAAGTCTGTTCACGGAAAACGGAATCGAGCCTTACAGTATCAATTCAATCGAGCACATCACCTTTAGAGATGCCGACGGGTATGCATCAGTCATCCGCCAATGTCAGGAGCTTTGCCGTATCGCCCAAGCCATCCGTTGCCCTTACCTTGTCGTGGTGCCGGGTTTATTACCTGGCGGTGCAAGGCGCGAAGAGGTGATTGAAGAATCGGTTCGCCGCTTAAACGAGCTTGCAGACATTGCCGAACCCTGCAACGTAAAGCTGGCCTTTGAATTCTTGGGGCAACCCGATTGCAGCGTCCAAACCCTGGAGCTGGCCAAAGCGATTGTTGAACAAGTCAATCGCGCAAGCGTCGGTTTAGTAATTGACAGTTTTCATTTTTATGCAGGGGGTTCGCCAATCGAAGCGATTGATAAGCTGGCGCCCGAACACCTCTTTATTTTTCACATTAATGATGCGGAAGATTTGCCGCGAGGTGAACTTGAAGATCGCCATCGTCTGTTGCCGGGACTGGGCATCTTGCCACTCCAAGAGATGCTCGCGGCCTTTCGGCGAATCAACTATGACCAGATCGTCAGCGTCGAAATTTTCCGTCCCGAATACTGGCAACGCGACCCTTTTGAACTTGCAATAGCTGCGCGCCAGGCCATCGCCGGACTTTTTGCCAGTGAAGCAGAGAAGGAGAGACAGGGGTGATTTCGAGTTCATCGCCATCACCCGATTTGCCGCCTCATAAATTCAAATCAACCGATTGTCACAAGCAGGTTGAGCGGAACGGATTTTTACTCGCCTCTTCATCTTTTCCCGCTTCTCAATTTCGT
>JBIOWC010000700.1:0-24463 GCA_044868105.1 Blastocatellia bacterium
CCCATAGGCGAGTCACGAATCGAGCTACTGGAGCCATTTTCAGCGGATACGGCGGTTGGTCGTTTCCTCGCGAAACGCGGCGAAGGGTTGCATCACATCTGTTATGAAGTTGACGATCTGGCAGCCAAGCTTGAAGAGATGAAAGCGCAAGGGGTACGCGTGCTTGATGGCTATCCGCGACCCGGCGCGGAAGGCAGACGGGTCGCCTTTTTACATCCAGCCGACTCTGGCGGCGTGTTGATTGAGTTATCAGAAAAAATTAATCACGAGGAGAATAAATGAAAATATCAGGTAAAGCTATTGCAGCCATTTTAGTTGTCGCGGCGCTTGCCATTGGCGGATTGCTGGCGCAGAAATCATCAACCACATCATCTTCAGTGACCTATAACCTCTCAAAGCAAGACATGGATATATTGGTTAATCAGGTGATGCCGCCAGGACAAGCCGTGTCGTTAAATTCAAACCCGGAAAACCGTCAGGAATTTATTAAGCAATTGAAAAGCATCATGGCGGTCGCTCAGGCGGCGGATCTGAAAGGAATGGGTGAAAAACCCGAGGTCCAGGAGCAGATAAAGCTACAGACGGATATCGGGTTACGCAGCGACTACATGAAAAAGCACCCGGATGCGAATATCACCGACGAAGACGTTGCCAATTACTATGCCGCCAATCCGAAAGCCTTTGATAACTTCCTGGATGCCATTCCGCAATTTAAAGCGCAGGCGCAAGGCGCCCAAGCCGAAGGCTTCAAAAAAGAGTTCGGCATGTTGAAGGTTGCGGCGGATAAAGCGCGTCAGGAAAAACTCGACCAGGAGCCTTCGGGCAAAGTCAAAACGCTGCTCGCGCGCAGCCAGGTCCTCTATGGCGCTTACGTGAAAGATTTGCAGGAGAATGGCGACAAATTAGTCTCGGACGAAGATATTCAAAAATATTACAGTGAGCATCCGAAGGAGTTTGAAGAAGTCCACGCTCGTCATATCCTGATTAAAACCGCGCCGGATATCCCCCAACACGGCCAACCGGATGACAAAACCCCCAAGCCCAAGACGCTCTCGAAAGATGAAGCGAAGGCAAAAGCTCAGGCCCTTTTGGAACGCATCCGTAAGGGTGAGAATTTTGAAAAGCTGGCGCAGGAAAATTCCGATGACGGGTCAAAAACCCAGGGCGGCGATTTAGGCTATTTTGCCCAGGACGGCAGTATGGTCGCGGAATTTGAAAATGCCGCATTCGCGCTCAAACCCGGCGAGGTCAGCGACCTGGTTGAATCGCAGTTTGGCTATCATATTATTAAAGTTGAAGACCGTCGCACCAAACCGCTCGATGATGAAACGAAAAAAACGATTACCGACAAAATCAAAGACAATAAAATCAAGGAACACATTGATGCGCTCGTCGCGCAGAATAAGGTGCAGGTAGCCGAAGATTTTCAAGTAACGGTCACAGCGCCTACAGCACCCGCGATGTCTTTGCCGACCCAACCTTCACCGGATGAGAGTGAGGACCGGGAAAGCGATAAGAAAGCGGCTCCTGCCAAAGATAAAACCGCAAAACCAACTGCAAAAGAGAAAAAGAAATAATGCTGCATCATTAATCTTTCGTCATTGGTGAGGTCTGCCCTGCAACCGATGACGAAAGATTACGGATTTTCATTCATGCCAGAGATTGAGACCGTGAGGCTGCGTTTGCGCCATTGCACGTTTGCGGATTTAGACGACCTTTTGCAAATTCGCGGCGATGCCGAGGTGATGCGTTTCATTGGCGATCGCAAGCCTCAATCAAAAGAGCGGGTCCAAGAGTTACTCCAAGAGATTATCAATCACTGGCAAAAGCATGGGTTCGGTCGTTGGGCGGTGATAGATAAAGCCAACGATAAATTTATCGGTCTATGCGGTTTGAATTACCTGGAATACATAGACGAGATCGAAATCGGTTATCTATTGGCAAAGCCGGCCTGGGGCAAAGGGTTTGCCACAGAATCGGCAAAAGCCAGTCTGCGTTACGCTTTTGAAGAGTTACAGCTTGAACAAATTGTGGCGGTGGCTTTTCCCGAAAACACCGCATCAAGAAAGGTGATGGAAAAGCTCGGCATGAAATATGTAAAGCACACGCAGTTATTTGAAGGCGAAGTGGCGTATTACGAAATGTGGCGCAAAGATTTCCGACCGGATGATTCACCCTATTGGTTGAACCGTGATTGATCAATCAGGCTCCTGGCCTGACCCTGGAATCGCCCGACATACTATTTCAAGGAGACGAGTTTCGTGACAGACATAAAAATTGGCGTGATTGGCGGCAGCGGATTGTACCAGATGGAAGCCCTCACGAATATTGAGGAGATAAATTTACAGACCCCTTTTGGTAAACCCTCCGACGCGTTTATTGTTGGCAATCTGGGTGACACGCGGGTGGCCTTTTTGCCGCGGCACGGGCGCGGTCATTTGCTGACGCCGACAGAAATTCCTTTTCGAGCTAATATCTACGGCATGAAAATGCTCGGCGTTGAATGGATACTTTCGGCGAGCGCCGTCGGTTCGTTGAAAGAGGAACTCAAACCGATGGATATAGTTTTCCCGGATCAATTTTTTGACCGGACGCGAGGGCGTGTTTCGACATTTTTTGGCGAAGGGGTGGTCGCGCATGTGAATTTCGCTGACCCGGTGTGTCACAGGCTTTGCGACATCCTCGAACAGACGGCGCGCAACGTGACAAGCGGGATTGATATTCACCGAGGCGGAACCTATATCTGTATGGAAGGTCCGGCCTTTTCCACACGCGCCGAATCGGAAGTCTATCGCTCCTGGGGGATGTCGGTTATCGGGATGACCAATTTACAGGAAGCAAAACTCGCGCGCGAAGCTGAAATTTGTTATGCGACGATGGCGCTGGTGACCGATTACGATTGCTGGCACACCGACCATGAATCGGTCACCGTTGAGATGGTTATCGAATATCTGAATCGCAATACGGAAAACGCCAAGAAAATTATTGCCGGCGCCATCGAGCAATTAGCCAAAGAGGACGCTCAATGCGATATTAAACATTCCTTGAAAAATGCTATTCTTACTCAGCGCGAGAAGATTTCGCCGGAAGCTAAAGAGCGACTCGCAGCGATTATCGGCAAGTATGTGGAGTAAATGAATTGAACCCGCAAGGCTGCCAAAGCGGAACCCGCCGTGCCGGGGTTGAGGGTGTCGGTTGATGAGGTGTAGGGTCAACCAAACCGCAATTTTGTCTAGAGAGGTATTGTTTAATGACAAATAAAAGCACGAATGTTTTATTGGTAATTTTACTGCTTGCGCTGTCTGGCGTTTCAACTTATGCGCAAGGCGCGGTCAAAGGGCGCATTGAATCCTCGCGCGATGCGGCGCTTGAGATTGAAGCAAAACATAACCTCGAGGTGGCGCGTTATTACGTCACCCGACGGAAGGCCTATGCAGGGGCTATTGATCGCTTAGAGGAAATTATTGATTCACATCCCGGTTTTTCGCGGATGGATGAAGTGTTATTTTTAATGGGCGAAGCGCACAGCAAGTTAAATAAACCTGAAAAGGCTGAAGATTATTACAACAAACTGCTCAAGGATTACCCGGAGAGCGAGTTTGTCAAAAAAGCCAAAGAGCAGTTGGAAAAACTTAAATCCGATAAAGAGGGAAAATCATAAATGTCAATTTTGGTCGTTGGTTCAGTAGCCTTTGATGCCATCAAAACCCCGTTTGGTGAACGGGAGAAAATACTCGGAGGGTCGGCGATGTACTTTAGCGTCGCCGCTTCTTTTTTTACGGATGTGCGGGTGGTCGCCGTGGTCGGTGATGATTTCGGGGCCGAAGAAGAGCGCGTTTTTCACGAACGACAGATAGATATTTCCGACCTTGAGCGGGTCCAAGGGCAAAAGAGTTTTTTCTGGAGCGGCGAATACGGTTACGACCTCAACGTCGCGAAAACCCGTGATACGCAATTGAATGTCTTCGCTAATTTTCAACCAAAACTGTCGCCGGCGGCCAAACAATCGCCCTATCTTTTTCTCGGAAACATTCAGCCCAAATTGCAAAAAGAGGTGCGCGAACAGGTCGGCGCAAAACTGGTCGCCGCCGATACCATGAATTATTGGATTGAAAATACCAAAGCAGATTTGCTTGCCATGTTGAGTGGCATTGATGTGTTAATCATCAATGATGCCGAGGCCCGTGAACTCGCCGGAGAAGCGAATTTAATTAAAGCGGCGCGCACGGTTTTAAGCTTCGGCCCCAAACGCCTGGTCGTCAAACGCGGCGAATACGGCGCGGCGATGTTTACCGCGGATTCGTATTTTGCGGTTCCGGCCTACCCGCTCGAAGAGGTCTTTGACCCGACCGGCGCAGGCGATACTTTTGCGGGCGGATTTATGGGCTATATTGCCGCTGCCGATGCCCTCGATGAAGCGACCATGCGACGGGCAATTATTTACGGTTCGGTCATGGCATCTTTCAATGTCGAGCAATTCAGTTGTGAGCGAACCCGTCAGTTAACCCATGAAGAGATCAATGCGCGCTTCAGAGAATTGCGCGCCATCACGCATTTTGAAGAGCTTGAAATGCCCTTGCGACTGGCAGCAAAATAGCCGCAACAAAAAGAGCAAGCGGATTGCGCCTTCCACTTGCTCCTTAATTTTTTTGCGTTGTCGCTATTATTGTTATTCGCTAATGCACGAGCAAGGTTTTAAGCCTCGCTCTTTTGCTGCCTCTTCACCTAGAGCGACGCGGGTGAGTTGATTCGATAGATGTTTGAGTGTGTGGTAATACTCTTTATCCGCAGAATAGCAGTAGACTAATCTGGGTTGTTTTGATGGCGTTTGGCTATCGGATGAGGTCGCCAGCGCATTTGCGGTCACCGTCGTGCTGATATTAGAGGTTGGCGCCGGCGGTTTGGCGGCTGGATGGAGAGAATTTTTCTTGGGTGCGACGCCGTTTTTCACATACGAGAGCACCGCCCATCCTGCGCAAAGAATAAAGGTAAAAACAACGATTGAGATGAGCCTGCCGAAAAACAGAAACGGGCTCAAGCGTATGAAGGGGGTTTTAAAATTATCGCCGGGCATTTTTAATGCTCCTTCAGTTTTATTGAGAAAACTGTGAGGACGAAGCGGCAAAATATCACAGCCGGAAATCCGGGTCAAGGCGAGATGCGCCAGCTACTGGATTCCGAATTTTGAAAGCTTAGAGATAGATAGAGTGAAGAATATCCCGTTTACGAAATTGCAAGGTCTCGGAAACGACTTTTTAATTCTCGAAGTCGCAGACATCAACAATCTCTCCACACCGGACGAACTGGCGCAGCAGATGTGTCAGCGTAATTATGGCGCGGGCGCCGACGGCATCGTATTTGTCGCTCAGTCAAGACTCTCGGATGTGCCTTTTACCTCACGCATATTTAACGCCGATGGCAGCGAAGCAGAAATTTCCGGCAATGGCACGCGCTGCCTCGCCGCTTACCTTTATTACAAAGGACTGTGGCAAGCACCGGAAATCAACATCGCAACGGCGGCCGGAATCAAAGGCGGTCGTCTAGTGGCGCGTGATGGCTTACGCTTTGATTTTGAGTTTGCGATGGGCGAACCGCATCTTGCCAGCGAAGAGATTCCTATCAATCTCGATTCGCCGCTTTCCCAGGTTATCAATTATCCGCTGATGATGGGCGGCGAACCCCAGAGAATCACTTGCGTTTCAATGGGCAATCCACACTGCACAACTTTCTGGGCGTCTTTTGACAAAATCAACATTGATGAGTTGGGCTCTCTGCTTGAACACCATCCGGCATTTCCAGAGCGTACCAATGTGGAATTTGTCCGCGTCATTTCGGATGATGAAATTGAAGTGTTATTTTGGGAACGCGGCGTGGGACGCACCCTGTCCTCGGGCACCGGTTCAAGCGGCGCCAGCATTGCCGCGATGTTGAATGGCTTTACCAATCGTGCCGTCACCGTAAAGACTTTAGGAGGCCTACTCAAAGTCCATTGGCGTGATGATAATGTGGTGATGCTCACGGGCTCGGCAGAGGTGGTTTACGAGGGTATTTGGTTGCAGGCTTAATTTCCAATTCAGCCGTTTTCAAGGCGTTGAAGCCACAGGTTCCGTGATGTTCAAGGCTTGACACCTTTAACCCGGGTAAGTATTTTTCGGCATCGTATCTCAATTAACGAGCAGCCATGAGCGGTCTGGTGCAAGCCAGTTGCCGAATAAAGACTAAGGGTTCCGACTTCGTGCAGATTAATGGAGTAAGAATCGCAATATATGAGTTCAAAAAAAAATCCTTTTCGATCTTCCGACTCCGACGAACCGGATCGCGTGGATATCATCTATCGCGCGGCGGCCCGGATTATTTGTGAAAAAGGCTACGATGCAACATCTATGAACGCCATTGCCGAAGCCGTCGGCATCACCAAATCGGGACTCTATCATCACATTTCCGGTAAACGGAACCTGCTCTTCAATATCATGAGTTTCGGCATGGATTCGCTGGAAGAACAGGTTATCATTCCGGCGCGCGCCGTCGCCGATGCCGAACAGCGATTGCGCACAATTATTGTCAATCATGTACAACTGATTACCAGCCGCAGCACTCCCGAAGGAAATAATCCGGTGACCATCCTGGTTGATGAGGTCGCCGGACTGACTCCGGCGCAACGCCGTAAAATTGACCAGCGCAAACGCACCTATGTTGATTTAATCAGGGAGACCCTGAAAGAATTAGCGGCTGAAGGAAAATTGCGTGAAGTAGATGTGACGGCTGCGGCTTTTAGCTTGCTTGGCATGATTTTGTGGTTGTCGCGCTGGTATAACCCGGCTGGGCGGCTCACCCCCGAACAGTTATCAAGAGAGGTTATGAATATTGCGATGAACGGTTTGCTGAGCCAGTCCAAGCCGCGTACCCGTCGCTAATTGCTTTTCCTGCAATCCTTTTTACCCTCCTCCTGGCGCATAAGGGCCATTTGCATAGCCGGAAATTCTTCCGTTCGCCTCAATCCCGCCCTTGAAAAGAACAAAGATTTTCGCTAAAAAAAGATTTGACCGACCGGTTGGTCGGTGTAGAAAAACCAAAATGATTGTGTTATGATGCCGACGCAATAGATAGGTTCATTTGAAATTTCATCCGATAATGACCGCCTTTCATCACCTGGCGTGAGCCGGTTCTTTAAGCTTGAAAGGGCGGATTTGATACAAAATAAGAGCACGGTCATGCAAGCAGCAGCTAACGACTGAGGCTGAAATAAGCTCTAAATCGGTCAAGTCTCTCGACCTATCGTGAAAGTGATTTCGGCACTCTTACAGATAATTTCAAATAGCAACCTATGAATGTAATCGTAATGGTTTAACTATAAATTCGCGCTTATCGCACTAAAAGAGCGCGATGATTCAGCTCTCTGGTTCAATAATTTCAATAGTCTTTTATCAGAAAACGAAGTTCACGCTAAACGCCTGATCATTGCGCAAATCTTATCAACGCGCTTTTGGCTCGGCATGGTCAAGAAGCCGAATACGGGAGGATTTTCGATGTTGCGTAATCTGACACGCCTGGTCATCGTTTTGGCTCTGGCATTTTCGGCGCTGAGTTTTGCTTCTACCCCTAAGGCTATCAACGGCGTCGTCAAAGTTGACGGCGGATTGATTTCAGGTTCGGAAGCCGAGGGGGTTCGCAGTTATAAAGGCATTCCTTTCGCTAAACCACCAGTAGGCGATTTACGCTGGAAACCGCCGCAAACCGTCACCGCCTGGCAAGGGGTGCGTGAATGTACGGATTATGGACCCGATTGCCCGCAAGCGTCTTATGCTCAAGGGTCGTTGTTTTATTCAGCGCCGCGCAAGCAGAGCGAAGACTGTCTCTACTTGAACGTATGGACCACCGCAAAGCCCAGTGAAAAGCGTCCGGTGATGGTCTGGATTCATGGCGGGGCGCTCACGCGCGGTTCAGGCGCCACGCGCACCTATGATGGAACCGCTTTCGCCAAAAAAGGCGTCGTCCTGGTCACCGTCAACTATCGTCTTGGACCGCTTGGTTATCTCGCTCACCCGGAACTCACTGCTGAATCGCCGAATCATTCATCCGGCAATTATGGTGTGCTCGATCAGCTTGCCGCTTTGAAATGGGTCCAGAAAAATATCGCGGCTTTTGGCGGCGATCCCTCTCGGGTTACGATTTTCGGTGAATCGGCGGGCTCCTGGAGCGTCAACATTCTGGTTGGCACCCCGCTCGCCAAAGGGTTGTTTCATCGCGCCATCGGCGAAAGCGGCGGTCAATTCGGACCGATGACCGCCCTCAAAGAGGATAAAAAAGGCTCCCCCTCGGCAGAAAAGATTGGCGCAGCCTTTGCCAAAGCTTGCGGAGCCGATTCCCTCAACGCTTTGCGCCAGGTGCCGGCGGAAAAGATTATCGAAGTTTTTAATAATGATGCGGAAGGCAGAAAATTTCGAACCGTGGTCAATGTAGACGGCTGGGTACTGCCTGATGAAATTCGCAACATCTTTGCCCAAGGCAAACACAATGATGTCCCTGTGCTTATCGGTTCAAACGCCAATGAGATGACTTCACTCACCACTCCCGCCCTGGTGCCCAAGACATTGGCCGATTATCGCAAGCGCGTTGAGGCGCAGTATGGCGACTTAATTAAAGAGTTTGACGCAGTTTATCCGGTCAAAAGTGAGGCCGATATGGCCTCAGCGCTGCTCGGGAGTATGCGCGACGGCTTGTTTACGCTCAATATGCGAACCTGGGCGCGAATGACCGCCAAGGGCCGGGCAAAAGCTTATCTCTATTTATTCAGCCACGTGCCGCCAAATCCGAACAGCAAATATCTGGGCGCCTATCACGCCGCCGAAATTGCTTACGTCTTCAATAACCTCAATCGCCAGAACACGCTGTTACAGGAGAGCGATTTCAAACTCGCCGACCAGATGCAAAATTATTGGGTGAATTTCGCCACCACCGGCAATCCCAATGGCAAAGGGCTGCCCAATTGGACGGCGTATAACCAGAACACCGAACCCTATATGGATTTCGGAGATGCGATTCAAATGGGCAATCATCTGCTCAAAGAGCAGTTAGATTTCATCGAACGATTTCAAAATCGCTGAGAAAAAAACCGGTAAGCTTGAATCGGCAACGCAGCAACTTCCCTGCCGATTTCAATCACAGGTAATTTATGAAAAAAGTTCCGACAATCATCCCCCTTGTGGTTTTACTAGCCTGTCTGGTTATGCAAGCCGTTGCGCAAGAGAAAAAAATTAAATCCGGTTTAACCCAGGAAGATTGGAAATACACCTTAGCCGAAGGCGTGACGACGCGGGAAGTTACCTACTACAGTGACGGCATTGCCTGTTACGCGAAACTATTTTTCCCCAAAGGATTTTCGACAACCAGCAAGATGCCCGGCGTTGTGCTCGGGCAAGGGTGGGCCGGCACCCATTTTTCGATTGAAAAGTATGGCGCGCGATTCGCCGAACGCGGGCTGGTGGCTATGGTGATTGATTATCGCGGTTGGGGAACCAGCGACGGCTTTATTTCGCTGGCGCAGTCCGCCTTGCCCAAACCCGACCCCGACCATCAGCGCGATGATCAGCGATTTACCAACCTCAAAGCCGAGGTCGTTTCAAAACGCACCAGACTCGTTCCGCTGAAGCAAGTCGAAGACTATCGCAATGCGATCTCTTACCTGCAAGGCGAAGCCGGAGTGGACCCGGAGCGCATTGGCATATGGGGTTCAAGTTTTGCGGGCGGCAATGTCATTGTCGTCGCTGCGTTGGATTCGCGCGTGAAGGCCGTCGTCGGGCAAATCCCTTCTATCAGTGGAAAGAACGCGCCCGTCGGCCCGGTGCCGCTCAGAGGCAAAGCGCTTGAGGATGCCATCAAACGCGCCAGAACCGGACAAGGCGCGGAATTTGAAACCGGCTTTTCGACCCGTCGCATGGTGGATATCGAAACCAACCAGATGGTCGCCGAGTTCCGTCCATTTCATTATTTAAAAGCCGTAGGCGACCGCCCGGTCTTGTTCATTCCGGCTGAAAAGGACGAACTGATTAACAATAAAGATAATGCCTATGCCGCGCTTGACGTCTTAACTGGAGCCAAAAAATTGATTGAGGTTCCCAAGATTACCCATTTCGAAATGTACATAGGTGAAGCGTTTGAAATCAGCTCCAATGCGGCCGCCAACTGGTTTCGTGAACATCTGGGGTTGGAATCGAAAGCCGAAGTTTCGCAGCCCAAGAGCAACCAATGACGTGCTGGTTAATCGGTTCAACCATCCGTTAATCCGCACGAGCAAATCCGAGAGTTTGAACCTGCATAGTCAAACGGTTGATGAGGGATGACATCAATCGGCATGTTGTGATTGACCCAAGCATAGGAGAATTAATCATGAGAAGACAGCTTATCACCTTAATTGCGGTGAGCTTACTGATGATCTGGGGCGGAGCGGTTTTCGCCGGTGACAAAGCCAAGGTCAATGAAAAAACGAAACCGAATGGTGAAACGACCGAGGGCGATATGATGGCTTCGGACGGCGTGAAGATCCATTATTACGTCAAAGGTAAAGGTTCACCGGTCATCTTAATTCATGGCTATACGGGTAGCGCCGCAGGCAATTGGTTAGCCAATGGCGTTTTTGAGGCTCTGGCAAAAGACCACCTGGTGGTGGCTATTGATTGCCGAAATCACGGCAAGAGCGACAAGCCTCAGTTGAATGGGCCGGGCAAAGCTGAAGACGTTGTCGAACTAATGAACCATCTCAAAATCCAAAAGGCGCACTTGCATGGTTATTCAATGGGTGGAGGCATCGTCGGGCGGCTTTTAGGCATGATTCCCGACCGTATTATCACGGCGAGTTTCGGCGGTTCAGGTATTCCAGAGGTTGACCCCGAATGGCGCGCCAAAGTGCCGCCGGATAAAGAAGGGCGTGACCCGCAGGAAGATGAAGTCAGCAAGCGATTGCGTATCCGCCATGCGATGGATAATGGAATGAGTAAAGAAGAAGCGGAAAAATTGGCCTCCACGCCAGCGCCGCCGCGTACTACGGCTACCGCGTCAACCACCACGGCGCGTCCGGCAGCGCCGCCGCTTGATTTGACCAAGTTGAATATTCCCATGCTGGCAATTAACGGCGAATTTGACCGACCCAACGCCAAAACGACGCGCCTGGCTCGTGAGGTGAAGGATTTTACCAATGTCATCTTGCCCGGAAAATCGCACCTGACAGCCATTGCATCGGGTTATATGCCGAAAGAATATCCTGAAAGTCTGGTGCAGTTCATCAATAAGCATGATCGAAAGAAATGAGCCCGGCGCCGGACAGCGGATTTGCAATAGTGGTGTGAGCTTTATTGAACTGTCTGCTACATGAAGATGAAGCTTACGCCCTCTTTAACAGCCATAGAATTTTGATAATTAAACGCTGATTGGGTAAGCGGGGACTCAATGGATAAACCGCGCGGCAGCACTCAGAAAAAGGCGCACAGCGCGGTTCAAAACGGCATTTCAGTGGGCTTCTTTCAAAACGGAGAGTGAGCAGATGGCCAGAAAAAACATCGATTCAAACCTATCTTCAACCGTCGGACAATCCAGCCGGCGCGGATTTCTCAAAGGCATGACTTTAGCGGTTGCCGCAATCGGCACGACATCCACTTTGCCAACGTCAGCCGCGCAAGCGCAGTCCACGTCAACGCCCGCAACCGCTGCGCCCAATGGCGGGAGCAAGCTTTTTTATGTAGTCGAAACATCTGGCGGCAAAGTTCAAGGCATCGTCAATGCCGGAATCAAAACCTTCAAAGGCATTCCCTACGGCGCCTCCACGAGCGGCAAAAATCGCTTTATGCCGCCCAAAAAACCGACGCCGTGGACTGGCGTGCGCGAATGTTTCGGGCACGGGCAAATCTGTCCTCAAACCCCGTCCAACCTGCGCGGGGAGTACGGCATGATGATTATGTGGGATCAGCAAAACGGCGGCATGGGTGAAGATTGTCTGGTGCTCAATGTCTGGACACCCGGAATCGGCGATGGCACCAAACGCGCCGTGCTGGTTTCGTTTCATGGCGGCGGGTTCACCACCGGCTCGGGCAATGCGCCGGGTTTTGATGGCGCGCAACTGGCGCTGTACGGCGATGTCGTAGTGGTTACGGTCAATCATCGTCTGGCGAGTTTCGGTTATACCCATCTGGCAGATTTAGGCGCGCCAGCGGAGTTTGCTAATGCCGGGGTCGTCGGCATTATGGATTTGGTCGCTTCCCTGCAATGGGTCCGCGAGAACATCGAAAATTTTGGTGGCGACGCGAGTCGCGTGATGATCTTCGGGCAATCAGGTGGCGGCGCGAAGACTTCAACGATTCTGGCTACCCCTTCTGCAAAAGGACTCTTTCATCGCGCCGCCGTACAGAGCGGTTCGTCGCTCAGGATGCGAACCCCCGAAGATGCGACCAAATCGGCTGAACAATTGCTCGCTAAACTCAATATCCCAAAGACGCGCATCGCTGATATTCAGAAAGTTTCCTGGCAGGAATTACTTGAAGCGCAATCCGGCATAACCTTTTCGCCGGTCGTTGACGGCGCCATTTTGCCGCATCATCCCTTTGATCCGGTCGCGCCTTCGGAATCCGCCGATGTGCCGATGATTATCTCAACCACCCTTGAAGATGCGGCACTCAGTTTAACCAATTTCAATCTCGATGACGCCGGCTTAAAAACCATTCTCAGCCAGCGATACAGCGATAAAGCCGAAGAGATCTTCGCCCTTTACAAACAGCGCTATCCGCAAAAATCGCCTTTCCTGATTCAGGCACAGATATTCACAGACTCCGGCTTCCGGCGGTCGGCAATCACCCAGGCGGAGCGTAAAGCCGGGCTCGGCAAGGCGCCGGCTTATATGTATCTGTGGAATTGGGAGAGTCCGGGTTTTAACGGCAAATTCGGCGCCGTTCATGGTATTGATGTCGCGGCTTCATTCCATCAGGTGCGCGACACGATTGTCGGGGTCGGCTCGCCAACCGGTAAAGTGATGTGTGACCGGCTGGCCTCCGTGTGGGCAGCGTTTGCCAAGACCGGCGACCCGAATAATCCAATGATTCCGCGCTGGCCGGCTTATGATGCGACGACCCGCGCCACCATGGTTTTCGACAATGACACCCGTGTCGAACAGGATCCGCGCAGCGAGATTAGAAAATTCTGGGCACAGATGTCGCCAGCGACGTCTACCAGAGGCTGATGGCTTAAAAGAGAGTCTCAGCTAACAATGTTCAGGCAAACCGCTTTGCCTGAGACAAAATTACCTTCAGGTTTATCAATTGACCGGGGTAAACAAAGCCGGAACTATTCTGCATAAAACGAATCCGGCGCCATTCCGCAACTCTAATTATGAGAGGACAAAAGTGCCTGACTTTTATCCCCTTTCAGTCAGTTTATGAGGAGGCATATGCCTGAAACTCAAACATCATCGCATCATTTATTCAATGATGTGCCCAAAGGAGGAAAGTGTATGCAGTTTAAGCTCAGTTACCTACTGCGTGCAGTCACCATTCTCGCGCTGTTGACCAATACGATAATCCCGGCTCTGGCGCAAAACGCAACCGGGTCCATCAACGGTACCGTAAAGGATCAAAACGACGCGATTATCACTTCAGCTACCGTTACCGCAACCAATAAGGGAACCGGCGCGAGCAGAAAAGTCAAAGCGGGGAATGACGGCACCTTCGGATTCGAGAACCTGCAACCCGGCGAATATGAATTGAAGGTTGAGGCTGAAGGGTTCACCACCTTGACGCAGACGTTAGTGGTTCAGGTTGGCACCACCACCACGAATCACTATTCGATGACGGTTGGCGCCGTGAAAGATGTTGTAGATGTGACCGGCACTTCGACGCCAATTATCAATCGCACAGATACGGTTATCGGCGGCGTGGTTGATAAACGGCAGGTTGAAAACCTGCCGCTCAATGGCAGAAGTTTTCTTTCAGTCGCCGCCTTAGAGCCGGGCGTGAGCATCAACTATGTTCCGACTTCGGGCGCCGGTAATGTCAACAATTTTTTCCAGATTTCGGTTGGCGGGGCGCCGCAAAGCATGACGTTTATTTCGGTAGACGGGGCGCGCGTCAATGACCGTGTGACCGGTGGGACCTCGCAGAATTTTTCGGCTGAAACGGTTCAGGAATTTCAAATCAGCACGCTAGGGTTCGACCTCTCAACCGGAACGGTATCGGCTGGCGCTGTCAATATCGTTTCCCGCACGGGCACAAATAATTTACATGGCAGCGGCTTCTTCTTTTTCCGCGACCACAACCTCTCGGCCTTTCCGGGATTCAAACGCCCCACCGACCCGACGGCGCTCTCGCCCTTCTGCGCGAATCCGAATTCCGAAGGTTGTCAGCGACTTCAAGACCCCTTCTTCGTGCGTAAACAATTTGGCGGAACTTTGGGCGGACCGCTTAAAAAAGATAAACTTTTCTTCTTTGGCAACTATGAGCGTAACGATCAGGTAGGCGCAAATACCGTGACCTTTAGTGATCCAAGACTGTTTGGCTTTAACCACATTTCCAAACAACCGCAGGATGGCCATCTGGTTGGCGCCCGGATGGACTATACGTTGACCCAGAAACATAATGCCTTTGTTAGAGGCAATATTGATGCTAACGATAGTATTTCCGGCGCCGGTTTGGAATCGCGCTGGATTACCTCAAGCAATTACGCTTACCAGACACAGATGGGTTTGACCAGTGTCTTCAAACCAACTTTGGTTAATGATTTCAGGTTCTCTTACTCTTATTTTAGAAACCGCTTGCGACAACCGACGCAAGAAGAGTGTACCGGACTTAACGGCGACCCCGGACTCTGTTTCGGTATTGATGGTCCGCAAATCACCTTTTTCGGCGGCTTGACCACCGGCACCAATGTCAACGTCTCGCAAGACCGTCATCCCCGCACTTTCCAATGGACAGATAATGTCAACTGGACGAAGGGCTCGCACCGCGTGCGTTTCGGCGGCAACTACGAAATGCAAAATAGTCATGGCAGTTGGAATCAGAACTCTCATGGAACCTATTCGGCATTTTCACCGGACGCCGTTGCCGCGTCCTCCGCACCCGGCGCAGCAGCCATTTACGCGGCGCTCCCGGCAAGCTTGAAGCCCGGTTATACGGGACCGCGCCCAACTTTCCAGGAACTTTTACAACTGCCGATGACCGGTACGATTACCATAGGTCTTGGCGACCCCGGTCAACCGGCGCCTTACAAATATAAAGATGTTTTGACCAATCATAACATCCGTTTTTACGGGCAAGATGCCTGGCAGGCCTTTCAAGGGTTCACGCTCAATTATGGTTTGGCCTGGTCATTTGAAAATCAAATCTTTTATACAGATTTGCCAGACCTGCCGAAATACCTGACGCCTTTAATTGGCACAAATCTCAAAGGGCCGCAAAAGGAGTATAAGAATTTCGATCCAGCGCTCGGATTTGCCTGGGCCCTTGGAAAAGATCAGAAGACCGTCGTTCGTTCAAGCGTTTCGTTACACCATATTTCAGGGAATGTCGGATTCTATGCCCTGAATCAACGCATCCTCTTTGGACCGGCAGGCAACGGACTTCAACCGGTTGTCGGTTCAGGTCTTCCGAACCCGGAGGCTGCCGGAGGCTTGCTGAACTTCACCGTGCCGACCAATTTCACGGTCGGTGATATGTTGAACTATCTGCCTGCGGCGACCGCCCTGCTCAATGCCAGTCTGCCATTTAAGGGAGATGATATTTCGATTCAAGGCGTTGAGATTTTCAAAACCATTGCCGGCGCGCAACTTTTGGATGCCATCTATAACAGCGATTCCTCAAGGGCGCCCTATACCTTCCAGGTGAATCTCGGCGTGCAACAGGAAATCATGCGCAACCTCTCGGTCACGGTTGATTATGTCATGCGACGCGGCGTGGGTTTCGGAGCCGGCGTATCGGGTTTCGACCAGTTCTTCCCCGACCTCAATCGCTGGAATCGGTTCAGCGGTTACGCCTTGAGTCCGACGACCGGCGCGGCGACGATTCTCGGTCGCAACCCGGTGATTCCGGCTTGCACGGCGGCGCAAAGCGCCCTGGCGCGAACCGACCCGCGCGCCTTTGCGGCGACCCAATGTTCATTGGGGCCAATTCAATATGGACTGCCGGGAATTCTTTCGCGTTATCAAGCTTTGCAGGTTAAAGTAGACAAACGTTTCTCGCGCGGGCTCCAGTTCACCGGTTCCTATGCGCTGGCTCGCTACACCACACTGGTCAGCATTTCCAATAACGACAACCTGCATGAAGGTCACGGCATCAGCGCCGGTAATCCGAAACACCGTTTTACGGGCAGCGCGATTTGGGAACTGCCGAAATTCAAAGGCGACCAGAAAATTCTGCGCGGCATTCTCAATGACTGGCAGATTTCGACGCTCATGGAAATGCGAACCGGAACGCCGACTTCAGTGACCTTAGGCACGCTGGATGTTGAAGGCGATGGCACATTTGTTTTCCGGCTGCCCGGCACCACCGTCAGTTCGTTCGGTTATAATCTGGGCGCTGACGACATCCGCCGACTTGTCAATGAATACAACGCCTCGATTCCGGCAGGGCAAAATACCATTCTCAGAGACATCCCGCGCACCCAACGCGATGCCATTGGTGTCCCCTATCCGTTTGTTGTTCTACCGCAGAACTTCGCCTCTGGCGATAGCTTCCTCTCGCATGACCTGCGCGTCACGCGCTCCATTCGCCTTACGGAAAGAGTCAAGCTCAATTTAATCGCAGAAGGATTCAACATCTTCAACATTGCAAACCTGACCGGCTTTAGTGGCACGCTTGATGCCTATATTCGCCCGACGGCCAACGCCGCTGGAACGATAACCGCGCCCGGTCGTAACCCGAACTTCAACTTTGGTCAGCCCACCGGACGGGTCAACCCCATCTTCGGAACCGGCGGACCGCGGGCTTTCCAGTTAGCCGCAAGACTCTCATTCTAAGTTTCGGCTCGCTTAACCGGACGCGAAGAGGCAAAACCTTTTCGCGTCCTCACTTTTCAACATTCAACCTCTGTTTAAGAAATAATGGCGTGTCCCTTCATTCATTCGTCCAATCATCGGTCTATCAATTACCAGCAATGGACATTCATTCCCGCAGCCGTTATGCTGATTGGACTTCCAATATCTTGGAACGTATTCATCAATACCATAAATCTTGAGAAAAAATTGGGGGAGGTCTTCCAGTTATGACGTATGCAGGAACCCTGGCAATTCATGATGCCGATTCGCACATGATGGAAACGCCAACCATGCTTCACGATTATGCCGACTCCGATATTCGTCAGCGCATAGACCCGCAATATTTTTTTAATGCGATTGGCAATCACCGCATCCTGAGAGATTTTCCAACCTTTCGCCAGCGTCAAGCCGACCCGGATTATCGTTCACGCGACCAGGAAGAATTGATGCTGCGAAAAAACTGGCTCGCAACCGGGTCCTTCTTGAAAGAAGATCGCCCGCAGGCGCTCGACCTTCTCGGCTTCAAAAGTCAGCTCGTGTTCAACACCTTTTGGAATGGCTATCTGGTTAGACTGGAACACGGCGGCGATGCCGATTTGACCTATGGCGTCGCCCGCGCGCATAACCGCGCGGTGCTCGATTTTTGCTCGGTTGACCGCAGGCTTCTGGCCTCTTGCTATGTTCCGCTGATGGACTTTGAAGGCGCGGCAAAAATCGCCGGAGAGGCTATCCAGGCCGGCGCCAAGGCCTTACTGGTAGCCTCGGCCTGTCCCCCAGGACATTCGCCGAGTCATATTAAACTCGACGCGGTTTGGCGACAGGCCGAAGAAGCGGGCCTCCCGGTTGTCATGCATGTCGGCGGTGGGGGCAAACTTCTTAACCCGGATTATTTCGTCAATGGACTGCCGCCAGTGAAAGATTTTCATGGCGGCGATGAAAATTTCCGCTCCGTTGATTATATGGCGATTCCGGGGCCGCCAGCGCAAACGCTTGCGACACTGATTATTGATGGCGTGATGGAACGCTTTCCCAGGTTAAAGTTCGGGGTTATCGAACAGGGCGCCACCTGGCTTCCGGGACTCATGCGCCAGCTCGATTCCGCACTGGAAGCCTTCGGACGACACGAAGAACGCTTACAAAAACTCTCGCTGCGTCCGTCGGAATATCTCCGTCGTCAAGTGCGCGTCACGCCTTACCCGACCGAAGATGTCGGCTGGGTGATTGAGCAAGCGGGCGACGAGGTTTGCCTGTTCTCTTCCGACTATCCGCATGTCGAAGGCGGGCGCCATCCGATTAAGCGATTCGAACAGAATTTGAAACCCATTTCAGAGCCGGCGCGTCAGCGGTTCTATCACGATAATTTTGTTGATTTGATGGGGCGCGGACTCGGTTGATTTCAGCGATTTTAATAATTTACAGGAGGCTTATTTTACCCATGAAAATTTTGCATAAACTTCTTGTCTTCGCACTAATATTGATGAGTGCGGCACCGGTCACCCTGGCGCAACAAACTCAGCCGACTCGTCCGCCCGACCCGGCGGCAGCGCGACAAGCGCCCGCCGGCGCCTTCAAAGCGCCTGACAATATCGAATTTCGCACCGCGAACATCATCAGCGAAGGGGTGCGGCTACAAGCCGAACTCTTCTCGCTCAAATCGCTTTCCGGTAAACCGCTGCCGACCATTATCATGGCGCACGGTTGGGGCGGCACAGCGGCAAATTTTCGCTGGGATGCCTTGCAACTTGCAAACGCCGGTTATCTGGTTGTCACCTTCGATTATCGCGGTTGGGGAGGAAGCGACGGGCGCGTCATTCTAACCGCCCCGCCGGAGAAAAAAGAGGGTCGTCGTTTCTCCGCGCAAGTCGAAGAATTGCGCGAATATGTTGACCCCATTGAACAGACAACCGACTGGTTCAATGTTATCAATTGGGCGATGGGCGAACCCATGGTGGATAAAAACCGCATCGGCTTGCGAGGGTCGAGTTATTCGGGCGGTCACGTATTTTACGTTGCGGCGCGCGACCCTCGCGTGAAAGCGATTGTCAGTCAGGTCGGCGCTTTCGATTCTCGCTGGGTGGTCACTGGCGAAACCGAAACCAAAACCACCCATGACGAAGCAACCAAACGAGCGCGAGGCGAGGTCGGCTATCCGGAACCGCGCGCCAAAGTTGTCGGCAATCTGATTGGCGCGCCGATTCGCGACAAGCTGTTGCATTACGTTCCGTTCGAGGAAGCGCCGAAAATGAAAGATTGCGCGGCGCTGTTTATCGTCGCCGAAAAAGAAGAGCTATTCGACAATAAAGACCATGCGAAACTCGCTTACGACCGAATGCCGGGAACCAAAAAGAAATATGTGTCGCTTCCGAACATCACGCATTACGGGGTCTATCGTGAATTGCGCGAGCAGGCAATCAAATTGGCGATTGAATGGTTCGATCAATATTTGAAGAAGTAACTCGATAATTTGAAATGCAAAAATATCGCCGCCCAAAGGCGCAACATAATTTCTTACCCTCTTGAATTGTTTGAGGCAATTTTATTGAGGGGTTCTCGTGTGTGTCTTCTAGGCCTTTGGGTGGCGAATGAAACCGGTGGGCGGATTCTAGGCACTTTCAATTGAAAGTTGATTGATAGATTGGCTATGAACGATCAAGCAAATATTCTTTCAGGACTGCGGGTTATTGATTGCGGAACCTATATCGCAGGACCCGCTGCGGCAACCATCATGTCGGATTTCGGCGCCGAAGTGATTAAGATCGAGCGCCCGCCCTACGGCGACCCGTATCGCCATCTCTCGTTTCTTCCGGGTATGCCGGTTTCAGAGTTGAACTACTGCTGGTTGCTCGACGCGCGCAACAAAAAAAGTCTCGCGCTCAACTTGCAAGAGCCAGCGGGGCGTGAAGCCTTGCATCGCCTTGTTGAAACGGCCGATGTGTTTGTCACCAATTACCCGCCTGAACTGACGACCAAGTTAGAGGTCGAATATGAAACGCTGGCGGCGCTCAATCCGCGACTCATCTACGCGCACATCACAGGCTATGGCGAAGCGGGGGCGGACACCAATAAACCGGGGTATGACACCACCGCTTATTGGGCGCGTTCGGGACTCACGGGGTTGATCTATGATTTGACGGTGCAAGCCGGCGCCACGCCTTGCGGAACCGGCGACCATCCGGTGTCGCTGGCCTTATTCGGTTCGATTATGCTGGCGCTCTATCAGCGGCAGATGACCGGGCGCGGCACCAAGGTTTCGACTTCGCTGATGGCGACCGGCGCCTGGAGCAACAGTTGTCAAATTCAAGCGGCGCTGGTCGGCGCAGAATTTCCTACACGCCGCACACGCTTTACGGTACTTAATCCGTTAGTCAATCAATATCAAACCCAGGATGGTCAACGATTTATTTTCTGCTGTCTCGACCCGACACACGATTGGGGGCGAATTTGTCGCGCCATCGAACGCACGGAATTAATTGACGACCCGCGTTATCTCACCTTTCAATCGCGCTCCGAACATAATCAGGAGATTGTCGCCATTCTCGATGAAGCGATTGGCCGTAAAACGATGGCCGAATGGGAAGTTTTATTTCACCAACAAGGCATTGTCTGGGGACTTATTCCAACCATGGATCGTGTAGCCAGCGATTCACAGATGCGGACGAGCGGGGTGTTTGCCGACCTCGCGCATCCGCATCACGGCAATCTACAGACCGTCAACAGTCCGCTCAATGTGCAAGGCTCTGTAAAAGAAAAGGCTAAACCGGCTCCGGCCGTCGGCGAACATTCACTGGAGATTTTGCGTTCACTGGGCTACGAAGAGACCGCCATTGAAGAGCTGATTCAACGCGGCGTGACGCAAGCCTGATCGCAAAGCTAAGGAGAGACCGAGCATTGAAAAACCGACCTTCCGATAGCGCTTCGATTCGTAAAATAGCCATTGCCAGTTTCATCGGCACGACTATCGAATGGTATGACTTTTTTCTTTATGGCACGGCCAGCGCGCTGGTTTTCAATCGCCTTTTTTTTCCAAAGCTTGACCCGCTCTCGGGCACCCTGGCCTCATTCGGCACCTTTGCGGTTGGCTTTATCGCGCGCCCCATCGGCGGCATTGTTTGCGGTCATTTCGGCGACCGCATCGGCCGCAAATCCATGCTCATCTTTACGCTTTTGTTGATGGGCGTCGCGACCGCCTTAATTGGCGTGCTTCCGACTTATGAGCAGGTAGGCGTATGGGCGCCGACGTTCTTAATCGCGCTCAGACTCGCGCAAGGTTTTGCGGTCGGCGGCGAGTGGGGCGGCGCAGTGTTGATGGCGGTCGAGCACGCGCCTATCGGAAGACGCGGATTTTATGGAAGCTGGCCCCAGATTGGGGTTCCCGCAGGTCTCTTGATTTCAACGGTCATCTTCGGGCAAATCTCGAAACTGCCTGAAGAGGCCTTTCTCAGTTGGGGTTGGCGCATCGCTTTTCTCTTAAGCATTGTGCTGGTGGTTGTCGGATTATTTATTCGCCTGGCGGTCGTCGAACCGCCTACTTTTGCCGCCATCAAAGAAAACCGTACCGAATCGCGCGTCCCCATATTGGATACCATCCGACAACATCCCAAAAATCTGCTGTTGGCAATGGGGGCGCGCGTCGCAGATAACGCGGTCTTTTATATCTACACCGCCTTCATTCTGGCGTTTACCAAAGAGAAAGCCTTATTCACCAATTCAACCACCTTGATGGCCGTATCCATTGCTGCCGCCATCCAAATATTTTCGCTTCCCGCTTATGGATTGCTCTCAGATATTGTGGGGCGCCGCCCGGTCTATTTATTCGGAGCCATCTTCACAGGATTATTTGCCTTTCCTTTTTTCTGGTTGATAGAAACCGGCCATACGAGCCTTCTGGTATTGGCGCTGGTCGTCGCGCTGGTCATCGGGCACGCGGCAATGTACGGACCGCAGGCAAGTTTTTTCTCAGAACTTTTCGGCACACGGGTTCGCTACACCGGCGCTTCACTGGGCTATCAATTATCCTCAGTGCTTGCCGGAGGGCTTTCACCGCTTATCGCGACGGCACTGCTCAGGCGAACGGGAGGTTCGTGGGCGATTGCCCTCTACATCATTGGCGTAGCCGCGATAACCACGATCTGCGTTTTTCTCGCAGCCGAAACGGCACACAGCGAAATTCATGAAGAAAAATCCGAGCCGCTGGATGCGGCCCCTGCTGCCTCTCAAGGGGATTAAGCGTGAAGAGGTGAAGAGCTAGCTCACCACTTCATCTACAACCTATATCAAAAAAATCAGCGCCCACGGTTGAGGCGCGGTCTTTGGCCGCCTCTCAACCAGTTCAGAAGGTTTGTGAGACGAGTTCTAGTTTTCCAGTCCCAAGGCCCAGCGGATGCCGCCTGAAATATGGGCGCGAAAAACCGGGTCACTTGTCCAGATATCATCGCGGTGACCGAGCGCCGAATAGAAAGACCGGCCTTTACCATACGTTCGGCACCAGGCTTGCGGATAATCGCCGCCGCGCTTCACTTCGGGCAACTCTTTCAAGTCGCTGCGTTCCGTATCTATGCTCAATAAGACATGTACGCGGTCACGCGAAAAACCTAACGGAATGTGATTGCCGAAAAGCACATCTACATTTTCAGTTGGCCGGTCGGCCGTCCAAGGCGCTGTTCCGAATAGGTAAAATTCATCCACCAGGGGCCAGCTTTGGCCGAGCATGCGGGTTGCCGGATGTGTCGGGTCTTCGACCTTCAAGATGGCGATTTTGTTTTGTCGAATGGAACGTCGGTAATAACCGCCTAGCAGGTCGCCGAATTCCGGATAGTTATAAAAGGTCAAGGCCGCGCAGTGTACGCCAATAAAAGCCTTGCCCCCCTTAATGAAATCAAGCAAGGCGTGTTTTTGCGTGTCGTTCAGCGGCAGATTGCCATTGGTCATCATCATTACGCCATCAAATTGCGCCAGGTAATCCGCTGAAATGAATGCGAGGTCAAGTTTATCCGCTTCCTGTTTATAGCCTTCAAGAGCCGTTACTTCAAAGCCACCCGCTTTGCCAAGTTCAATGACAGCGCGTTCGGCAGCAGCCAAACTCGTGTGCTTATATAATCCCGTGTGAGTCAAAAACAGCAGTCTCTTGGGTGAGGCCTGCGCCGGCGCTTGATAAAAGGCCAGCGCGCAACTCAAGAGCGTGAGCACCAGGTTGAATCTATGAAGACGCATGATTACTTACCTGAAAAGTTGTTAATAAAAAGCTTCGCGTTTAATAAACCTTCGCCAGGAGCGCAAGGCTAATAGCCTGATGAGCGATTTATAATCCAAGCTTCTTTAGAAGCTGTTGTAATTACTTGTTGCGACCTGAAACTTTCAGCACCTGCAAGCGTTGCGGGTAATCGCCGACCTTCACGCGTTTAATCTCTTTCATTTCGCTCACCGAAATAATAGATAAATCATCTGACCCGCGATTGGTAACGTATGCAAATTTGCCATCAGAGCTAAAGACAATCCAGTTCGGGTCTGTGCCTACGGGAATCGTATGCAACAATTTCAGTTCAGGCAGCGCATAGACACAGACGTAATTGGCAATGCTTCCGGCAACAAATAGCAGTTTGTCGTCGGCGGTGAGCGCCATCCCATGATTGACGGTATGCGGATAAAATTCCGGCAACTTCGTTCCTTCGGCAAGCGGCGGCAGTTTGATGGTCTTCACGACTTTACCGACCCCAAGGTCAACGACATCAAATCCGTGCAAGCGCGAGCGTTGAGCGAATAACCACTTTTCATCCCTGGTCATTTCAAACGGGCGAACCCCATCATCAAAGGGAATACGTTTAATAATTTTGCGCGTCTCGACATCAATGACGCTGATGTGGTCATTCATCATCGAACCAACGTAAAGGCGTTTGCCATCTGGCGATAACCGTGTGCCATGCGTGCCGTTGCCAACCCCGATGCGATCTACGACTTCGTGTTTTTGTGTGTCAATCACCGCAACCCAGAAACTGTTATACAGCGGCACAAATAGATAACGACTATCGCGCGTCAGCGTCATGTGATGCGGCATGCCGTTTACCGGCACGCGCCATAAAACTTCATCCGTAGTGGGACTCAGGGCAATGACTTCACCGGTATCTCCGACATTGGGGGCGCGTTCAAGGCCGGCGCTGTTGATGCGATTGACATAGATGGTTTTGCCGTCGGGCGCGGCAACCACATCATCCGGGTATTTGCCGACATCAATCCGCCCGATGACCTCATGGCTTGGAATGCCAATCAAGGTAATGTCACCGCTATAGGTATTCTGAACGTAAAGGATTTCAGTCGTTGCTCCGTTAAATGCACTTCCCGAGTTGGTGAACAACAGGAAAACCGACATGGCAAACACCGCAAGCAATTTCATCTCCCCTCCGGTTGTGAACTTTGTGGTCTTTGCGGTCTTGCTGAGAATTCTTTTGGAAACTTGAAGCTTTC
>JBIOWC010000701.1:0-15243 GCA_044868105.1 Blastocatellia bacterium
CCTGCTGATTGAGTTCAAGACTGTCTCCGGTAAGCGAGTCGCCGGTTTTTAATTTGATGCGAAGGTGTACCTTTGATGGCTGACAGACTTCAGCCTGTTGAGAAACGGCGGGCGGATTGACTTGCGCGAAGTTCCGGTTTGGCAAAAGCAATAGGATGAAAACGATGAATAACACTGCCCAACGACGCATAGGATTCTCCTTGACTGGAAACTTGAAGTGAGGCACTGAGTGTCACCGGCAGCATACGGACTTGATAACCGCAGCGGGCATCAGGTTGTGACACTATTTGAAGTGTCACAATCAACGATTCGATTTTAACTTTGAGCGATGCCGCAAGGATTCCTCGGGTGCTTTCGCATTCCAACGGTCGGCTTGAATCATCCGTTGTTTTTGCCATCTCTATTTGTTACATTGCGCCGCTAATCAAAGTTATGGCGGACCCAGACCAAAATTCAAGAACTCCAGCGCTCAAAATATCTTTGCAGATTTTAAGTTGCCAGGCGTGCGGTGCGGCGGTTCCGCTTGGCGAAGGCGAAACGGTCGAGTGCCCTTATTGTCAGACGACGGTGGCGATCCCTGATGAATATGGCGCTTTGCGTGACGTTGAGCGCGAGACGGCGGCGAAACGCACAGAAGCGCAAAGGCTGTTTAACACCTTAGGTCGTCCGCCCGGCTGGTTTTTGCGTCTGTGGGCGGGCGCTTCTTTGGGGCTTGGCTATCTCTTTCTTCTGCCCTTTGTCTTTGTCTTTGCCGGCATTGTCATCAGCAAAGGGACGGATGCCATCAGCAACACCATTCACGCGAATCTCGCGGATACGTTAACCAACGCCCAGTATTTCACGCTCATAGGCGCGTTGATGTTCACGACGCTTGGCTTGCCGATTGTCCTGGGCGTTTATGGTCGCCGGCGAACCCAGTCGCGCCTGCGGCTGCAAGCGGCAATGGCGGCCTTGCCGCCGAAACGGGCTGGGGCGCCGCTCGGCTGTCGAAAATGTGCCGCGCCTTTACCGATTGAAGCGGATGCGCTTGGCGAAACCTGCTATTACTGTGGCACAGATAATCTTGTGCAGATGCCTGAAGCGTGGATTAGCAAAGCGCGCGGCAAAACCGCGTCGCTCAGGATGACGATTGAAGAGGCGGCGCGCCAGGACCGCGCCATGCGTTCAAGCGAACGCCGCAGTTTGCGCAATCAATTATTGGGATTGTCGCTGATTTTTCCCATTCTGTTTGGCTTTGGCAAAGCCCTGGATAGTGATAAAGAGCGCGTCTTGCCGGCCTGGCAAACGGCAATCCGAGGCGAACGGCAATTTATCTATGCCTCGAAAAGTTCGCTTGGCGAACATGCGCAAGCGCTTTATCCGCCGCTCACCATTTCCCAGACGCCTATCTACATGGTCTTTGACCAAGAGGAATGTTTGCAGCGGGGTTGTATCAGAAGTTATTTCGTGGCGATGCTGAGCGGCGAAAGGCTAGCGATAACCGGCGAAAAATTTCCGCCGCAAGCCGACGCCTTAGGCTTTATTTATTACACCCAGAGCAATTCGTTTTTCGACGATTGGAGCGAAATCGGCGACCACGGGGTTTTATGGGCTGGCAAGACCACGGAATTTCGCGCGCCGCGCAGCGCCTGGTACAAAGTTGAAATTATCTGTCCGAATTGCACGCCAGACGGTAAATCGCGTTTTGTGCTGCGGGCGCAAATCACCGCCGCCCAGTAAGCGCGCGGCGTAACCTAACCTTCACATCTTTTTAAGCGGTATGCTATATTGCTCGTCTTTTGAAAACGCCAAATAGCTGCCAGAGGTTTGAGGTTAGATTGAGAGACCTTATCTGGCTGACATCTGACATCTGACAACTTTAGGAGAATCGCTTGAGCATACTTGTTGATAAAAATACCCGCGTGGTGGTGCAGGGCATCACCGGCAAAGAAGGCACTTTTCACACTAAACAAATGATTGAATACGGCACCCATATTGTGGCCGGCGTAACCCCCGGAAAGGGCGGAACCACGCATGAAAGCGTGCCGATTTTTAACACCGTCGCCGAGGCCGTCAAAGAGGCGGGCGCCAACGCCAGCGTCATCTATGTGCCGCCACCCTTTGCTGCCGATGCCATTATGGAAGCCGCCGACGCCGGGCTGCCGCTCGTGGTCTGTATCACCGAAGGCATTCCGGCACTCGATATGGTCAAGGCCTTCGATTATTTGCAAGGCAAAAACACGCGACTCATCGGGCCTAATTGTCCGGGCATCATCTCGCCCGGCAAATGCAAAATCGGGATTATGCCTGGCCACATCCATTCAGAGGGTCGCATCGGCGTGGTGTCGCGTAGCGGAACCCTGACCTATGAAGCGGTGCATCAACTGAGCCTGGCAGGATTTGGTCAATCGACCGCCATCGGCATAGGCGGCGACCCGGTGATTGGCACAACGCACACCGATGCTTTGCGGTTGTTTAATGACGACCCGGATACCGATGCGGTGATTATGATTGGCGAAATCGGCGGCACGGCTGAAGAGACGGCGGCGGCCTTCGTTAAAGCGAATATGAAGAAACCGGTCATCGGGTTTATTGCCGGACAGACCGCGCCTCCCGGCCGACGCATGGGGCACGCCGGGGCAATTATCGCGGGCGGCAAAGGCACTGCGGCCGAGAAGATGGCCGCCATGGAAGCCGCGGGCATTCACGTCGTCAAAAGCCCCGCTGATATGGGCGCGAAAGTCGCTGAGGTTTTGGACAAATAAGCGCTAGCCGGTTGTCGGTAATCGTTTGTATTGATAAGGTAAAAGACAGTTATGAAGGATGAAGCATTACCAACATCTGACGAATTGGATCAAGACCTGCAAGCTGTTGCCGACACCCGGAAATCGAAAAAAAAGAATGCGAAAATTGTCTGCGCCAATGACAACGCCTTTTGGACAACACAAAAACAGTTCTGGAAATGGGTGCGCGAAGGCTTGGTGGATGTCACCGGGCAGCGCCCCTTAACCGGCCGCTTTGCTGGAAAACGCGAGCGCTTGCTCGTCACCGTTCGCCACGTCATCCTCGACAACGCCAACCCCATACATAAACAGGAAGTTCTCGATACCTACGCTAAGCTCAAGCCTATCGTCACCAAAAAGCGCGACGAGTGAATTGTCGTAGGGCGATAATCCTTTCAAACAAGAGATGATTAACTTCTGGTGGTGATGATTTATTGACAACTCTCTAAAATGCATCATAACATAGCAACGCATTTTGAAAAGCGGGCGTAACTCAATGGTAGAGTGCGAGCTTCCCAAGCTCGAAGTTGCGGGTTCGATCCCCGTCGCCCGCTCCAAAACTTAATACACGTTTTATCTCGCCGAATCTGACTTCAAGGACATTTATGCCCATCTATTTTTACAGCACGCGTGAAATCCCTTACGGGTGTTTTTCAAATTTTTCGGCGCACGGGTTTGAACTCGATGGCAAATACTGGAAGACCAGCGAACACTATTTCCAGGCGCAGAAATTCGCCGGCACTGAACATGAGGAAGAGATTCGACTGGCGAAAACCCCGAAAGATGCCGCCAATAAAGGTCGGGAGCGCCATCGTCCGTTACGCGCAGATTGGGAAGCGGTTAAAGATGAGGTGATGCGCCGCGCCGTCACGCAGAAATTTGCAACCCACGCCGGGATTCGCAAAATTTTGCTCTCAACCGGCGACCAGGTGCTAGTTGAAAAGACCAGCGGGGATTATTATTGGGGCTGCGGCACCAAGGGAACCGGAAAAAATAGGCTCGGCAAAATTTTAATGGACGTGCGCGCCGCACTGCGCGACATTGACGAACTCGAAGGTTAACGGCGCATCGTTAGCCTGCCCGGCAAACCTGGCGAGTAGCGGACGATGGCGCCGCAACAAAAATTCAAAGCAACCTCAACTTGCGAATCTGAAATCCAAAACCTGAAACCCTTTATGTTATGATTTACCGGCGCAATTTGCGTGATGGTTGATTGACGATGCCTGAGAATATTCAATTCTTGAAGACTTTTCGCGCCCGGCTGGTGATGCTGCTGGCGGCGTGCCTGTTGCTCACCATCGGCGTTATCCTGGCGCTCGATTACTGGGCGCAACGCAAAATCAATGAGGAGATTGAACAACAAAGAGACCGCGTAGAGAATATTATTAACGATGGCTACGGGGATTTTATTCAAGCCGTGAGCATGGCGACTTCAAGTTTGGGGAGCACGAAATTTCTTTATGAAACGGTTACTTCCGCCAATATGCCCAAGACGGTTGAGTGCATCATTATCGCCGATAAAAACGGCATGGTGGTTGACAGCACCCTAGAGAAATTTGTTAAAGAAAATAAGAAGCTCTATGTCCCGGATACCCCCGGCACTTACGAGTTACCCGGCGACCCGTTCGTCGGCGCCGTGCAAAATCGGGGCTATACGGAAAAGACTTATTGGTATTCAACCGACACTGCGAATAAAGGGTTGCACTGGATTGTTATCATCACGAACCAGGGGGCCATCTTCAAGCAGGTTTCAGCGACCTCAAATAAATTGGCCGAACGGAATCAAACATTTTCGAATATCCGGCAATGGCTGACCACCGGGCTATTGGTTGTCGCGCTGGTGATAGCCGTCATCATCGGCTGGCAATTCACTCGCCCGATTCAGGAACTGGCCAGCGCCGCGCGCCGGGTGGCCGATAGCCAGCTCGATTTCCGCGTCAATATTTTTCGCAATGATGAAGTCGGGCAACTCGCCGAAACTTTCAATGAAATGATTGATGGACTCAAACACAAACGCGAGCTGGAAGAGAAACTCAATCAAGCCGAGCGCTCGGCGGTCATCGGCCGGCTCACGCAATCCGTCGCCCATGAGATTCGCAACCCGCTCAACGTCATCAACCTCTCGATTGACCTGGTGCGCAATAAATTCGCGCCCGAAGATGAGAAGAAACGCAACCAATTTACGCGCTTGCTCTCTTCCATCAAAGATGAAATCGTCCGCCTCAATCGCATGGTCAGCGACCTGCTCAATTATGGTCGCCCGGCAAACCTGGCGGTACAAAAATTCGATATGCGCGAACTGGTAGATGAAACGCTCGCCCTGGTTCGTCCGCAGGCCGATGACCAGGGCGTAGAAATTAAAGTTGATGAAGACGCGACCCCGGCCGAGGTTAACGGCGACCGCGAAAAATTGAAATCCTGTTTATCGAACATTGCCATTAATGCCTTGCAGGCGATGCCGGCGGGCGGCTCCCTCTCGGCCAGTGTGCATAAGATGAATGGCGATGTCGAAATTATCATCAGCGATACCGGAGTGGGCATCAGCCAGGAGAATATAGACAAAATATTTGCGCCCTATTTTTCAACCAAGCAAACCGGTTTTGGGCTGGGGCTTGCGGTGACCAAAAAGATTATTGAAGAACATCAAGGCAGCGTTGATGTGCAGAGCGAAGTGGGACTCGGCACGACATTCACTGTTAAACTGGATGCAGCAAACGGGAAGGACTGAGGACTGAGGACTCAGGACTGAGCAGGAAATAAAATATTGGACAGAGGTTCACTATGTTGAGGGCGAGTTGAAAAAGCACTCAGTCCTCAGTCCTCAGTCCTCATTACTGGAGATAGGGAATGGCAAGGAATAAAGTTTTAGTTGTTGATGACGAAAAGAACCAACGCGAAGTTTATATGATGATTTTAGAGGACGCGGGTTACGATGTGACCACGGCGCAAAGCGGCGAACAGGCGGTAAAATTCGCTCGCGAACATAAGTTCGATCTGGTGCTTACGGATTATAAAATGACCGGCATGGACGGCGTGCAACTGGTCAATGAACTCTCTGACCTTGACCCTTCGATTATCGTCGTGATGATGACCGCGCACGGCACCGTCGAATCGGTCAAGAGCGCCATGCGCGCAGGGGTTTATGATTATCTGGAAAAGCCCGTTGACCAGGAACAATTGCTCAATGTCGTCAAAAGCGCGCTGGCTGGCCTAAACGCCATTGATGATGAAATCATCGGGCAATCGGAAGAGATCGAGCGCGTTAAAAAGATGATTTTAAAAGTCGCCGGGTCGAGTTCAACGGTGTTGATACGCGGCGAATCGGGTTCCGGCAAAGAGTTGGTCGCCCGCGCTATTCACCAAGCCAGTCCGCGCCGCAACGAGATATTTCAAGCCGTCAATTGTGCGGCGATAAACGAAAATCTCCTGGAATCGGAACTCTTCGGTCACGAAAAAGGTTCCTTCACCGGGGCGCACGCGCAGAAAAAAGGTCAATTTGAGATTGCCGACCGGGGTACCCTGTTTTTGGATGAAATCGGCGATTTAAGTGTGCCGATGCAAGCGAAAATTTTGCGCGCCTTGCAGGAGCGTGAAGTGATGCGCGTCGGCGGCACGCGGCCCCTTAAGGTTGATGTGCGGGTGATTGCCGCAACTAATCGCGACCTTGAAGCCATGGTCAAAGACGGGCGGTTCCGCGAAGATTTATATTATCGCTTGAATATCATTCCGATTAATCTGCCGCCGCTTCGCAATCGCCGCATTGATGTGTCGCTGCTCATTGATTTCTTCATCGCTAAACATGGTCGCAATGCGCAACGGCGTATCAAAGGCATCACGGCGTCGGCCAAAAATGTATTGATGAACTATTCCTGGCCCGGCAATGTGCGCCAGCTTGATTCGGCAATCGAACGCGCCATTCTGCTATGCGAGGGCGATGAAATCACGGTTGAAGATTTGCCGCTGGAAATTCGTCAAGAGGGAACCCCGGCAAATAATTTCAATTTCAAATTGCCGCCTGAAGGGATTTCCTTTGAGGAACTGGAACGCTCGCTGATCACCCAGGCCATGGAGCAGACCGGCTGGAACATTACCCGCGCCGCGAAACTCCTGGGGCTTTCGTTTCGCACCTTGCAATATCGTTTGGAAAAATTCGATATGAAAAAACCGGGCACCGAATAATTCGGGATTGAACGTTGGTTTTGACTACCTGCGGAACGAATCAAAATATGAGGCTGGCGAGTAATAAGGAATTTGACAGTTCATTGCAGCAGGTAGGCTCGTTTGAAGAAGCCAAGTTTACTGTGCTAGCATCCTAAACAGTTCAATGAAGCGACAAGTTATACAAATTATTTTACTGGCATCACTGCTTGGCGGCGCCCTGTCGCAAGCCCTCGCCTGTGTGTCGCTGCAAAGTGACCCGCATTCTTGCTGCCGCGCGCTTCACACCTCTCAACCATCGAAAGCGCGACTCGCAGCCCGGGCGAATCAAAAATCTACGACCCTGCCACCTTGTTGTGCGGTTGCGGTTCCGATTTCCCCACAGCAAGCAACCGTCAACAACCGCGACCCTCAACCAACCGGTTCGACGCCGATTGTTGCTGACGGAAATCCTCAAAATAACCACATCGTCAAACGCGCGCTCAAACCAAAATCCTGCGGCGCGCCTTCGGGTTATTCGCCGCCCTCTTTTATTCTGCATCACGCCCTGCTGATTTAATTTTCTCTCTTCATACAAACGCAAATCTTAAAAGGCAAAATGTGCCTTCGTGTGTGGGTTCGCACCAGGCAAATGCACGGGCATCGCTTGATTGGATTAAGGAGAAAATTATGAAATCGTTTTGCGTGGCCATTGTTCTGGTGGGGTTGTTTGTCCAGCCCTTCACCATTGCAGCCAGGGCCTATCAAAAACCTGATGAACCGCAAAAGGTAAATCAGAAAACTGCGCCAGCCATCACGCTAACTGAACTTGAGCAGATGGCTTTGAAAAATAATCCGACGCTGGCGCAAGCTAACTTAAATATTCGGGCTGCCGAAGGTCGGCGAGTACAGGCAGGATTATTGCCCAACCCCATTGTGGGTTACAGCGGTGAAGAATTCGCTTTTCGTTCGTTCTCGAATAAAAGCGAACATTTCTTTTTTGTTGAACAGGAAATTCCGCTCGGCGGCAAATTGAAAAAGAGCCGCCAAGTTGCCGAACAGGAAAAACTGCAAATCACTACGCAAGCCGAAGCCCAACGCCTGCGCGTTTTGAACACCGTACAGATGCTCTTTTATCAAACGCTCGGCGCGCAACAGTTAGTCGAAGCGAAAACTGAACTCGCCAAAATTACTCGTGAAGCGGTGAGCGTCAGCCAGGAGTTGTTGAATTTGGGGCAAGCCGACCAGGCTGACCAACTTGATGTCGAAATCGAATCGCAAAAAACTGAAGTCGAACTCACCACGGCTGAAAACCAACTCGCGAAAAGCTGGCAACAACTGGCGGCGGCCGTCGGCGACCCGATGTTGCAGCAGGCGCCTCTGGCGGGCGAACTGGAAAAAGGTTTTCCGGTGTTTGATAAAGCGAGTGTCGCGCAAACGCTTTTGCTACACAGTCCGGACATGAAAATTGCGAGAACCGGCGTTGAACGCGCGCGCGCCGCGCTCGACCGCGCCAAAGCCGAACGCGTACCGGATATGGTTCTGCGCGGCGGCATCGGGTACAGCACAGAAAAGCTTGAACTTGGCAGTGCGCCGTTTCCGCGAAGGACGGGACCCGAAGCGCGAATCGAACTCGGCTTTCGCCTGCCCCTTTTTAATCGCAACCAGGGCGGCATCGCCGCGGCTGAAGCCGAACTCGCTTCGGCTGAACGCGAAGTCCAGCGCCTTGAACTCGCGCTGCGCGTCAGGTTGGCGGCCGCGTTTAGCGATTATCAAAACGCCCAGCGCACGGTTGAGCGTTATCGTGAAGCGATTTTGCCACGCGCCAAAAAATCCTTTGAACTCTACGCTGCGAGTTTTGCCCAGATGGCCGCCGCTTATCCGCAGGTGTTGATTGCCAAACGCGCCTTTGTCAAAGCGCAAACCGAATACCTGAATGCGCTGGTGAGTCTCTGGCAAAGCGGCATCCAGATTCAAGGTTATTTGCTTAGCGGCGGGCTTGATGCGCCTGAGATAAGGCGCACGGGGGAAAGCGGGCCATTGACCCAGGGAGGTGATAGTCATGAATAACGGTCGAAGAAATTTTTTAAGAGGTTCGGCGCTCCTCGGCGCCGGCGCTTTAGCGAACACCAAAGTTTTAGCTCAACACGAACAGCATCAACCCCCATCGGCTGATGAAAAAAAGGCGACAAAGGCAACAACCCGGCCAAATATTCAAGCGACCCAAACAGGCACAGTAGTCCCCTTTCACGCGCCTGATATTGCGAAATTACCGTTTACGCTCGATAACGGCGTGAAGGTTTTTCGCCTGGTTGCCGAACCCGTGCGCGTTGAATTTTTGCCGGCCTCCGAACATATGGATGCGCGTACGGTTGACGCCTGGGGATATAACGGCAGCACGCCGGGGCCGACGATTGAAGTCAACGAAGGTGACCGCGTGCGGATTATTTTTGAGAATAAATTGCCCGAAGCGACGACGCCACATTGGCACGGGCTGGAAGTGCCAATTGAGATGGACGGCACACCGGCAATCAGCCAACCGCTCATCTATCCGGGCCAAACCTATACTTATGAATTCACGCTCAATCAAAACGGCACTTTCTTCTATCACTCGCATATGGCTATGCAGGAGATGATGGGGATGATTGGATTTTTTATTGTGCATCCGAAAAGACCGCACCTGCCGCACATAGATAAAGATTTCGGCATCATTTTGCAGGAGTGGGCCATCTTGCCGAATAACACGGTGCCGAATACGCTTTCAATGGAATTCAACTGGTTAACCATGAACGGCAAAGCCGGACCTGCCTGTACGCCGATGCTGGTTAAACAAGGCGAGCGGGTGCGTATACGTCTGGTCAATCTCGGCATGGACCATCACCCGATTCACTTGCACGGCGGGCAATTTCAAGTCACCGGAACCGAAGGCGGGCGCATCCCTGAATCGGCTTGGTATCCGGGTAACACGGTGCTGGTCGGGGTCGCGCAAGCCCGCGACATCGAATTTGAAGCGAAATATCTTGGCGATTGGATGTTGCATTGTCACTTGCCGCATCACATGATGAACCAGATGGTTTCTATGGTGGGCCCCATGGCGCACGGTACACAGGGAATGCAGACTGGCAAAGGAATGCAGGAAGGCATGGGAATTGTGCGTCGTGGCAATGCTTTGTCTAATGAATTGCGCCCCGGTTTTGGTCGCGGTATGGGGATGACCAAATCTGAAAAGGAGACTTCAAATTTGGCTGCCAGACAAGGTAACGAATCTGCACCGCAGACCGTTTATACCTGTACAATGCACCCGGAAATTCGCTCCGATAAACCGGGCGCGTGTCCGAAATGCGGCATGGCATTGGTGCCGGTCGGTCAAACCGAAAAGCGCGTCAAAGGTTATCCACAGGATATGTGGATGGAGATGGACGAAGCAGTTGCCAAACCTGAAACCTATGGCATGGCAAAGGGGTGGACAGGGGCAAGTATGGGAATGATGACCTATGTTCGGGTGCTCACACCGGAGATGTACGACAAGGTGATGACTATGGTAAAAGAAGGTCGCGTGGAAAAAACCGATGCCAAGCCTTCTCATAAACACGAACATGAAAATAACGAAGAATAACGGAAGCACAACGGTGGCAAAGTTAATGAAAGCGGGCTACGGAAAATCAGCAGGGTTACCTGGCAAACTGAATTTCACCGCCGCGGCAGCGGAACCGCGCGTCGCATTCCGCAACTGATTTTACATCAGAGTTGATAAATCATAGAGGTAATAGCATGAGCGAACAGACAAAATCGAATTTCGAAAGCAAACGCGCGCAATTCACTAAACAACCAAAGCAGAATCCCGTGAAAATTCTGGTGGTGATTCTGGTCATTGCGGCAGCGGTCATTGCCGGTTATTTCATAATCCAGGGAGTTGGCGATAATCAATCGGCAAGCGCCGCAAAGCAACGGTCGGACGCCGTGACCGTGGCGCTCGCGGATTTGGAGGGCGGCAAAGCGAAATTCTTCGACTACACCACCACCTCCAACACGCCGGTGCGTTTTTTTGCCGTCAAAAGCAGTGATGGAAAATATCGCGCCGCCATGGATGCCTGCGACACCTGTTTTCACGCCAAGAAAGGCTATCGTCAGGAAGGCGATTTCATGGTCTGTAATAATTGCGGCATGAAGTTTCATTCGAATCTGATTAATCAGGTATCGGGCGGCTGTAATCCGGTTGGCGTAGCCTGTGCGGTTGAAGACGGACAACTGGTCATCAAAAACAGCGAACTGGAAAGTCGCGGCAGTTATTTTCAATAGTAAGATTTAATCTGGCTACAAAAGGCGCAATACGTTGCTCAAACGATTTCGCTCAAGCGATTTCGCTCAAACGATTTCGTTGCTCGGTTGATGACCTTAATTTTCAACAGTTGTTTTCTTTTTATGTTTTTGGTGCCTTTTGGGGGCAAGTAAAGGAATCCTATGCGAATCAGCACACTTGCTTTTGCAAACTTAAAACGCCGCAAAGGCAAAGCCTCATTTTTGGTTGCCGGAATCGCCATTGGTATCGGCACGGCGGTGGCGCTTCTCAGTCTCAGCAATTCCATCAAAGTAGAGATTGGCGCTCAGCTTGACCAGTTCGGCGCCAACATCGTTATCGTGCCGCAATCGAATAATCTTTCGCTCGATTACGGCGGGGTGTTTGTGTCGAGCGTGTCATTCGACGTGCAACAGCTTGCCGATGAAGACGCGCGCCACATTCTCGATATTCCGTATCGCAATCGCTTGAGCTTTATTTCGCCGAAACTCTTAGGCGCGGTCAATGTCGAAGGCAAAGAGATGTTGCTGGCCGGCGTTGATTTCGATAGCGAGTTAAAGTTAAAACGCTGGTGGCAAATCGTCGGCGCGGCACCAGCCGATGAAAACGAAGTGCTTGTTGGTTACGAAGCCGCGAAAGCTCTGTCACTGATTGAAGTGACGGACAAGGTAAAAACCGGCTCTAAAGCGGCACATCATTCGGCGGACGGGCACGAAAATGCCCAGCCCGATTTGAAAATTGTTCGCGATAAGTTACAAATTGCCGGACGCGAACATCGCGTCGTCGGAGTCATCGGGCAAACCGGAAGCGCCGATGACCGCATCATTTTTGGCAAACTCGTTCATGTGCAGACGCTGTTAAATAAGCCCCAGCAATTGAGCTTGATTGAAGTCAGCGCCTTGTGCAAAGACTGTCCAATAGGCGACATCGTATCGCAAATCAGCGAACGCCTGCCGCAAGCGAAAGTCTCGGCCATTCAACAATCGGCACGCGCCCGCGCCGAAACCGTCGAACGCTTGACGCGCTTTGCCGTTGTTGTTGCCGCGATTGTGCTGGCCATTGCGGTGTTGATGATTTTTACAACCATGATGGCTTCGGTCATTGAACGCACCAAAGAGATTGGCGTATTGCGCGCCATCGGTTTTCGCAAATCGCATATCATCAAAGGATTGATGATTGAAGTCACCCTCATCAGCCTGCTTGGCGGACTGATCGGCTGGGGTTTAGGGATGTTGGCCAGTTTTTTGGCCTTACCTTATTTCGCAGAGACCCCGGTGGCTTTTGAATGGCGCCCCGTGATTGCGCTTGCCGCGATATCTGCCGGTTTGTTGGTGGGCGCGCTCAGCAGTATCTATCCCATCATCCGCGCTTCGCGCTTAGACCCGGCGGAATCTGTTCGCTACGTTTAGCGTTAACCAGGAAGGCCTTAATCAAAAATTTATAGTGAACGAGTCACCCCGGGCCTAAACCCAGGTTTGCCGCTCAAGCCGCCAGGTCGTTATTAACTTTTATGTCGTTTGTCGCAATCGAAAATGTCAGCAAAGTTTATGAATCGAACGCCGAATCGGCCGGCGTATCCGTGCTTTCAAAGGTCAGCGCGCAAATTGAACAGGGCGAGTTTGTCTGTTTGATGGGGCCTTCGGGTTCAGGCAAAAGCACTTTACTCACCATCGTCGGGGCAATGAATCATCCGAGCAGCGGCAAAGTTATAATTGATGGGATTGACGTCTATGGGCTCGCCGATGAACGCCGCGCCGATTTTCGCCGCGAATATCTCGGATTCGTTTTTCAACAACATCATCTGCTCGCTTACCTGAACGCCATTGAAAACGTCATGCTGCCGCTGGCCGCGACAAACGAAAGCGCCAAAACGAAACGTGAAAAAGCGCTTCGGGTTATGGAACGCGTCGGGCTTGCCGATAAAAGCGAACGCCTGCCGAATCAACTGTCGGGTGGCGAACAGGGGCGACTGGCCATTGCCCGCGCCCTGGTAAACGAGCCTCCTCTGGTGTTAGCCGATGAGCCGACCGGCGCGCTTGATACCAAGACCGGACGTGAAATAATCGAAGTCTTTTTGAAATTAAATGAACAGGGACAAACGATTTTTATGGTGACGCACAATCCCGACAATGCCGCTTTAGCGCATCGCACGATTCATTTGCAGGATGGGCAAATCGTTTGCGAAATCTCTATTTGAATCGAAAGGGTGATTGAATGATGAAGCGAAAACTTCTGTCTGTTTTTGCGCTCTCCATTTTTCTTGTGGTGTCGGCTAAAGCCCATGATCTGTTTTTGAAGCTCAATGATTATTTCCCGCAACCCAACTCAGCCGTGACCGTGCGGTTGATGAATGGCGATTATTGGAAGAGTGAAAATGCGGTTGAGCGCAATCGTTTTCAAGATGTCAGCCTCATCATACCCGCAGGCAAGCGCTTGAATCCGCCGCTTGCGGATTGGTTTGATAAGGGAACGGAAGCCCGGCTTAATTTGCCAACCGCAGACGCCGGTACCTATGTTTTAGGGCTGTCCACGAAACCGCGAGAGCTTGAAATGAAAGCCCGGGCTTTTAATGACTATCTCGCACATGACGGAGTGCCGGATATGCTGGCAAAACGCAAACGCGATGGCGAATTGAATAAACATTCGCAGGAGCGTTACTCGAAACATGTTAAAGCCCTCTTTCAAGTTGGCGCGATGCGAACGGAAAATTTCAAAACGCCGCTCGGTTATCCGGTTGAAATTATCCCGCAGCAAAATCCTTATGAGTTGAAACCCGGAAAGTCGCTTGAAGTTCTTTGTTTGAAAGACGGCGCCCCAATTGTCAATCAATTTGTGATGGTCGGACGGGAGGTGAACGGTAAACACCTTGCCAGTCCGAGCGTGCGCACCGATGCCAGCGGGGTGGCGCGCATTGGCTTGCGCGGGGCGGGGAAGTGGTACATCAAATTTATTCACATGACGGACATGAGCGAGGCCCAGGTCAATTACGAATCCAAGTGGGCTTCGTTGACATTCGAGATTCGCTAATCAGATTTTCGGAGGATTAGGGATGAAAAAAATTACCAACTGTTTGGCCATCGGTTTATCGCTACTGACGGTTTCTGCGCTCAGTTTGGCAAAAAATAAACCGCTAGCAGCGGTTACCCTCGAAGGGCAGATCGTCTGTTCGGTCTGCTGGGATGAAGCTGACCGCAAGACGACGCCTTATGGCAATGAGAAAGATATTCAATGCGCGATTCGATGCGCAAAGCGCGACATCCCGCAGGCTCTGGCGGTGATGGGAGAGAGCGGCGCAACCCTCTATGTACTTGAACCGGGTAAAGTGAAAGGCAAGGAGTGGTTCAATTTGATTGGCAAATTGGTCAAAATCACTGGAACGGTGCGCGAAGCCGGAGATAAAAAATATTTGAAAGTTGAAATGCTTGAAAAAGTCGCGACGGACAAAAAATAGCTAACCCGCGTTGCCCGGAGTTCAAGGTCAAGGGAGATGGGCGGTAGAAAGCCTCGCAATCTGCTCTCAGCATTGCCAGATCGTTTATTGACTGGCAACCGGCGCTAAACGATCAGCCAGACAGAACACACCGCGCCTGCGCTTGGCGGTTTGCATGCCGGGAGAAGGCAATCTGGCAGAATTAATTGCTCTTGTAAGGTTGCGGGTTATTTTACAGCAACGAGCCTTTTAATGAAGCTTGGTCTTGAGTTCGCAGACTTGGCTTTCGCCGGTTCTACAAAATTCAAATCGATAACTTCCTTATAAACTTCAACGACGGTGCGCTCTGCGCCACATTCATAACACGCTTGCACCAGTTGGTTATCATCTGAACGATGAGGTATAGACCAATAATGTCTGCGGCTTAACTTACAAAATAAAGACATAGATAAATCCTTCAGTATTTTCTCTAGCCTCAGCCTGGTGAAGAAGCGAAGTGCTACAGTTTTGCTACTTCCGATTAGCAATGGCAGACCATTGCTAATGAAATAAACCTGATTATAGGAGCTGAGGGGATAAAGAAAAGTAACGCTGCGAGTATAAGCAATAAAATTAGG